>JBFHNV010000164.1:0-13326 GCA_041593595.1 Gammaproteobacteria bacterium
CGCGCCCGCCCGCGGCACGTGGCTGATGCTTGCGCTGGCTATCGGCATCGTCGCGACGTCGGACGCGGCGGCGGCCGGGCTGGTGTCGACGCTGCGCGACTACGGACGCTTCGGCGCCTTCATCGCCCTCATCGAGCGCGCCAACCTCGCGCGGGCGCTGGACACGGAGGGGCCTTATACCCTGCTCGCGCCGGAGAAGGTCCCCGCGACGCTCGCGCCCGAGAGCCCCGAGGCCGCGGCGCGGCTGGTGCGCCACCACCTGCTGGACGGCACCGTGAGCCTGCGCGAGCTGCGGCGCGAGCGCCCTCGCGCCACCTCCGGTGGGCATCGCCTGGAGTTCGTGGACATGAGCGGCGCGGTGCTCGTGGACAACCGCTGGATCCTCCAGGGCGACATTCCCGCCGACAACGGCCTCATCCACATCATCACCGAGGCGCTCGACCCGCGCCCGTGACGGGCGGCGCCGCGCCGGCGCAAGAGAGCGCCACGAGCTCTCAGGCCAGGGTCTTCGACGCCACCTCGTAGCAGTCTCGCGACAGGCCCCGCGCGGCCAGCACCCGCTCCAGGGACTCGCGCATCAGGGCCTGGCGGTCGTCGTCGAATCGCCGCCAGCGGCTGAATGCGCCGAGCAGGCGCGCAGCCACCTGCGGGTTCGCCGGGTCGATGGCAATGACCTGGTCGGCGGCGAAGCGGTAGCCGGAACCGTCGGCGGCGTGGAAGCGCACCTGATTGGCCTGGCAGAACGCGCCGATGAGGGCGCGCACCCGGTTCGGGTTGCGGACGTCGAAGCCAGGATGCTCCAGCAAGGCGCGCACCCGCTGCAGCGTGTCCGGCAGGTGGGCGCTGGCCTGGGCGGTGAACCACTTGTCCAGCACCAGGGGGTCGTCACGCCAGCGCTCCTCGAACAGGGACAGGGCGTCGCCGCGCTCGGGCGTGTCGCTGTTGGCGAGCATGTGCAGCGCCGCCAGCTGGTCGGTCATGTTGTCGGCGTTCTCGAGCTGTGCCATGCACACGCGACGCACCTCCGGGTCCTCGAGCTCCATCAGGAACCCGAGACACAGGTTCTTGAGCGCGCGCCGGCCCACCTCGCGGGGAGTGAACGCGTAGGGCGCGTTGGCCTGGTGCTCCATCATCACCCGCTGGAAGCGCTCCTGCAGCTCCCAGGCGAGGCTGCGGCGCAGCGTCTGGCGGGCCTCGTGGATGGCGTCCACGTCCACCCGCGGCATCTGGTCCGCCACGTAGCTCTCCGAAGGCAGCGTCAGTGCCTCGGCGATGAGCGCCTTGTCGCTTTCGTGATCCTCGAGCGTGCGTGCGAAGGCCTCCACGAAGGCCGCGGGCATGACGCGCTCGTGGCCGCCGGCGAGGCTTCCGGCCAGCTCGATGATGAGGCGCAGTGCGAAGGTCTGGGCCGCGTCCCAGCGGTTGAAGGGATCGTCGTCGCGGCTCATGAGGAAGGCGAGCTCCTCGTCGCCGCGGTCCACCTGAATCTTCACCGGCGCCGAGAAGCCGCGACCCAGGGACAGCACGGGTGCCTCGGCAACGCTCTCGAAAACCGCCTCGCCCTGCCGCTCCTTCAGGTGCAGGACGTCGCCCTGCATGTGCGCACCCTGCACGCGGGCCGTCACGGGGCGCCCGGCGGCGTCCAGCAGGGCGAGCTTGAGCGGAATGTGGAAGGGCGCCTTGTCCTGCTGTCCGGGCGTCGGCGGGCAGTCCTGCTCGAGCGTCACGCGGAATGTCCCGGCGGTCCCGTCGTGGTGGGTGCGCACGTGCACCACGGGCGTGCCCGCCTGGGTGTACCAGAGCCGGAACTGGCCGAGATCCACGCCGTTCGCGTCCTCCATGGCGCACACGAAGTCCTCGGTGGTGACCGCCTGGCCGTCGTGGCGCTCGAAGTACAGTCGCATGCCCTTCTTGAAGCCGTCGTCGCCGAGGATGGTGTGCATCATGCGGATCACCTCGGCGCCCTTGTTGTACACGGTGACGGTGTAGAAGTTGCTGATCTCGATGTAGGAGTCGGGCCGCACCGGGTGTGCCATGGGGCCCGCGTCCTCCGCGAACTGGTGCGAGCGCAGGATGCGCACGTCCTGAATGCGCTTGACCGCGCGCGAGCCCACGTCGCTCGAGAACTCCTGGTCCCGGAACACCGTGAGCCCCTCCTTCAGGCTCAGCTGGAACCAGTCCCGGCAGGTGACCCGGTTGCCGGTCCAGTTGTGGAAGTATTCGTGGGCGATCACTCCCTCGATGCTGGCGAAGTCCGCGTCGGTGGCGGTGTCCGGGCGCGCCAGCACGTACTTCGAGTTGAAGACATTGAGCCCCTTGTTCTCCATCGCACCCATGTTGAAGTCGTCCACCGCGACGATCATGTAGGTGTCCAGGTCGTACTCGAGTCCGTACACCTCCTCGTCCCAGCGCATGGCCTTCTTCAGCGACTCCATGGCGTGAGCGCAACGGTCGCGGTTGTGGTGCTCCACGTAGATGTGCAGTGCCACCTCGCGCCCGCTGCGGGTCACGAAGCGGTCCTCCACACGCGCGAGATCCCCGGCCACCAGGGCGAACAGGTAGGTCGGCTTGGGGAAGGGATCGTGCCAGGTGACCGCGTGGCGCCCGCCCTCCAGCGCCACGCGCTCGACGGCGTCGCCGTTGGACAGCAGCACCGGGTAGCGCTTCGCGTCGGCGGTGATGGTGGTGGTGAACACGGTCATCACGTCCGGGCGGTCGAGAAACCAGGTGATGCGCCGGAACCCTTCTGCCTCACACTGGGTGCAAAAGGTGTCGGCGGAGCGGTACAGACCCTCGAGGGCAGTGTTGTCCTGCGGGCGCAGGCGTGTCTCGAGCTCGAGGGTGAAGGCGTCAGGCACGCGGCGCAGGGTGAGGTGCTCGTCGGTTAGCGCGAGGCGGCGCGCCGGCACTGCGCTGCCGTCGATGTGCGCCGAAACGAGGGGCAGCCGGTGGCCATCGAGCACCAGGTCCTGCGCCCGGGCTGCCTGCGGGTTGCGCCGCACCGCGAGGGTGGAGCGCACGCCCGTCTCCTCGTGCCCCAGATCGAAGCGCAGGTGGACGCTGTCCACCAGGAACGGCGGGGGCGCGTAATCCTCCAGGCGGGTGAAGACGGGGCTCGGGGCGGTCATGGCGGCGGTCCGTACGTGAGGCGGCGCAGTATCGGCGCGGCGCGCCGGGCCCGGCGGCGGCGCGACGTGCCGCGGCGCACGGCCGGCACGTAGACTGCGCTCGATGCCAGGATCGCGACTCGATGGACCCTGAACACTACGACGACGACGGCGATCCGTCAGCGCCCGCGAGCAAGTCGGCACGCAAGCGCGCGCACCGCTCGCTGCAAGAGCTGGGTGATGCGCTGCTCTCGCTCAGCCCGGGCGAGCTCGAACGGGTGCCGCTGGACGAGAACCTGCGCGCCGCGGTGGAGGGCGGGCGCGCGCTGCGCAAGGGCGCGCGGGCCCGCCACGTGCGCCACCTGGGCAACCTGCTGGCGCGGGGCGATGCGCAGCCGGTGCGCGAGGCGGTGGAGGGCCTGCGCCACGCCGGCGCGCGGGAGGCGGCACGGCTGCACCGGCTCGAGCGCTGGCGCGAGCGCCTCCTGACGGAGGGCGACGAGGCGGTGGGAGAGCTGGCGGCCGCTCATCCGGGGCTCGACCGGCCGCGGCTGCGCGCGCTGGTGCGCGCCGCCAGGGACGAGCAGACCCGCGGCGCGCCGCCGCGCCGCTTCCGGGAGCTGCTGCGGTTCCTGCGCGAGCTGGAGGAGGGCACCGCCTGATGCCCGGCCCCGACATGGCGCGCCGCGCCGTGGGCAACTGCTGCGCCGTCTGGGCGCTGCTGATCGCCGCGGCCCTGGGCGGCTGCGGCGACGGGGCACCGGTGGCGGGGCAGCCCGCCGGCGCCCGCGGCGACGGATCGCCGGTGTCCGCGGTCATGTCCTCCCCGGCCACGGACGGCTACGCCCGTGCCACGCGACCCGGCAGCCTCGAATTCCCCCGGGACCACGGGCCCCACCCGGACTTCCGCAGCGAATGGTGGTACTTCACGGGAAACCTGGCGGCCCCGGACGGCCGCCCCTTCGGCTTCCAGCTCACCCTGTTCCGCTTCGCCCTGAGCCCCGACGCCCCTGTGCGCGCCTCGCCGCTCGCGACGCGCCAGGCCTGGATGGGCCACTTCGCCGTCACCGACGTGGCCGCGGGGCGCTTCCACGCCTTCGAGCGCTTCGCGCGCGGCGCGGCCGGCCTGGCCGGCGCCCGGGCGCTGCCCCTCGCGGTATGGCTGGAGGACTGGCGGGTGGACGCGGCCCCGGGCGTCGGTGCCGAGCCCTTTCCACTGCACCTCGCGGCGGCCGACGGCGCGGTGGCGCTGGAACTGGAGCTGTCCCCGGGCCATCCCCGGGTGCTTCAGGGCGATGCGGGCCTGAGCCGCAAGAGCGCCGAGCCGGGCAACGCGTCGTATTACTACTCCTACACGCGGCTGCCGGCGCGGGGCCGGGTAACCACCCCCGACGGGCGCTTCCAGGTGACCGGCAGCGCCTGGATGGACCGCGAGTGGAGCACCAGCGCGCTGGCGGCGGACCAGACGGGCTGGGACTGGTTCGCGCTGCAGCTCGACGACGGTCGCGACGTGATGTTCTACCGCCTGCGCGACGAGCGCGGCGGCATGCACCCGTTCAGCGCGGGCGTGGTGGCGGACGCGGGCGGGGCGCGCCAGCGCCTCGCGGCGGGCGACGTGCGCCTCGAGGCGCTGGAGCACTGGACCAGCCCGCGCGGCGGGCGCTACCCGGTGGCGTGGCGGCTCGAGACCGGCACGCTGGACCTCACCCTGCGCGCCCGCATCCCGGACCAGGAGCACCGCGGCAGCATCCGCTACTGGGAGGGCGCCGTGGCGGTGACCGGCCGCGACGCGGACCGGCCCGTGGCGGGCGTGGGTTACCTGGAGATGACCGCGTACTGAGCGGCCGGCGGCGGTCCGGGCCGCGCGCCGATGCCGGTGGCGGCGCGCGGCCGCGCCTGTCCATCCCCCGGGCATCCCGGTATCATGACCACCCGTCCCGGACCCCGTTTCAAGGCGGTCCGAAGAAGGAACCGGATGCCTCGATTCATCTTCATCACGGGCGGAGTGGTGTCGTCTCTCGGCAAGGGGATTGCCTCCGCCTCCCTCGCCGCCATCCTCGAAGCGCGCGGCCTGAAAGTCACCCTCGTCAAGCTGGACCCGTACATCAACGTGGATCCGGGCACCATGAATCCGCTGCAGCACGGCGAGGTGTTCGTGACCGCGGACGGCGCCGAGACCGATCTCGACCTCGGCCACTACGAGCGCTTCGTGCGCACCACCATGGGGAAGTCCAACAACTTCACCACGGGCCAGATCTACGAGAACGTGATCCGCAAGGAGCGCCGCGGCGAGTACCTGGGCGGCACGGTGCAGGTGATTCCGCACATTACCGACGAGATCAAGGCGTGCGTGCGCCAGGCCGCCGGCAACGCCGAGGTGTGCATGGTGGAGATCGGCGGCACCGTGGGCGACATCGAGTCGCTGCCGTTCCTCGAGACCATCCGCCAGATGCGCATCGAGCTCGGAGAGAGCCAGTCGCTGTTCATCCACCTGACGCTGGTGCCGTACCTGCCGACGGCGGGCGAGGTGAAGACCAAGCCCACCCAGCACTCGGTCAAGGAGCTGCGCTCCATCGGCATCCAGCCGGATATTCTGCTGTGCCGCTCCACCCAGGCCCTGCCCGACAACGAGCGGCGCAAGATTGCGATGTTCACCAATGTCCCCGAGCGGGCGGTGATCTCGGCGATGGACGTGGACAGCATCTACAAGATCCCGCGCCTGTATCACCGGCAGGGGCTGGACGACCTGGTGGTGGAGAAGCTCAAGCTGAACGCCGCCGAGATCGATCTGTCCGAGTGGGACAAGGTGGTGGAGGGGCTGGAGGGCGCGCGGCGCAAGGTGCGCATCGCCATGGTGGGCAAGTACGTGGATCTGACCGAGTCCTACAAGTCGCTCACCGAGGCCCTGGTGCACGCCGGGATCCACACCGGCACGCGGGTGGAGATCCGCTACGTGGACTCGGAGGACATAGAGACCACGGGCACCGGCTGCCTCAACGGCATGGACGCGATCCTGGTGCCCGGCGGCTTCGGCAAGCGCGGTATCGAGGGCAAGATCCAGGCGGCGCGCTACGCGCGCGAGAACAACATCCCCTATCTCGGGATCTGCCTCGGCATGCAGGCGGCCGTGATCGAGTTCGCGCGTCACCGCGCGGGCCTCAAGGATGCCGACAGCACGGAGTTCAACCACGACACGCCGCATCCGGTGATCGCGCTGGTCACCGAGTGGGTGAACCCGGACGGCTCACTGGAGCAGCGTGCCGAGGACGGCGATCTGGGAGGCACCATGCGCCTCGGCGCCCAGGAGATTCGCCTGCGCCGCGAGTCCCGGGTGCGCGCCATGTACGGCAAGGAGGTGATCAGCGAGCGCCACCGCCACCGTTACGAGTTCAACAACACCTACATGGACCCGTTGCAGGAAGCCGGCCTGTCCATCGCGGGCAAGACGCTGGACGGCAACCTGGTGGAGGTGGTGGAGCTCGCCGACCACCCCTGGTTCGTGGGTTGCCAGTTCCACCCGGAGTTCACCTCCACGCCTCGCGACGGCCACCCCCTGTTCACCGGCTTCGTGGAGGCGGCGAACGAGTTCCACGAGAGTACCGTGGCCGAGCCGGCCATGGCGGACGAGTAACCGTGGATCTGTGCGGGTTCCGGGCGGGGCTCGAGCACCCGCTGTTCCTGATCGCGGGTCCGTGCGTCATCGAGTCCGAGGCGCTGGCGCTCGAGACCTCCTCGGCGCTCAAGGACATGGCGTCGCGCGCCGGCGTGCCGTTCATCTACAAGTCCTCCTTCGACAAGGCGAACCGCAGCTCGGCCGCGAGCTATCGCGGCCCGGGCATGGAGGAGGGGCTGCGCATCCTCGAGCGTGTGCGCCGCGAGGTAAGTGTGCCGGTGCTCACCGACGTGCACGAGGACACGCCCATGGACGAGGTGGCCGAGGTGGTGGACGTGCTGCAGACGCCCGCCTTCCTGTGCCGCCAGACCAACTTCATCCAGCGCGTTGCCGCGGCGGGCCGGCCCGTGAACATCAAGAAGGGCCAGTTTCTCGCGCCGTGGGACATGGTCAACGTGGTGGACAAGGCGCGCGCCGCGGGCAATCGCCAGATCATGGTGTGCGAGCGCGGCGCGAGCTTCGGCTACAACTACCTGGTGTCCGACATGCGCGGGCTCGCCGTGATGCGCGAGACCGGCTGCCCGGTGGTGTTCGACGCCACCCACTCGGTGCAGATGCCGGGTGGGCAGGGCACCTCGTCGGGCGGGCAGCGCGAGTTCGTGCCGGTGCTCGCGCGGGCCGCGGTGGCCGCGGGGGTGGCGGGCCTGTTCATGGAGACCCACCCGCAGCCGGAGCAGGCGCTGAGCGACGGCCCCAATGCCTGGCCGCTCGGGCGCATGGAGGGGCTGCTGGAGACGCTGGCGGCCATCGACCGCGAGGTGAAGTCCCGGGGCTTCGACGAGCAACGCCTGGACGCGGCGGCCGAGCGCTTGCGGGCATGAGCGCGACCACCGTCAAGGACATCGTCGCGCGCGAGGTGCTCGACTCGCGGGGCAACCCCACTATCGAGGCGGACGTGCTGCTGGAGGGCGGGGCGCTGGGCCGCGGGGTGGCGCCCTCGGGCGCCTCCACCGGGGCGCGCGAGGCGCTGGAGCTGCGCGACGGCAACGCGGACCGTTACCTGGGCAAGGGCGTGACGAAGGCCGTGCGCAACGTGCAGGATCGCATCCGCGCCGCGCTCACCGGCATGGATGCGAGCGACCAGCAGGCCCTGGACGCGCGCATGATCGAGCTGGACGGCACGGAGAACAAGTCGAGCCTGGGGGCCAACGCGATCCTCGCGGTTTCGCTCGGCTGCGCACGGGCGGCGGCCCGCGCCCGCGGCCAGTCCCTGTTCGAGTACCTGGGCGGCGACGGCCCGTTCACGATGCCGGTGCCGATGATGAACATCGTCAACGGCGGCGCCCACGCGGACAACAGCGTGGACCTGCAGGAGTTCATGATCGTGCCGTCCGGTGCAGGGTCGTTGCGCGAGGCGGTGCGGGTGGGCGCGGAGATCTTCCACACGCTCAAACGCGTGCTGTCCGGGCGCGGATTGAGCACCGCGGTGGGCGACGAGGGCGGGTTCGCGCCGGACCTCGAATCCAATGAGTCGGCCATCGAGGCGATCCTCGAGGCCGTCGGCGAGGCCGGCTACACGGCGGGGCGCGACGTGCACCTCGCGCTGGACGTGGCGAGCTCGGAGTTCTACGAGGGCGGGCGTTATCACCTGAAGAGCGAGGGGCGAAGCCTCGACGCGGCGGGTTTCGCCGAGCTGCTCGCGGACTGGGTGGCGCGCTATCCCATCGTGTCCATCGAGGACGGCATGGCCGAGGACGACTGGGCGGGGTGGCGGCTGCTCACACAGAAGGTAGGCGATCGCTGCCAGCTCGTGGGGGACGATCTGTTCGTCACCAACCCGACGATCATCGCCCGCGGCATCGAGGAGCATGTCGCCAACGCGGTGCTGATCAAGCTCAACCAGATCGGCACCCTGAGCGAGACCCTCGAGGCCATCGATCTCTGCCGGAAGGGGCGGTACGCGTTCGTCATCTCGCACCGCTCCGGCGAGACCGAGGACACCACCATCGCGGATCTCGCGGTGGCCACCAGCGCCGGGCAGATCAAGACCGGCTCGCTGTCGCGCTCCGACCGCGTCGCGAAGTACAACCGGCTGATCCGCATCGAGGAACGCCTGAGCGCGAAGGACGCCTGCCGCTACCCGGGCCTCGCCTCCTTCGCGGGCACGGGCTGAGATGCGCCTGCTCGTCGCGGTGCTGGCGGCCTTCATCGTGGCGGTGCAGTACCGCATCTGGGTGGGCGAGGACAGCCTGGCGGACGTGTGGCGCCTGGAGCTCGCGGTGCAGGCGCAGCGTGCGCAGAACGAGGCCCTCGCCGAGAGGAACGCGCAGCTCGCCGCCGAGGTGCGCGATCTCAAGGAGGGGCTGGACGCCGTCGAGGCGCGGGCCCGCGACGAGCTGGGCATGGTCCGCAAGGACGAGACCCTGTACCAGTTCAGCGACCGCTGAGAGGTCGTGGATCGATCGCCCGCCGTCGCGAGCCGTCCGCAAGGCGTCGCAGCAGGCGCGGTGACTGATTCACGAGCGGCGATCCTGTGACCGGGCGCGTCTGGGCGGTGGTGCCCGCCGCCGGCGTCGGGCAGCGCATGGGCGCCGCCATGCCAAAGCAGTATCTGCCGCTGCAGGGCCGCGCGGTCATCGAGCACACGCTGGCGCGCCTCGCGGCGTGCCCGCGGATCGCCGGCGTGGTGGTGGCGCTGGCCGCTGGTGACCGGCGCTTCGCCGCGCTGGCAGGGAGCGCGGGGGTGCGCACCGTCACCGGCGGCGCCGAGCGCGCCGACAGCGTGCTCGCGGCGCTGGACGCGCTGCTGGACGACGGGGCCGCCCCCGGGGATCTGGCACTGGTGCACGATGGGGTGCGTCCCTGCCTGCACGCCGCGGATCTGGCGCGGGTGGTGGACGCGGCCCTGGTCTCGCCGGCAGGCGCGCTGCTGGCGACGCCGGTGCGCGACACCTTGAAGCGGGTGGACGGCGAGCGGGTGATGGCCACCGTGCCCCGCGACGGGCTGTGGCACGCGCTCACGCCCCAGGTGTTTCCGCTGGCGGCGCTGCGCGCAGCGCTCGCGGCGGCGCGGGCTGCCGGCGTGCAGGCCACCGACGAGGCCCAGGCCATGGAGCGCGCCGGCCACGCCCCGCGGGTGGTGCAGGGGCGCGCCGACAACATCAAGATCACGCGCGCCGAGGACCTGGAGCTCGCCGCGCTCGTCCTGGAACACCTGGAGCGTGTGTCATGAGGATCGGACACGGCTACGACGCCCACCGCTTCGCCGCGGGCCGGCGGCTGGTGCTCGGCGGCGTGCACGTCCCGCACGATCGCGGCATGGAGGCACATTCCGACGGCGACGTGGTGCTGCACGCCCTGTGCGACGCGCTGCTGGGTGCGGCAGGCCTCGGTGACATCGGCCGCCACTTCCCGGACAGCGACGCGGCCTACGCGGACATCGACAGCCGCGTGCTGCTGGCGCGCGTGGTGGAGGCGGTGCGGCAACGCGGACTGGTGCCGGTGAACTGCGACGTCACCGTCATCGCCCAGGCGCCGCGCCTCGCGGAGCACATCGACGGCATGCGCGCCGTCATCGCCGGCGACCTGGGGCTCACCGCGGACGCGGTGAATGTGAAGGCCACCACCACCGAGCGCATGGGCTGGATCGGGCGCGAGGAGGGGATCGCCACCCACGCGGTGGTGCTGCTCGCGCCCGCGCCGGATCCGGCCTGATCGCCGCGGTGGACGGCACCGCCGACGCCGACGCCCTGTCCCCGCCGCGTGCCCACGGCGAGCCGCTCTGCGACGGCGTCATCCGGCGCGACGCAGACCAGTTCCGGGTGTGCGAGATCCCGGCCCACGCGCCCGGCGGGTCCGGAGCGCACCTGTGGCTCGAGATCGAGCGCCGCGGCATGAACACCGAGCATGCGGTGCGGCTGCTGGCGAGCGCGGCGGGTGCCGCGCCGAGGGACGTGGGCTACGCGGGGCTGAAGGACCGACACGCCCGCACCCGGCAGTGGTTCAGCGTGCCGTTCGCGGGCGATGCGCAGCGGCTCGACGTGGCGCTGGAGGCGGCGGGTCTGCAGGTGGTCGCGCGGGCGTTCCACGCCCGCAAGCTGAAGCGCGGCGCGCTGGCGGGCAACCATTTCCGCATCCTGGTGCACGCGCCGGCGGCGGAGCGTGCGGTGCTCGAGGCGCGGGCCGGGCGCGTGCGCGCCGCCGGCGTGCCCAACTACTTCGGGCCGCAGCGCTTCGGTCACGGGGGCGGCAACCTGGCCCGGGCGCGGGCCCTGTTCGCAGGCACCGAGCCGGTGCGCGAGCGCCACCGCCGTGGCCTGTACCTGTCGGCGGCGCGCTCGGCGCTGTACAACCGCGTGCTGGCGGCGCGGGTCCGCGCCGGGACCTGGAACACGCTGCTGCCGGGTGAAGCGGTGGCGCTCGCGGGCAGTGCCAGCTTCTTCGTCGCAGACCGCGTGGACGCCGCCCTCGAGCAGCGGCTGGCCGACCACGACGTGCATCCCAGCGGGCCGCTGTGGGGCCGCGGACCCTCGCCGGCGAGGGACGCGGCGGCGGCCGCGGAGGCGGCGGCTCTGGCCCACTGTGCCGATCTGCGGGACGGGCTCGCCGCCGCGGGCCTGGACCACGCCCGCCGGGCGCTGCGGCTCGTGGTGCCGGACCTGGTGCTCGAGCCGGCGGTGGATGGCGGCTGGTGGATCGCGTTCACGCTCCCGCCCGGTGCCTACGCCACGGTGGTCCTCGCGGAGCTGTTCCGGGTGCGTGACGCCGCGGCGGAGCGCGCGACCGGCTGAGTCCGATGTCAGCCCTCGTAGGGAGCGAAGCGCATGCGACCGCCGGTGGCCTCCACCAGGGCGCGCACCTCCGCCTCCTGGGCCGGCTCGCCCAGGAACAGGAACTCGAGATGGGGCAGCCGGCTCTTGCGGTGGAAGCCGAGGGCGTCGCGGATCACCTTCAGCGTCTTCTCCGGGTCGGGTCCGGTGACCAGGATGCGCACGGGCTGGAGCTCCGCGGGCGCGAGACGCGTTGCCAGATCCCGCGCCATGTCGGAAGGACCCGTGATACCCGCCACGTTGGTGAACAGGCGGTCGGCGAGGGGACCGGAGGAGCGGATCACCAGGTACTCGTAACGCCCGCCGAAGGCATGGCTCGCGGCCTGCAGGCGGAGATCCGTGTCGTCGGGCGGCGCTGTGGTCGCGGCGCAGCCGGACACGGCGAGGGCGGCGACGGCGAGCAGGGCGAGGGCGGTTCGGTGCATCGGGCAGTCGCGCGGAGGCGTGGTTGCGGAGGCGGCGCTTATAGTGGGTCGCGGACCGGCAATTTTCAAAGCGCATGTTCCACGCAGACACGGCAGCGCTCCTGCACCGCCTCGCGGCAGCCTGCCTGGCGGTGCAGATCGTCGGCTGCGCCGCGCCCTACGACCCGTCGCCGCCGGCCGACGAGCCGTTGCGCGTGCTGCGCTTCCGATCGCCGGAGAATCTCGAGGCCACCTACCGCACGCTGTACGCGCGCCTCGAGGAATGCGCGGGCGCCAGCTACCGGGTGCAGCCGCGCTTCGACCGGGCCGCTGGCCACGCCTGGCTGATGCTCGTCGCGGGGCTCGGCCTCGATCGCTACTCCGCCCTCGGCAACCGCTTCGCCGCGCGCTTCGACGTGCGCGAGACTCCGGACGGCACCAGGGTGGAAGCCCCCCAGGTGGACCGGGGGCTCGTGCCCGTGGTGGACGCGGCGCCCGCCTGGCTGAACGAGGGCTCCCGCGACTGTCGCGCCTGAGTGCTGCCGGGCGGGTAGGTGTGCGCCTACACCTTCCGGGGGCGGAACCCTACGTCGGTGCGGCGGCCACGGGATTCATCCGTCGGGCTCCCGCGGGCAGCATGGGACCGTGCACGAGGGACGCCAGGGACGGCCGCGGTGCACAGGGACGGGTCATGGACGACCCGGCAAGGCGAGACCAGGGACGGTGGAACCGCACGCCATGGACGGAAGCGCACTCTCCTTGAACAGCCGCCCCCGCCACGGCGGGGGCGGCGCCCTGGCGCGCCGCGCCACCCGCTCGCTGGTGCTGTGGAGCGGCGGTGTGGACAGCACCTACGCGTTGAAGCGTCTGCTGGCCGAGACCCGCGACGAGGTGTTCTCCCACCACGTGGAGGTTCAGCGGTGGAACAGCGGCGAGGGCCCGGGCCTGCGCTCGCGCTTCGAGGCCCTCGCCATCGAGCGGCTGCGCGACGCGCTGGCGGCCGAGACCCGGGGTTTCGTGCACACCACCTCGCGGGTGGATCTGCCCGCCTGCGGTCCGGTGCACGGGCAGGCGGCGCTGCTCGCCTTTCTCGGCGGGCTGGCGGCCATGGGCCATGGCTTCACGCCCTTCGACCGCATCCTGGTGGGCGTGAACGCCGACACGGATCCCGGCTGGGACCCGGACTCCGCGGCCTGCGCGCTGCGCCGCACGCGGCTCGCCCGGGCACTGCGCGCGGCGTGGGGCGGCGACGAGGTGCCGCGGGTCTACCTGTGGGACCCGCGCCCCCACAAGGTGGCCATGGTGGACTACCTGGGCCCGCGGCTCGCGGCGCTCACCGTGTCCTGCCGCGCGCCCCGGGAGGCACCGGAAGA
>JBFHNV010000165.1:0-13207 GCA_041593595.1 Gammaproteobacteria bacterium
GCCGCGGGCCGCCGCGACGCACCCCGGCCCGGGGTCACGGGTCCGCCGCGCGAGTAAGTTATCCCAGGGCGGCCCCTTTGCCCACGGCCAAATCGGCGCCCTGGCAGCGCCCGGCAGGCCAGGATGGCGCCCCGGGCCCAGGCGGAAGGCAATGGGTCGCCCGGCCACGCAGGCAGCGACCCCGGCGCCCGTGGACGGATCGCCGCGCCGGGCGGGAGACAGCGGGCCATGCGGGCAGCCACTGTGGGTGAACCCGCCGTGGCTTGCCATACTGCCGGGTCGGCGGGCCCGGGGACGGGTCCCGGGAGGGCCCTGAGGATGGCATCACGCCAGGACACGATTTCGGGAGCGGACGCCGGCGATCTGGTGGAGCGGCTGGCCTCGACGCTGGGCACACGCGGTTGCCTGCGGGATCCCCGGGACATGGCGCCCTACGCGGTGGACACCCGCGAGCTGTGGCGGGGCGCGCCGCTGGCGGTGGTGCGCCCGGAGAGCACCGCGCAGGTGGCGGCGGTCGTGCGCGAGTGCGCGGCCGCGGGGGTGGCGGTGGTGCCCCAGGGCGGCAACACCGGCCTGTGCGGCGGATCGGTGCCGGACGCGAGCGGCCGCCAGGTGGTGCTGTCCCTGGCGCGCATGAACCGCATCCGCGAGATCGACGCCCGCAACGCGACCCTCACCGCGGAGGCGGGCTGCGTGCTGGCGGACGTGCAGGCCGCGGCCGACGGGGCGGGCCTGCTGTTTCCACTGAGCCTCGCGGCCGAGGGCACCTGCCAGATTGGCGGCAACCTGGCCACCAACGCCGGCGGCACCGCGGTGCTGCGCTATGGCAATGCCCGCGACCTGGTGCTGGGGCTGGAGGTGGTGCTGGCGGACGGGCAGGTGTGGGAGGGCCTGCGGCGGCTGCGCAAGGACAATACCGGCTACAAGCTGCACCATCTGTTCGTGGGCTCCGAGGGCACGCTGGGGATCATCACGGCCGCGGTGCTGAAGCTGTTCCCGAAGCCACGAGAGGTGCACACGGCCCTGATCGCGGTGCGCGACCCGGATGCGGCACTGGACCTCCTGGACCGGCTGCGTGCCGCCAGCGGCGACTCGGTGACCACCTTCGAGTACGTCAACCGCCCGAGCCTCGCGCTGGCGCTGGACTGGGTGGAGGGCAACCGGGATCCCTTCGACGCGCCCCATGGGCACTACGCCCTGGTGGAGCTGTCCGGTGGCAGCTCCGCCGGGGGGCTGCGCGGTGCCCTGGAAGAGACCCTGGCCGAGGTCTTCGAGGCAGGCGGGGTTAAGGACGCGGTGATCGCGCAGAGCAGCGCGCAGGCGCAGGCTCTGTGGAAGCTGCGCGAGACCATCCCCGAGGCGCAGAAGCGCGCCAGCGCCAGCATCAAGCACGACATCTCCGTGCCGGTGTCGCGGGTTCCGGAGCTGCTGGAGCGCGGCAGCGCGCTCATGCGCGAGGCCGTGCCGGACGTGGTGGTGGTGGCCTTCGGGCACATGGGCGACGGCAACATCCACTTCAACGCCAACCAGAACCCCGGCGGCGACGACCGTGCGTTCCTGGACGCCCGCGACGCCATCCATGCGCGCATGTACGCGCTGGTGAGCGAGCTGAACGGCAGCTTCAGCGCCGAGCACGGCATCGGCCAGCTCAAGCGCGACCAGATGGAGCGCTACCGGGGCGGCGTGGAGCTGGACCTGATGCGGCGGATCAAGGCCGCGCTGGATCCGGACGGGATCCTCAACCCCGGGAAAGTGGTTTGAGTCCGGGCGGAGTCCCCGCGTGAAGCTCCCGGTCGAGCTGCGCCCGGGACTGGCCGGCAACGCGTCGCTGACCGTTGGCTCCGAGCACACCGCGCCCCACGTGGGCAGCGGCGCGGTGCCGGTGCTGGCGACGCCGGTGATGGTCAACCTCATGGAGGCGGCAGCGCTGGACGCGGTGGAGCGACTGCTGCCCGCGGGCTGCCAGACCCTGGGCACGCGCCTGGACGTGCGCCACTTCGCCGCGACGCCGGTGGGAGTGGGGGTGCGCGCGAGCGCCGTGCTCACGGACGTGACCGGGCGGGTGCTCACCTTCGAGCTCAGCGCGGAGGACGACCACGAGCCCATCGGCGACGGTACCCACGAGCGCATCGTGGTCGACGTGGCGCGCTTCGAGGCGCGAGTTGCGAGGAAGCGGTAGATCGGTCTGCCGAAATCCCGGACCGGCGCTGGCAGAGAAGGAAGGCAGGCGTCGGTGCGCCCGTACGCGGCAGGGATACCGCGTTCGAGCCTCCATGGACGGATTCACGGCGTGGCGCACCGACGCCTGCCTTCCTTCGGAGCACGACGAGCTGCAGCGCCGTCCGAACAACGCATTCAGGCGCGCCGGATGACCGGCGCCGGCAGGCCGTCCAGCTTCACGTTCACGCAGGCGGGCAGGCCGCTGGCGGCGGCGCGTTCCAGGGCCGGCGCGAGCTCTTCGTCGTGCTCCACGTGCTCGCCGTGCCCGCCGAGCGCCGCCACCACGCGGTCGTAGCGGGTGGGCAACAGCTCGCAGCCGACGAGACGTCCAGGGCCGTAGTCCCGCAGCTGGATCTGGTGCTCGGCGTTCCAGCGCGCGTCGTTGCCGACCACGGCCACGTAGGGCGCGCCGGCGCGCAGCGCCGTGTCGAACTCCGCCAGGTGGAAGCCCATGGTGCCGTCGCCCAGCATGGCCACCACCATGGCCCCGGGGTCGGCCAGGCGCGCACCGGCGGCAAAGGGCAGCGCCGCACCGATGGCACCGGAGGGGCCGTTGATGAGGCGTCTGCGGGCACGCACGCAGGCCTGTGCCCACTGGCCGAACTCGCCGCCGTCCGCCACCAGCACGGTGTCCGGCCGATGATCGATGAAGGCCTGCACCGCGCGGCACACCGCCACCGGATGCAGGCCCCGCCCCGGATCGCTCGCGATCCCGGCCCACGTCGCGGGGCGGTGGTTCACCGCCGCGCGCACGGCCTCGCTCCAGCCCGGGTCCCGCGCCGGCGCCCGATCCACCTGTGCCAGCACAAAGGCGGTCAGACCCGGATCCGCCTGCAGCACCCGCTTCAGACGCTTGCCCAGCACGGCGCGGGCGCGCTTGAGCGCCCGGGGCTCCGAGTCCACCAGGGCGAAGCGGCAGTCCTCGTGCACGAACGGCTTCTCGGCGAAGCGCAGCACGAAGTCGGGACCGCGCCCCAGGAGCGCGATGCGGTCCGCCTCGGCCAGCACCTCGGCGAAGGCGCCCAGCGCCGGGTCGTTGATGCCGCGCGGGCTCTCCAGCACCAGCGCCGGCACGCCGCCGGCGCCGTCCAGGCGCTCGAGCAGCGCGCGATGGGTGCCGTGGGCGAAGGCGGGACCGGCCAGCAGCAGCGGGCGCTTCGCCTTGCCCAGCCAGCGCGCCAGCCCCTGGATCTCGTCGCCCGCGGGCGGGGCCTCGGCGACGGGTGCGCGGCGCGGCGGCGGCCGGTCCACCGTGGCCTGCACCAGGTCGAAGGGCAGGCTCACGTGCACCGGCCCCGGCCGGCCACGGCGCGCGGTGACCGCGGCCTCGCCGAACAGGGCGCCCAGTCCCGCCGCGTCCGGCGCGGTCCATGCCGCCTTGCACACGACGGCGGCCATCTCCGCCTGAGCCATCTCCTGGAACGCGCCCTGGCCGAGGCGCGCCAGCGGCGCGTGCCCGCTCAGCGACACCACGGGCGCCTCGGACATGCGGGCGCTGTAGAGCGCGGCGATGCCGTTGGCGTGGCCGGGACCGGCGGTGAGCAGCGCCACGCCCACGTCGCCCGAAATGCGTGCGAACGCGTCGGCCATGTGCACCGCGGCCGCCTCGTGACGCGTGTGCACGATCTCGATGCCCGCGTCGATGCAGGCGTCGTATACCGGCATGATCTGGTTGCCGGACAGGGAGAACAGCCGCCGCACCCCTGCCTCGGCCATGGCCGAGGCCAGCACGTCCGCTCCTCGCATGGGCTTGTCCTCCCTGGACCGGGGCTGGACCGCGACGGCCCGGGCGGCCGTCAGCGGGTCTGGGGGATGATGAACTCGGCGCCCTCGCGAACGCCCGACGGCCAGCGGCTGGTGACGGTCTTCAGGCGGGTGTAGAAGCGCACGCCCTCGGGGCCGTGCACGTGATGGTCACCGAACAGCGAGCGCTTCCAGCCGCCGAAGCTGTGATAGGCGGTGGGCACGGGGATCGGCACGTTCACGCCCACCATCCCGATCTTCGCCCGATGGGTGAAGTCGCGGGCGGCGTCGCCGTCGCGGGTGAAGATGGCGGCGCCGTTGCCGTACTCGTGATCGTTGACCAGGCCGAGCGCCTCCTCGTAGTCGTGTGCGCGCACCACGCTCAGCACCGGCCCGAATATCTCCTCGCGATAGATGCGCATGTCGGGCTTCACGTGGTCGAACAGGCACCCGCCCACGAAGAAGCCGCCGTCGCCGCCCGCGACCTCGGGCCCACGGCCGTCCACCACGAGCTGCGCCCCCTCCGCGACGCCCGCATCCACCAGGGACTCGATGCGCGCCTTCGCCGCGCCGGTAACCACCGGCCCCATCTCCACGCCGGGCTGGTCGTAGCGGCCTACCTTGAGGGACTCGACCCGCGGCCGCAGCGCCTCCACCAGCCGGTCTGCGGTGTCCTCGCCCACCGCCACCGCCACCGAGATGGCCATGCACCGCTCGCCGGCGGAGCCGTAGGCGGACCCGATGAGCGCGTCCACCGTCTGATTCAGATCCGCGTCCGGCATCACCACCAGGTGGTTCTTGGCGCCGCCCAGCGCCTGCACGCGCTTGCCGCTCGCGGTGCCGGTGCGGTACACGTACTCGGCAATGGGCGTGGAGCCCACGAAGCTCACGGCCTCCACGTGGGGATGGGTGAGCAGCCGGTCCACAGCCTCCTTGTCGCCGTTGACCACGTTGAACACACCCGCGGGCAGGCCCGCTTCCGCGAACAGCTCCGCGAGGCGCAGGCCCGCCGACGGATCGCGCTCCGAGGGCTTCAGCACGAAGGTGTTGCCGCAGGCGATGGCGACGGGAAACATCCACATGGGGACCATCGCGGGGAAGTTGAACGGCGTGATCCCCGCCACCACCCCCAGGGGCTGGCGCATGGAGTGGCTGTCCACGCTGGACGACACGTTCTCGTTGGCCTCGCCCTTGAGCAGCTGCGGGATGCCGCAGGCGAACTCCACCACCTCGGCGCCACGCTGCACCTCGCCGCGGGCATCGTCCAGTGTCTTGCCGTGCTCACGGCTGATGAGCTCGGCGATCTCGTCCTTGTGCGCCTCTACCAGGTCGCGGAAGCGGAACAGCACCCGGGCCCGCTGGGCCGGCGGCGTGGCGGCCCAGCCCGGAAACGCCCCCTCGGCTTCCGCCACCGCCCGGTCCACCTCCGCCGCGGTGGCGAAGGGCACCCGGGCCTGGACCGTGCCGGTGGCGGGGTCGAACACGTCACCGAAGCGGTTGCTGCCGCCCGGCACGGGCTCGCCGCCGATGTAGTGGTTCAGCGTGGTAGGGGTCTGACCGGCCATGGGCGCCTCCGGATCGGGTTCGGCAGGGAACGGGAGCGGGTCGGGAGAATACCGCACCGGCGTGGCCAGGCGTATCCGCGCGCCGCGATGCGGCGGGCATCCGTGGCGGGATGGCGGGGGACGGGGCGGCCGGGGGGCAGGCCCGGGGCCGGAAGCAGGGGCCAGGGGCGTTAAAGTCGACGCCTTTTGTCACCGCCCGGGGTCCCGGGGAGGCCCATCGCCATGCGCCAGCTCGTTCACCTGATCCTCCTTCTCGCCCTTGCCGTTCCCGCCCGCGCCGCGCCGGCACAGGCCGGCCCCGAGGCACCACGGGGAGCGGAGCAGGCGCGGATCCTGGCCGACATGCTGGAGGACCCGGCCGCGCGCGAAGCCATCATCGCGCGCCTGCGGGAGGCGGCCGCGGACACCCCCGCGGCCGGCGAGGCGGCGCAGGAGCCGAGCGTGGTGGAGGCGCTCGCCCGCAAGAGCCAGGCGGCGGCGCAGGAGCTGGCGGATCTCACCGGGGCGGTGACCCGACAGCTCGTGGACCTGGTGGCACTGCTCGAGGGCGACCCGGCCGCCGGGCTCGAGAAGATCCTCAAGGTGGCGGGCGACCTGGCGTTGCTGGTGGTGGTGACGCTGGCGCTGTTCTTCGCCCTGCGCTTCGCCGCCGTGCGGTCCTACCAGGGTCTCGCGCGCCGCGCCGAGGAGGCGGGCTGGCTGCGCACCCTGATGCTGCTGATCGCCTCGTCGGCGCTGGATGCCCTGACCGCCGTGGGTGCCTGGGCCGGTGGCTACGGCTTCGCCCTCCTCACGGTAGGCGAGGGGGCCGTGGACCTGTCCCAGACCCTGTTCCTGAATGCGTTCCTGGTCATCGAGATGGTCAAGGTCGTGCTGCGCGGTGTGCTGGCACCGCGTTACGGCGAGCTGCGACTGCTCCCCATGGGTGACGAGACGGCGGCCTACTGGGAATTCTGGGCGAGCCGCATGGTGAGCCTGCTGGGCTACGGCATGCTGCTGGTCGTTCCTCTGGTGGACGAGCGGGTGTCGGCGGGCGCCGGGCGCGCGGTGGCGGTGCTGGTGGCGCTCACCGCGCTGGCGATGGCCGTCGTGATCGTGCTGCAGAACCGGGCGCGGGTGCGCGCCGCTCTGGCGGCGGCTGCGGCGGGCGCCGACGGGCGCATCGAGCGCAGCCTGCTGGCGCTGCTCGCGCGCACCTGGCACGGGCTCGCGATCCTCTACGTGCTGGCCGTGTTCACCGTGTGGCTGACGCGCCCGGAGACAGGGCTCGGCGACATGGCCTGGGCCAGCCTGCAGTCGGTGGTGGCGATCGTCATCGGGGTGGTGGTGACCGGCTTCATCTCGCGCTGGGTCACCGGCGGGGTGCGGTTGCCCGACGACCTGCGCGAGCGCCTGCCGCTGCTCGAACGCCGGCTCAACGCCTACGTGCCCTTCATCCTGCGGGTCGTGCGCCTGGCGGTGATGGTGATGGTGGTGGTGGCGATTTTCCAGGTGTGGGGACTCGCCGACGTGCTGTCCTGGCTCAAGGCCGAGGCGGGCCGCGAGGCGCTGCTGCGCGTGATCGCGGCGTTCCTCATGGTCGTGGTGGCGCTGGCCATCTACCTGGGCGTGAGCTCGTGGGTGGAGTACCGGCTGAATCCGGACGTGGGCAGCGTGCCCACATCGCGCGAGCGCACCCTGCTGGCCCTGTTCCGCAACGCGTTTTCCATCGCGCTGGTGGTGATCACCGTGATGCTGGTGCTGGCGCAGCTCGGCATGAACATCGGTCCGCTGCTGGCGGGCGCCGGCGTGCTGGGCCTCGCCATCGGATTCGGCTCGCAGAAGCTGGTGCAGGACGTGATCACGGGCGTGTTCATCCAGCTCGAGAACGCCATGAACACGGGCGACGTGGTCACCGTCGCCGGCATCACCGGCGCCGTGGAGCGACTCACCATCCGCTCGGTGAGCCTGCGCGATCTGACCGGCGTGTACCACGTGATCCCGTTCAGCTCCGCCGACAGCGTGTCCAACTACATGAAGGACTTCTCCTACCACGTGTCCGAGCTGGGCGTGGCCTATCGCGAGAACGTGGCCCAGGTGAAGCAGCTCATGCAGGAGGCCTTCGACCGGCTGATGGAGACCGAGCACGGCGAGAAGCTCATCGCGCCGCTCGAGATGCACGGCCTGACCACCTTCGGCGACTCGGCGGTGATGGTGCGCGCGCGGCTGAAGTGCGTGCCCGGTGCCCAATGGGCGGTGGGCCGCGCCTACAACGAGATCGTCAAGGAGATCTTCGACGAGCGCGGCGTGGAGATCCCGTTCCCCCACGTCACCGTGTACATGGGCGAGGACAAGGAGGGCAACGCGCCGCCGCTGCGTCTCGCGGGGAGCGCGGGCGAGCCGTCGCCGCAGACCGGCTGAGCGCGTCGGGGTGGCCGCCCGCCGGCGCTGTGGCAGACTCCCGCTGGGCGCGGGCACGCCGCGCGGCGTCATCCAGGGAGCCCGAACACGATGCCCACCATCTTCTCGAGGATCATCGCCGGCGAGGCGCCGGCGGACATCGTCTACCGCGACGAGCGGGTGACCTGCTTCCGCGACATCGCGCCCAAGGCGCCCACGCACATCCTCATCGTGCCCAACCGCGAGATCCCCACGGTCAACGACCTGACCGAAGACGACGCGGCGCTGGTCGGGCACATGGTGCTGGTGGCGAAGCGCCTGGCGTCCGAGGAAGGCATTGCCGAGCGCGGCTACCGGCTGGTCATGAACTGCAACGCCGAGGGCGGCCAGGTCGTGTACCACATGCACCTGCACCTGCTGGGCGGGCGGCCGCTGAGCGCGATGGTGCGCGCCGACAACTGAGGTTTGGTACCCCCGCCACCCGCATGGTGCGACGCAGCGGTGCAGTCGCCCGTCGCCCCTGACCGCGCCGGATCCGCGAACGGCGTCACAGCCTCGCACCGCGGCGTCCGCGCCGCGCGGGCCCGCGGCCTACACTAGCGGGCCATGTCCAGCAGACGTTCCAGTCCGCACCGCAGGGACCGGCGCCGGCGCCGCGCGCGGCGGCGGGTGCTCGTTGCCTGCGCGATCGTGGCGGTCACCGTGGCCCTGGCGGGCGCCGTCGGCTGGACCGTGCACACCGCGATCCAGGGCCAGTCGTCCACCCGCTACGAGGAGGCGTTGATGCGCTTCGAGGCGGGCGATCACAAGGCAGCGGTGGTCATCCTGGAGAACCTGCTGCACCACGATGGCGACAACCTGCCGTCGCTGGTGCTGGTGGGCCGCGCGTACCTGCGCCTGGGCTACGCGGAGAAGGCCGAGCAGGCACTGCGCCAGGCCCGGCAGGCGGGCGCGCATCCCAGCCTGGTGAGCGTGCCGCTGGCGAAGGCCTACCTGCAGCAGGGGAAATACCGCCAGCTCGTGGACGAGCTGCCCGCCACCGAGCGCGATCCGAGTCTGCGCGGGCACATGCTCGTGATGCACGGTCAGGCGCACCTGGAGCTGCGCGAGTTCGATCGCGCCGAGCGTGCGTTCGAGCAGGCCATGGATCTGCTGCCCGGCTGGACCGGTGCCCTGCTCGGGCGCGCACAGGTGCTGCTGCGCAACGGCCGGCTCGACGACGCCGAGCGCCTGGCCCAGGAGGCCGGCGCCCTCGCGCCAGACAGCGCGCAGGCGTGGTACGTGAAGGGCGAGGTGCTGCGCGCGCGGCGCGACACGGCGGGCGCCGTGGAGTCCTACGGCGCGGCGGTGGAGCGGGATCCCGGCCACCTGGCGGCACGCCTCGCGCGCGCCGCGCTGCTCGTGTGGGCGGATCGCGACGCGGACGCGCTCGAGGACGTTCGCGCCGTGTGGGCGGTGCGCCCGGACGATCCGCAGGCCAACTACCAGTACGCGATCATCCTCACCAAGCAGGGCGAGACCGGGGAGGCCCAGGCGTTCGTCGAGCGCGCGGCGCTCGGCCTCATGAGCCACCGCACCGACTTCGTGATGCACCATCCCCCGGGCCTGCTGCTGCTGGGCCTGCTGCACTTCCGCAACGACAGCTTCGACCAGGCCTACAGCCTGCTCGAGCGCTACGTGACGCTCGAGCCGGGCCACCCCGGCGCAAGCAAGCTGCTGGCGGTCGTCGCGCTGCTGCGCGAGCTGCCTCGCACCGCGCTGGAGGCGCTGACGCCGGCCGCGGAGGTCGCCCCGGGGGACCCGGAGCTGCTGGTGCTGATGGCGCAGGCCCACGGCCTGGTCGGCCGTCACGACGAGGCCGCGCTGCTGCTCGGGCAGGCGCTCGAGGGCGATCCGCAGACCGCCGGCGCGGCGTCGCGGCGGGCCTTCATGCAGCTCGTGCTGCAGGAGCGGGAGGTCACGAGCGCAGAGCTCGCCGACGGGCTGGAGTTCGTGGCGAGCGACTCCGGCCTGGGCCGTCTCCTGTCGCTGCTGCACCAGCAGGGCGTCTCGCCGGGAGCGCTGCTGGAGACTGCCCGGGTGCTCGCCCGGCAGCAGCCGGACAGCGCGCCCGTGGCCAACCTGCTGGGCGCCGCCGCGCTGGCGGCGGAGGAGCCGGAGGAGGCGCGGGCGGCTCTGGACCGGGCGCTCGAGCTGGATCCCGAGCTGGTCGTGGCGACCCGCAACCTGGCGCGGGCCGAGGCCCGATCCGGCGACCTGGACGGCGCGCGCCGCCGGCTCGAGGCGCGCCTGGAACGCGATCCGGACGACGCCCGCGCCAGGAAGGCGCTGGCGGAGCTGGATGTGCTGCATCGGGCACCCGACGAGGCCACCGTGCGAGCCGTGACGGCGCGGGCAGCGGATCCCGGCGTGGTGATCGACGCCCGGGGCGCCCGCGAGACCCTGGAGCAGATGCTGGAACGGGATCCCGGCTTCCTGCCCGCCTACGAGTCCCTGGTGGAGCTGCACCTGCGCATGGCGCATCCCGAGGCGGCCCTGGCGGTGGCCGCAAAGCTGCGCGAGCGGCGCCCGGGGAAGGTGCTGGGCGATCGCCTGTATGCGGACGTCCTGGCCTACATGGGACGCCACGCGGAGGCGGTGGGCATCTACCGCGAGGCGCTGGCGCGATCGGACACGCCGGAGCTCGTGGTGTCGCTGTTCCGGGCGCGGGCGGCCCTGGGCGAGCTGGATGAGGCAGTGGAGGAGCTGGCGACGTGGAATGCCGCTCATCCGGGTCACACGGCGGTGCGCCGCGCCCTGGCCGGCGGCCACCTGCAGGTGGGACAGCCGGAGCGCGCGCTGCCGATCTACGAGTCGCTGCTGGCCGCGTCTCCCGACGACGCCCTGCTGCTGAGCTCCGTGGCACGGCTGTACGTGGGGCGTGGCGATCCGCGCTCGCTGGATCTGGCGCAGCGCGCCCATGCCCTGGACGCGGGCCATCCGGACATCCTGGACACCCTCGGCTGGGTGCTGGTGAACCAGGGCGAGGTGGACGAGGGGCTCGGCTACCTGCGCGACGCCCAGAACCGGGCAGGCCGCGAGCCGCGCATCCACTACCACGTGGCGGCGGCGCTGTCGCGCCTGGGGCGCACCGAGGAGGCGCGCCGGGAGCTGCGCCGGGCACTGGGCGAGGGCGGTCATTTCGAGGGCGAGCCGGAGGCCCGGCGGCTGCTGGCCGAGCTGGGCGGCTGACGGGCGTGCCTCGGGCCCGGGCCGTGGCCTCGGGCCGCCCGCAGTCCCGCAGCGTGGCGCGGCGCCGGCCCGCGACCGCCGTGGACGCGCTATAACTGTCCGTGGGCACGTCCGGAGCGTCGCACAGCCATGTCCTCCATCCTCGTCGCCGTCCCCGTCCCGGCCGCACCCGGGGCCCTGGCATGAGCAGCGCAGCGGTCACCATCGAGCTGGCCCGCGCGGCGGACGCTGCGGCGGTGGCGCTGCTGTCCCGGGATCTGGTGGAGACCGGGCTCGGCTGGTCGTGGCGGGCGCCGCGGGTGCTGCATGCCATCCGCGCACCGGATCGGGTGGCGCTGGCGGCGCGGGCCGGGCGGCGCCTGGTGGGCGCCGCGGTGATGGTGTTCGGCATCGAGGAGGCGCGCCTCAACCTGCTGGTGGTGGCGCCCGGCTGGCAGCGGGCCGGCGTGGGCACGCACCTGGTGCGCTGGCTGGAGGCATCGGCGCTCACCGCGGGGGTGTCGGTGGTGTACCTGGAGGTGCGCGCCGGCAACGCCGCGGCGCGGGCCTTCTACAGGAGCCTCGGCTACCGGGCGGTGCAGCGCCTTGCGGGCTACTACCGGGGCCGCGAGGCGGCCATCCTGATGGCGCGGGATCTGTGGGTGGCGCCGCCGGTGGACACCACCTGACGGCCGCCTGCCGGCCGCCGGGCGTGGGCCTGCGGTCTTGCCCTGGCGCGCGGCTGCCGGTACTGTATGAACGAACAGATACCCGGGAGCCGCGCCATGCCTGACCTCACCGATCGCCAGCAGCGGGTGTTGGACTTCATCGTCGAGTTCATGGACACGGAGGGCTTCCCGCCCACCCGCGCCGAGATCTGCGATGCCCTGGGCTTCCGCTCCCCCAACGCCGCCGAGGACCACCTGCGGGCGCTGGTGAAGAAGGGCGCCATCGAGATGCTGCCGGGCACCTCCCGCGGCATCCGGCCGCTGCACGGCGGGACGCCCGCCGGCCTGCCCCTGGTGGGCCGGGTGGCGGCCGGCGAGCCCGTCCTCGCCGAGGAGAACATCGAGCAGCGCTACAAGGTGGATCCGTCCCTGTTCCGCCCGCGGGCCGACTACCTGCTGCGGGTCAAGGGCATGAGCATGCGCGACATCGGTATCCTGGACGGCGATCTGCTGGCGGTGCACCAGGCCCGCGAGGCGGCCAGCGGCGAGGTGGTGGTGGCGCGCATCGGCGAGGAGGTCACGGTGAAGCGCTTCCGCCGCCGCGGCAACATCGTGCGCCTGCTGCCCGAGAACCCGGACTACGAGCCCATCGTGGTGGACCTGCGCGAGGAGGAGATGGTCATCGAGGGCATCGCCGTGGGCGTGATCCGCAACGGCGGCATCGTGTAGTCCCCCTCACAGCCTCTGCCGGGCACGCACCATGGAAGGCGCGCTTGACGATCTTCTCCGCCACCCGGCCCTGTGGCGGGCCGGGGAGGGCGTTCGCGACGGCGGTGCGGGGCCGCCGCGACAGGTGCCCACCGGCTTCGCGGTGCTGGACGAGCACCTGCCCGGCGGCGGCTGGCCCCTGGGTGCCCTCACCGAGGTGCTGCACCGTGTGCCGGGCATGGGCGAGCTGAGCCTGCTGCTGCCGGCGCTGGCCGGACTCGCCCGCGACGGGCGCTGGCTCGCCTGGATCGCGCCGCCATACCGCATCGCGGTGCCCGCCCTGGAGGCCCGCGGCGTGGATCCGGCACACGTGCTGGTGGTGCGCTGCGCGGATCGCGATGAGTCCCTGTGGGCGGCGGAGCAGGCGCTGCGCAGCGGCGCCTGCGGCGCGGTGCTGCTGTGGTTCCGCCGCGCCGACGGACGCCGGCGCGGCACGGGCTTCCGGGAGCTGCGCCGGTTGCAGCTCGCCGCCGAGGCAGGCGGCACCCTGGGCGCGGTGTTCCGCGGCACGGGCGCCGCCCGCGAGGCGTCGCCGGCGGCGCTGCGCCTGCTGCTGGAGTCCCGGGAGCACGGCCTTCACGTGGAGCTGATCAAGAGCCGCGGCGGCCCGCGGGTGGGCGTGTGGTTGGATCCCGGCGCGGTGTTCCCGGCGCC
>JBFHNV010000166.1:0-13067 GCA_041593595.1 Gammaproteobacteria bacterium
CCCGCGGCGCCGCCGCCGGCGCCGCCGGCGGCGGCTGGTCCGTGTGGGGCAGCGCCGGGTTCGCCATCTACGAGTCGACGGTGGCCACCGCGCCCTACGAGGCGGACACCCTCAACCTGCTCATCGGCGCGGACCGCTTCTTCGGCGAGCGGGTGGTGGCCGGGTTCACCCTGGGTCACGAGAACACCGATACCGACACCCTGTACAACGGCGGCGGTCAGGATCGTGACGGCCTGCTGGTGGGCGTGTACGGCGCGTTCCTCGCCGACGACGTGTTCAGCGTGGACGTGGCCGCGGGCTACGGCGCCATGGACACGGAGGAGACGCGCATCGACCCGGGCACCTCGACCCGCTCCGGCCCTGCCACCCCGGGCGCGACGCTGGTCGGCAGCTACGAGGCGGACCGCGCCTTCTTCACCGCCAACCTGAACGCGGTCAAGGCCTTCGGCAGCTGGGTCCTGGGCGGGCGCCTGGGGATGCTGCACGCGGTGGAGAGCCAGGACCGCTACACCGAGACCGGTGGCGGTGGCGCGCGCAGCGTGGGCAACCGCCACATCGACCTCACCCAGGCCTACGCCAGCATCGACGTGGGCTACTCCGCCGGCGCATTCGAGCCCTACGTGCTGCTGGGCTACCGCAACGATCTGGGCCGCGACGACGGCAACAAGGCCGGCGGCCTGCCCGGCGGGGTGCGCACCCAGCCCAGCGACGACGACGAGTGGCAGGGCGGCCTGGGGCTGCGGTACTTCGGGGCCAGCGGCGCGACCGGGTCCGTGGAGTGGCTGCGCACCGAGGGCCGCAGCCGCTTCGACGAGGACACGGTGAACCTCACGGTGCGGGTGCCGTTCTAGTCACGTTTCTGGCGCAGGCCGTGCGCCTGGCTCCGTCAGAGACGCCGCTTGCCTGCTTCCCCTCCCCTGCCCCTCCCCCTCGTCACGAGGGGGAGGGGTCAGAGGGCGCGCGCTGGGAAGGGGTGAGACGGATCAGCGGGTGGGGTCGGTGCAGTAGGCGACGCCGAAGGTCTCCACGTTGAAGGTACGGCTGCCGGACACGGGCAGTGCGGAGACCATCATGTCGTAGCCGGGCTCGGGGTAGCTCACCTGGGTCGTCGGGTGGCCGCGGTAGTCGCCGGCGCAGAGCTGGGCCGCGCGGCGGCGCCAGTGCCCGACGAGCGCGGTGCCATCGAAGTCGTGGCCGCTGCCCGCGTAGCTCAGCTGGTACATGCCCGGCGCCACCTGCGCCTCGTAGGCGTCCGGGAGCGTGATCGTGGCCTCGCCGCCGGAATTACCCAGGTCGGGGACACAGCTCGTCTGTGCCGCCAGGGCGGCGGCGGTGCACACGATGCTCAGCAGCTCGAACACGGTCGTCTCCCATGGAGTGATCGACGGGGGCGCTTCGCCAGGCCGGGGGTGGGACCTGGCCGGCGGGAGCTCCCTGGTGGGGTCCGCCGGGCGCCTTCGGTAAGGCTATCGGCCTGCCTCGCGGTGGACTTTGGCGCCGGCCGGCTTGTGTCACTAAACCAGTTGGTTTAGCGTTTTGCCATGAGCGATCTGGACCGCACCTTCGCCGCGCTGTCGGATCCCACCCGGCGCGCGATCCTGGCGCGCCTGCAGAAGGGTCCGGCGACCATCGGCGAGCTGGCCCGCCCCTTCCGGGTCAGCCTGATGGCGGTCTCGAAGCACGTGCGCGTGCTGGAGCGCGCCGGACTCGTGCGGCGCGAGGTGCGCGGCCGCGAGCACCACCTGAGCCTCGACGGTGGCCCGCTCGCGGCGGCGCACGAGTGGACCGGGCGCTACCTGGCCGGGTGGGAGGCCCGGCTGGACGCCCTGGACGGCTACCTGCGCGCACAGGCCGCGGAGCGCGCGCCCGCGCGGCGTGCACCGGTGCGGCGGCGCGGCCGGGGTGTGCCCGAGGACTCGGGCTGATGCCGCGCCGCCCCCCCATCGTGCAGGAGCGTGTGCTGCCCGCACCGCCGGCGGCGGTGTTCGCCGCCTGGAGCGATCCCCGCAGCATGGCCTGCTGGATGCACCCGGGTGCCGACCTGGAGCGCGTCAGCGTGGAGCTCGACTTCCGGGTCGGCGGCCGGTTCCGCATCGTCATGCACGGCGAGCAGGACTGGGTCCACAGCGGCGAGTACCTGGCCATCCAGCGCGACCGCCGGATCTGCTTCACCTGGGTGAGCGAGTTCCTGCCCGCGCCGGTGGCGACGACCCGGGTCACCGTGACCTTCGAGCCGGTGGACGGCGACCGCACCCGGATCCGGCTCAGCCACGACCTGCTGCCCGAGCACGAGGCCTACGACCGGCATCCGGACGGCTGGGGCCGCATCCTGTCGACGCTGGCGCGGCACCTGGCGACCACGCACCACGGAGGAGATCCGTCATGACCACCGACCTGACCGGCGGCTGCGCCTGCGGCCGCATCCGCTACCGCGTCACCGCCGAGCCCCTGTTCGGCGTGATCTGCTACTGCCGCGAGTGCCAGCGCTCCACCGGTACCGCGGCGTCGCCCCTGCTGGCGGTGCCTCGCGCGGCGTTCCGCTACGAGGCGGGCGAGCCGCGCTCGCGGGAGTACACCGCCGACAGCGGCAACCGTGCCCGGCACTTCTTCTGCGGCGAGTGCGGCGCCCAGATCGCGGGCATCAGCGACGGCTACCCGGACACGGTCACCCTGCGCCTGGGCAGCCTGGACACGCCGGTGGATTTCCAGCCTGCCATGCAGGTGTACGTGGCCAACGCACCGGCGTGGCTGCCGCTGCCGGAGTCCGGCCAGCGCTTCCAGCGCCTGCCGGACGGCCCGCCGGCATGAGCGCCCCGAAGGTGGTGAGCCGCGCCCAGTGGCTGGCGGCCCGCACCGCGCTGCTGGAGCGGGAGAAGGCCTTCACCCGCGAGCGCGACGCCCTCAGCGCCGCGCGCCGGGCGCTGCCGTGGGTGCAGGTGGAGAAGGACTACACATTCGAAGGTGCCGGCGGGCGCGAATCTCTCGCCGACCTGTTCGGCGGCGCGGGCCAGCTCATCGTGTACCACTTCATGTTCGGTCCGGACTGGGACGAGGGCTGCCCGTCGTGCTCGTACTGGATGGACAACTTCGACGGCATCGACGTGCACCTGCGCCACCGGGACACCGCGCTGGTGGCGGTCTCCAACGCGCCCTACGGGAAGCTCGCGGCCTACCGCGAGCGCATGGGCTGGCGCTTCCGGTGGGTGTCATCCCTCGGCAGCGACTTCAACCGCGACTTCCACGTGACCTTCACCGAGGAGGAGATCCAGAACGACCGCGCCTACTACAACTACCGCGAGGGCCCGTTCCCCGGCACCGAGGCGCCGGGGATCAGCGTGTTCCGGCGCCGGGACGGGCGCGTGTACCACACGTATTCCTGCTACTCCCGCGGCCTCGACATGCTGAACGGCGCATACCACCTGCTGGACCTCACGCCCAAGGGGCGCGACGAGGACGACCTGCCCTGGACCATGGCGTGGCTGCGACGCCGGGATCAGTACGAGGACTGAACGGAGGTTTCGGATCGCGGATCAGCGGTGACGGAGGAGGAAGGCATGGGTCGATGCGCCCGGAGGCGGCAGGGACGCCGCCTTCGAGATTCTATGTGGCCTGGCAAGGGAATCTGAACCGGTCGGGTCGAACGCGGTGTCGTTCCTCCGCACGCGAACATGTCTGTACGGCGACCGGGAACAACCGCTCAAACGAGCAGCGTCCCCTCCGCCACCAGCACCGCGCGCCCGCCCACCCGCACCTGCGTCACGGCGCCGTCCGCGTCGCTGGCCACGTCCATGTGGATGCGGCTGGGACGGCCCATCTTCGCGCCCTGCAGGCTCAGCAGGGCACGGGCCGCGTTCCGGGACACGGCGCCGTGGCGCAGCAGGTAGCAGCCCAGGGGCCCGCTGGCGCCGCCGGTGGCCGGGTCCTCGGGAATCCCGAACATGGGGGCGAACATGCGGCTGTACGCCGTGGCGCCGTCGCTGCCAGGCTCCTGCGTGAACACGAACACCGCGGTGGGCTCCATGCCTGCACCCTCGAACACCGCGCCCATGCGCGCCGCGTCCAGCCACGCCCGGTCCACCGCCGCCCGGCTCGCCAGGGGCACGAACAGGATGGGGAGCCCGGCGCTGGCGCGCTCCGGCGGCAGGCCGGTGGCGGCGATGTCCGCCGCGTCCACGCCCAGAGCCGCCGCCACCGCGGCGACGTCGTGGAGCGCGGGACCGAACTCCGGCACGGGCTGGCGCATCCACGCGAACGCCAGGCGGTCGCCGTCCCACTCCAGGGTCACCGACGTCGGCCCCACGCCCAGCCCGAACACGAAGCGATCCCGCCCCGCCTCGATGACTCCCTCGTGCGCCAGGGCGAAGGTGGTGCCCACCGTGGGGTGGCCCGCGATGGGCAGCTCCCGCAGCGGGGTGAAGATGCGCATGCGTGCGTCGGTGCCCGCGTCGTCCGCCGGCAGCACGAAGGTGGTCTCGGAGAAGGCCATCTCGTTGGCGATGCGCTGCATCAGCGCGCCGTCGATGCCGCGACCGTCCGGGAACACGGCGAGCTGGTTGCCGGTGAAGGCCTGGTCCGTGAACACGTCCAGGTGCAGGTAGCGGTGCTTCGGCATGGCGGACCTCGCGGTGGACTGACCCGGTTGAAAGTCAACCGCGGTCCGGAGGCGCACGCCAGTGACAGATGCCGCGCCCCGGGGCGCCAGCTGTCACGCCCGGGGTATCAGCTCCGCTTGCGGCCGATGACGTACGTGGCGCCCTCGGGCCCGAAGCTCTCCGCGTGCTCGCACTCCGCCTCCATGGCGAAGATCTGGCCGGGACCGTAGGTCTCCCGCGCGTCGCCGCGGATCAGTGTGAACTCGCCTGCCAGGACCAGGATCCGCACCGCGAAGGGGTGGGTGTGGGGCTTCGCCGTGAAGCCGGCCTTGCCCTCGCGCCGGTCGATGTCGTCGTAGCCGTCGGACCGCAGGGCCGCCTCGAACGCCGCCGTGTCCATCGCCGCCTCTCCAGGTGCGGGTTCCGGCGGAGTGTACCCCGGCCGCCGGGGCGCGGTTGCACCCTCGGGTGGCGGATGTGATGGTGGCTCCGGAATCCGCACACCCGGAGACACCGAACATGGCCGCGACCCACGACGCCATCATCATCGGCACGGGCCAGGCAGGACCGCCGCTGGCCGGGCGGCTCACCGCCGCCGGCATGCGGACCGCCATCATCGAGCGCAAGCTGGTGGGCGGCACCTGCGTGAACACGGGCTGCATCCCCACCAAGACCCTGGTGGCCAGCGCCCGCGCCGCGCACATGGCACGGCGCGCCGGCGAGTTCGGCGTGGACGTGGGCGGACCGGTCAGCGTGGACATGGCCCGGGTGAAGGCGCGCAAGGACGCCATCGCCGGCGCCTCGAACCTGGGCGTCACGAAGTGGCTCGAGGGCATGGACGGCCTCGACTTCATTCGCGGCCACGCCCGGCTCACCGGCCCGGACACGGTGGCCGTGAACGGCGAGACCCTGGGCGCGCCGCGCATCTTCCTCAACGTGGGCGCCCGGGCCGCGGTGCCGGGCATCGAGGGGCTGGACCGGGTGGACTACCTCACCAACTCCACAGTGCTGGAGCTGGAGACTCTGCCCGAGCACCTGGTGATCATCGGCGGCAGCTACATCGGCCTCGAGTTCGCGCAGATGTACCGCCGCTTCGGCGCGAAGGTGACGGTGGTGGAGATGGGTCCACGCCCCATCGGGCGGGAGGACCCGGACGTGTCCGACGCGGTGCGTGGAATCCTTGAGGACGAGGGCGTCGAGTTCCGGCTGAACGCCGAGTGCATCAAGGTGGCTCCGGACAACGGCGGCGTGGCTGTGGGGGTGGACTGTGAGGACGGCCCGTCGGAGCTCGCGGGCACGCATCTGCTGCTGGCCACCGGGCGTCAGCCCAACACCGACGACCTGGGGCTGGAGGCCGCGGGCGTCGCGACCGACGAGCGCGGGAACATCCAGGTGAACGACACCCTGGAGACTTCGGTGGCGGGCATCTGGGCCATCGGCGAGGTGAACGGCCGCGGTGCGTTCACCCACACGTCGTACAACGACTTCGAGATCGTGGCCGCCAACCTGCTGGACGGGGAGCGGCGCCGGGTCAGCGACCGCATCACCTGCTACGGCCTGTTCATCGACCCGCCCCTGGGGCGGGTGGGCCTCACCGAGGCCCAGGCCCGCGACACGGGCCGCAACGTGCTGGTGGGCCGGATCGACATGAGCCGGGTGGGCCGGGCGAAGGAGTTCTCGGAGACCAAGGGCTTCATGAAGGTGCTGGTGGACGCGGACAGCGAGCGCCTGCTGGGCGCGGTGATCCTCGGCTGGAACGGCGACGAGGCGATCCACGCGCTCATCGACGCCATGTACGCCGACCGCCCGTACACCACGGTCAGCCGCGCGGTGCACATCCACCCCACCGTGGCGGAGCTGATCCCCACCGTGCTCGGCGACCTGGAGCCGCTTCAGTGAACGCGGTCGTGCCGCCGGCTCAGCGCCCGCCCAGGGCGTCCATCACGAACAGCAGCAGCGCCATTGCCTCGTCCTCGAAGCCCTCGGACACCGCGGTGGCCGCCGTCTCGGGCGCCGATACCCGCACCTTCACCGCGCGGTCCGCGGTCTCGGTGAGGTAGATCACCGAGTACAGCTCGCCGTGGGCCGTGGCCAGCCGATGGCGGCTCTTGGCGATCACCTGCTCCTTCACCTCGAAGCCCTCGAGCCCCAGGTCGGACTGGGACAGGTAGATGCCTTCCGCCACGGCCTTGCGGATGTCGCTGCGTGCCAGCGCGACCAGGATCTCCACCCGACGGCCGTGGTTCTCGCCGCGGATGGCGTCCGGAACCGGGTACACGTAGAGGTCGATCCAGCGCCCACCCGCCGCGTCGGTGAAGCGGTAGGAGTAACCGAGGGCGGGATCGTCGAAGCGTCGGAAGTCCGAGCGCGTGAACTCCCCCACGGTGCCCGGCACGTAGACCGGGTCGGGCACCGGCCCCGGTGTCGCGTCCTGGGCCCGGGCCGCGCCGCACAGGGCCGCGGCCAGCAGCAGCGCTGCGAGCCGACGCGTCATGGCGGCGCGGCGGCGCCGGCGCCGATCACGTGCAGGGTCATGACGCGTCCTTCGTGATTCCGGCAGCCACCACGTCACGCGTGCCGGAACAGCGTCGCGGGCGCGCCCGCGTAGTCCCGCCCCGCGGGGATGCGCTCGAGCATGCGCCGCACGTGGGGCCAGGCCGCGCACAGCCCCGCCAGCTGCTCCTCGTCCAGCTCGAGGCCCGCCTGCTTCGCCAGCGCGCGGCAGCGGTCCAGGAGCGACGGGTCCGCGTCGTCGCCCGGCACCGGTGGCACCACCGGTGACGCGTCGGGCACCGGCCCGATCAGCTGCGGGCGGCGCTCGCGCCATGGCGTCTCCCGCTCGTAGGCCCGCGCGACGCGCAACACCCCCGCCTCGTCGAAGGGCCGGCCGACCACCTGCATGCCCAGGGGCAGTCCCTCGCCGGAGAAGCCGTTGCACACGCTGATGGCCGGCAGCTGCGCCACGTTGAAGGGGTTGGTCAGCGGCGGGCGCAGGAAGCTGTCCTCCGGCCGCATGGCGGCCTGCACCGGTGCGGGACCGTAGATGGTGGCGGTGATCAGCGCGTCCACGCCCTCCATGGCCTCGAGGGTACGCGCCACCAGCACGCGCTGGAACCGCAGGGCGTTGGCGTAGTCCGCCGCCCCCAGCAGCGCCCCCGGCAGCACCCGGAAGCGGGTCACCGCCGAGAAGCGCTCCGGGTGGGCGCGGAGATCCGCCGCATGGATGGCGAAGGCCTCGCTCAGCATGATCCCCCGGTAGCAGGCCTGGTAGTCCTCCAGGTGCGGCAGGGTGATCTCCCGGACTTGCGCGCCCAGCCCGCGCAGCACCCCGGCGGCGGACTCCATGGCGGCCACGGCCTCGTCGCTGGCGGGGCAGTCGCGCTCGTAGAGGTGGCGCACCCAGCCGAGGCGCACGCCGCGGATGCCCACCTCCAGCGTTGCGCGGTAGTCCGGCACCGGCCGGCGGCTGGTGGCGGGATCCATGGGATCGTGGCCCGCGATCACCTGCAGCAGGATGGCCGCGTCCTCCACGGTCCAGGCGAGGGGGCCGCAGTTGTCCAGTGTCCAGGACAGGGGCAGCACGCCGCGCCGGCTCACCCGCCCGTAGGTGGGCTTGATCCCCGCCAGCCCGCAGAAGCCCGCCGGCAGCCGGATGGAGCCGCCGGTGTCGCTGCCCAGCGCCCCCGGCGCGAGGCCCGCCGCCACTGCGGCGCCCGCCCCGCTGCTCGAGCCCCCGGGAAAGCGGTCCAGGCGCCAGGGGTTGCGCGCCGGCGGCCAGGGCAGGTCGAAGGCCGGGCCGCCGGTGGCGAACTCGTGGCTGGCGAGCTTGCCCAGCAGCACCGCCCCCGCCCGCGCCAGGCGCTCCGCACAGGCGGCGTCCGCCTCGGGCACCCGGTCGGCCAGCAGGGCCGAGTGGCCCGTGGTGCGGATCCCGCGGGTGTCGTAGATGTCCTTCAGGGCGCAGGGCACCCCGTGCACCGGGCTCACCGCGCCGCCGCGGGCGATGGCTGCCTCGGCGGCGCGGGCGTCGTCCAGGGCACGCTCCGCGGTCACCGTGATGTAGGCGTTGAGCACCGGGCCCAGCGCCTCGATGCGCGCCAGGTACGCCTCGGTCAGCTCCACCGGGGACAGCTCCCGCGCCGCGATGCGCCGCGCGGCGTCGGCGATGGTGAGGTGGTGCAGCTCGCCGGACATGGAAGTGCTTCCCGTGGTCATCGTGCGGATGGTGGCATACCTTGTCGGCACCCACCCACGGAGGCCCGCCGGCATGGACTTCAGCAACATCCTCTTCGACGTGTCCGACGACATCGCGACACTGACCTTCAACCGCCCCGACGCCCTCAACGCGCTCAGCCCGGACATGACCCGGGAGCTGGACGCCGCGCTGGGCGAGGTGAAGGCGCGCGCGGGGCGCGACGTGAAGGCGCTGATCCTCACCGGCGCCGGACGCGCCTTCTGCGCCGGCGGCGACGTCAAGGCCATGGCCGCCGGCGAGCGCACCGCCGCCATGATGCGCGAGTACCTGCGGGCCAATCACGACCGGATGGCGAACCTCATCAACCTGGAGGTGCCGGTGGTGAGCCTGGTGCACGGCGCTGCCGCCGGCGCAGGCGCCAACATCGCGCTGGCCGCGGACTTCGTGCTGGCCACGCCGAAGGCATTCTTCATGCAGGCCTTCGGGCGCATCGGGCTCATCCCGGACTGGGGCGGCTTCTTCGTGCTGCCGCGGCTGGTGGGCCTGCAGAAGGCCAAGGAGCTGGTGTTCACCGCGCGCCGGGTCGGTGCCGAGGAGGCGAAGGCCCTCGGCATGGTGTACGACGTGATCCCCGAGGAGGGCGCCGTGGACGCGGCGCGGGCGTTCGCGGCGCGCTTCATCCACGCCTCCACCACCGCCATCGGCATCGCCAAGAACATCCTCAACCAGTCCTACAACCTGGACCTGCGCACGCTGCTGGAGCTGGAGGCCTCCGGTCAGGGCTCGTGCTGCACCAGCACCTACCACCGCGAGGCGGTGAAGCGCTTCGCGGACAAGCAGCCCGCGATGTTCGACTGGGAGAGGCTCGCCGGCGGTTGATCCGCCGCGGCGCCGGCTACTCGATCTCCAGCCGGTCCAGGGAGCCCGGCTCCGCGCGCTCGGCAATCACCGGCTCGCGGCCGCCGCGCAGGATCGAGTTGCCCTCGTACAGGGTGCGCTGGTCGATGGGCGGTGGATCGAGCCAGTCGGCCTCGCGCATCTGCCCGCTCTTGCCATAGGCGTCGAGCGCGTTCTGGTAGCAGGCCTTGCGCACGTCCGCCTCCGGCACGCCGCGCTCCAGTGCGAGCTTCGCGGTCTTGGCCACCGCCAGCGGCTCGGAGATCCCCCAGTCGCAGGCCGAGTTCACGATCACGCGCTCGGAGCCGTACTGCTTGAGGATCTCCACCATGCGGGCATTGCCCATCTTGGTGCTGGGGTAGATGGAGAAGCCCGCCCAGTAGCCCCGCTGCAGGGTCTCGCGCACGGTCTCCTCGTTGTTGTGGTCCACCACCACCATGCCAGGATCCATCCCGTGCTCGTCGCACACGTCCATGGAGCGCGAGGTGCCGCGCTTCTTGTCCCGGTGCGGGGTATGAATCATCACCGGCAGCTCGAGCTCCTTGGCGAGCTCGAGCTGGGCGCGGAAGTAGCGATCCTCGGGGCCCGACTGCTCGTCGTAGCCGATCTCGCCGATGGCCACCACGCCCTCCTTGGTGGCGAAGCGCGGCAGGATCTCCATCACCTCCTCGGCCAGGGCCTCGTTGTTGGCCTCCTTGGAGTTGAGCCCGATGGTGCAGTAGTGGCGCACCCCGAACTGGCCGGCGCGGAAGCGCTCGAAGCCGAGGATGTGGGAGAGGTAGTCCGCGTAGGAGCCCACGTTGGTGCGCGGCTGGCCGATCCAGAACGCGGGCTCGATCACCGCCACCACGCCCGCGGCCGCCATGGCCTGGTAGTCCTCCGTGGTGCGGGAGATCATGTGTGCATGGGGATCGATGAGCATCATGGTTCGCCACCTCCTGCAAGCGCGTCCCAGTCGAGCGCGCCTTCGTTCACCTTCCGGCGCAGGTCCGGCGCCGCCTGAAGCGCCCGGGCCGCGTCCGCCGACGGGCTCGCGGCCAGCGCCAGCGCCGCCGCCTGACGCTCGGCCTCGCTGCCGCCGTCCAGCACCTTCGCCAGATCCGCCACCATGGGCCCTTCCGCGAAGGGCCCCACGCAGCGCCAGAGCTCCGGTGACACCGCCCGGCCCGCGGCCCAGCGCTCGTGGGCATAGTCGCACAGGATGGCCGCCAGCTCCGGGTTGGCGCGCGCGTCCAGCCCCTGGATGGGCGCAAGCCGGCTGCCCACGAACAGCGCCTTGAGCACCATCTGGTTCCAGCGCTCCTGGCTGAACACCTCACGGGGATACGGGCTGGCATGGGCCACCGCCTCGAACACCGCGCGCATGTTGCTGCGCACGCCCTCCGCCGCCTGGGCCTCCAGGGCCGGGGGCTCGGGATACAGGGGCAGGCCGCGATAGAAGGCGATGAGCTCGCCCACCTCGGCGGTGCGGCACAGATCCGCGAAGCGCGCCGGGAAGGGCTGGTTGCCGGCGCCGGCGGTCTCCACCAGCACCAGCACCCGCGCCGCGTCGGCGACGCTCCAGCCGCGGGGATCCCAGTGCTCGCGCGCGTGACGCGCGGCGTCCAGATCCCCCGCCGCCAGCGCCAGGTCCGCCTTGCCCAGCCGGCGCGGGATCATGCCGAGCGTGATGTGCAGGGCGCGATCGGTGTACGCCGCCTGCAGCTCGTCCCGGCGGCCGGCGAGCCAGGTGCGCGCCACGTCGTCGAGCTGGCGCTCGAGCCATCGCTGCAGCAGGGTGGCGGGCGTCGCGGTCATGCCACGGCAGATGGTAGCGCGGTTGCGCCGGCGGATCGCCGCTGCCGATAATCGCACCGGTGAAGCCGCTGCTCGTGATCCTCGTGGTGGGCCTCGCGCCGCGCCTGGTGGGTGCCCACACGCCGAACCTGCGGCGGCTGGCGGACCGGGGCGTGCTGCGGGGGCTGGACACCGTGTTTCCCGCCGTCACCTGCACGGTGCAGTCCACGCTGGTGACGGGCCTGCCGCCGTCGGGCCACGGCGCGGTGGCCAACGGCTGGTACTTCCGCGATCTGTGCGAGGTGCTGCTGTGGCGCCAGCCCAACGGGCTGGTGGCAGGCGAGAAGATCTGGCAGGCGGCCCGCGCCCGCGACCCGGACTTCACCTGCGCCAAGATGTTCTGGTGGTACAACATGTACGCGGACGTGGAGTGGAGCGCCACGCCGCGGCCCATGTACCCCGCCGACGGGCGCAAGATCCCCGACCACTACGCGCATCCGCCGCAGCTGCGCGACGAGCTCAACGCGAAGCTGGGCATGTTCCCCCTGTTCAAGTTCTGGGGGCCCATGACGGATCTCTCGTCCAGCCAGTGGATCGCCGACGCCACGGTGCACGTGATGCAGCGCCACCGCCCGACGCTCACGCTGTGCTACCTGCCGCACCTGGACTACAACCTGCAGCGCATCGGCCCCGACGTCGCGCACCCGCGCATCCAGGCGGATCTCCAGGAGGTGGACGGGGTGTGTGGCCAGCTCATCGAGCAGGCAGAGCGCGACGGGCGCGACGTGATCGTGGTATCCGAGTACGGCATCACGCCGGTGAGCGATGCCGTGCACGTGAACCGCGCGCTGCGCGAGGCGGGCCTGGTGCAGGTGCGCTCGGAGCTCGGGCGCGACGTGTTCGACGCCGGCGCCTCGCGCGCCTTCGCCATGGCCGACCACCAGGCGGCCCACGTGTACGTGCGAGAGCGCGAGCGCATCCCCGAGGTGAAGGCGCTGCTGGAAGGCCTCGACGGGGTCGAGACGGTGCTCGACGAGGAGGGCAAGCGCGCCATGGGCCTGGATCATCCACGCTCCGGCGAGCTGGTGGCCCTGGCGCGCAGCGATCGCTGGTTCAGCTACTACTACTGGCTGGACGACGACCGCGCACCGGACTACGCCCGCACCGTGGACATCCACCGCAAGCCGGGCTACGACCCGGTGGAGCTGTTCATCGACCCCGACATCCGCGTCCCCATGCTGGCGGTGGCGATGCGCCTCGCGAAGCGCAAGCTCGGCTTCCGCACCCTGCTGGACGTCATCTCGCTCAACCGCACGGATCTCGTCAAGGGCTCCCACGGGCGGCTCACCGACGACCCGGCCGATGGCCCGCTGGTGATCTCCACGCGCCCGGAGCTGCTGGGCGAGGGGCCGGTGCAGGCCACCGACTTCAAGGACCTGGTGCTGCGCCACCTGTTCGACTGAATCGCGGTTTCGAGTCGCGTTACATGTCCGTCGCGGTGCGGCGGAAGGCACGGTTCGCTGCGCCCCGCCGTGAACCCGTCCCCGGGGGCTCGAGCGCCCTGGAAGGCGAAGCGGGTGTCGCCTCGCGCGACCGTCGGCGGCAGG
>JBFHNV010000167.1:0-13061 GCA_041593595.1 Gammaproteobacteria bacterium
CACGGTCACCGACACCTCGTCCATCGCGCCGAGACGGAAGCTCACCGTGTCGCCCGGCGTGACGAACCGGGTCGCGATGATGCTGCCGGTCATCACCAGCATGTTCTCCGCAAGCGCCTTGTCCCGGGCCGCCAGGGCATTGGCGAGCCAGGCCAGGGCGTCCAGCGGGTGTCCCATGACGTCGCGGCCGTCGCCTTCTCCCACCGTCTCGCCGTTGACGGCCATCACACCGTGCAGGGCGGCAAGGTCCAGCTCGCGCCACTCGGTGTGGGGCACGCCGAGCACCACGCCCGCGTTCCACGCGTTGTCGCCGATGAAGGACAGGATGCTGGCGGCGAACGCGCTGTAGTCCACGAGGCGATCGTCCACCAGCTCGAAGGCGGGCATGACCGCGGCCACCGCCGGGGCCACGCCATCGCGGGTGTAGGGCGCCGCCGCTGCAGGCAGGCCGGCACCGAGGCGAACGGCCAGCTCGCACTCGATCCCCAGGTGGGTGTAGCGGCTTGCCGTGACAGTGGCCGGGGAGTGATGGACCGTGCCGGCGAACACCGCGCCGGGGATCGGCTCGCCGTAGCCCACCATCTGCTGCATGACGCGGGTGGTCAGGGCGATCTTGTAACCGGCGACCTCTCCGAGGCACTCGGCCATGATGCGCTGGAACGCGTCCTGCACCCGGTACGCTTCCTCGGCGCTGACCGGTGCGCAATCGGCCGGGACCGGCTCGAAGGGCGCGAGCCGCGCATGGCCCTCTGCCAGAAACCGTGCTGCACGCTCGACGCGATCGCTGTCAGGCGGCGTCATTGGGAACGCGGGCGACGGCGCGGTGCACGCGGGCTGCAGCGGCGCGACCGGCGTGCTCTTGCAGGATCGATTGCCTCCACCGGCTCGCCCCCCGGCCGCGTTCACACACCGGCGCGATGATACTCCAGGCAGCGCATCACGATCCCCGCCTGCAACGTGCCCGCCGCGCCTCGGTCGGCAGGCGCTAGAATCGGGCACCGACCCACGCGGAGGCGCGCCGATGGATCTCGGGATTGCCGGCCGGACGGCCATCGTGTGCGGGTCGAGCCGGGGCCTCGGCCGCGCGTGCGCCACCTCCCTCGCCCGGGCCGGTTGCAGGGTGGTCGTGAACGGGCTCGACCCCCAGCGGCTCGAGGCCAGCGCGGCGGAGATCGCACGGGCGACCGGCGCCGAGGTGATCCCGGTGGCCGGCGACGTCACGACCCGCGAGGGCCAGGACCGGCTGTTCGTGGCCTGCCGGTCACCGGACATCCTGATCACCAACGCCGGCGGTCCGCCGTTCAAGGACTTCCGCGAGCTCGATCGCGAGGCCATCCTCGACGGCGTGACCGCCAACATGGTGACCCCCATCGAGCTGATCCAGCGCAGCGTCGACGGGATGGTGCAGCGCGAGTTCGGGCGCATCGTGAACATCACCAGCGTGACCGTCAGGATGCCGGTCCTGGGGCTCGATCTCTCCTCGGGGGCACGTGCCGGGCTGACGGCGTTCCTGGCGGGCGTGTCGCGATCGGTGGCCCACGCGAACGTGACCATCAACAACCTGCTGCCCGGGTTCATGGACACGGACCGGTTCCGGCAGGGGATCGTGGCCAATGCCGCGGCCCTCGGCGTGACGCAGGCGCAGATGCTCGGCGACCGCGAGCAGCAGGTGCCTGCCCGGCGCATCGGACGCCCGGAGGAGTTCGGGGACGCCTGCGCCTTCCTGTGCAGCGCCCAGGCCGGCTACATCACCGGGCAGAACCTGCTGCTCGACGGCGGACTGTTCAACGCGGCATTCTGAGCGCGGGGCCGTGTTCTGGCGCCGCCGAGACGGTGATACATTCGCCCGGGTGCCGCTCTGCGTCGAGGGGCCCACGGTCGGCCCTGCTCTCGCGGCACCTGCAAGAGGAGGAGCCTGACATGAAGCGTCCCAGCCAGACGGCGATCGGCGCCATCGCCATCGTCCTCGCCGGATTGTGCAGCACAGCAACGGTGGCACAGGACAGGAAGCCGGTGATCGTGCCCATCCTCACCTGTCCCTTCGGGTGCGGGATCATCGAGAGCAACACCATCTTCGGCAACCTGATGGCCAAGCACGGCGAGCGGCTCATCGTCTCCGCCCAGGAAACGCCGGGATACATCTACAACGTCCAGGAGATGGCCAACGAGCGGCGCTGGAGCAACTCGGTGTTCGGCACCGAGGACGCCATCATCCAGCTCGCGATCCAGGGCGGCTCGCCGGAGCTGAAGGAGTTCCTGCCCCAGCCGGTTCCGATCCGGTTCAAGCTGCTGCACGGCGAGGCCTACTGGGCACAGGGCAAGTTCTTCGTCACCACCGATCCGGCCATCAAGACCGTCGCCGACATGAAGGGCAAGCGCATCTCGCTGGGGCTTCGCGGGCAGAGCGACTGGGGGCTGTTCCCTCGCCTGATCCTCGAGCACGGATACGGGATCACCCCGCAGAACTCCGACATCCGGCACATGACCCCGGGCGCGTTGACCCAGCAGCTCATCGACGGCACCACCGACGTCTGCGTGACCGGCTTCGGCACCAACAGCGACCGCAGCTTCAACCTCATCTCCGGCCCCCTGCGCAAGCTGGAGGCGTCCGGAAAGACGCTGCACTACATCGGCATCGACCAGGCGGCCATCGACGCGGTGAACGACAAGTTCGGCACCACCTTCGTCACCATGACCCTCGCCAAGGGCACGATGCCCGGGCAGACGGAGGACAAGCTCGTGGGCTTCGTGCGCGGCTACAAGGCGGTGCACCCGAGCTTCCCGGAGGACGTGGCCTACGAGTTCACCATGGCAGCCTACAAGTACGCCAAGGAGATGCACGAGCTGCACACGTTGTTCAAGATGCTCACCCCGGAGATGATGGTGGACGGGCTCAGCGAGGAGAACGCCCACCCCGGGGCCATCCGGGCCTTCACCGAGCTGGGGATCTGGGATCTCCGCAAGAAGTTCACGCCCGTGACCTACCCGAAGATGTGACGCGCGCCGCCGCGGGGCCGCGACCGGCGCCGCGGGACGTCCCGCACGTGCGCCGCCGCGCCGCCGATGCGCCGGCGCGGCGGCGTACGCCCCACGCGAGGAGTAGACGGTGACCTGGACGACGATTCATCGGCTCGTCAACGGGCTGTTCGTCGCGATCGGCTCGCTGCTCACCGTCTACATCGTGATCGCGACGCTCGGTTTCGTGCGCAACTCCTCCGAGCACTACACCAACTTCGTGCTCGCCATCGTCGCGATGGCGGGCCTGCTGGTGCTTCGCCAGATCGTCGAGGAGCGCACCACAGACGAGCGCCGGCGACTGTGGGCGGTGCGGCTGGCGGTCGCGGCGGTCGCATTCGTGCTCGCCGTCGGCGGCGCCACCTATCTGCGGGTGCAGGCGATACACCTGGAGTCGGTGCAGCCGTTCTTCGAGCCGCGCGATTTCCGCGTCGGACTGCTGTTCCTCATCGGGGTCCTGATCATCAACCTGTTCCACTGGGGCTGGATCCTGAACAGCCTCATCGTGGTCAGCATCCTGTACTTCTTCTTCGGCCACCACATCGAGAACGTGTACCTCTCCCACCCGGAGTACGACCCGAACTTCGTGATGAACTACATGGGGCTGGGCCTGACCGACGGGATGTTCTGGCTCGCCCAGCTCGCATCCGACCAGATCTACTTCCTTGTGATCTATGCCGCCATCCTCCTCGGTGTCGGCATGCTGCGCATGGTCATCGAGGTGGGCAAGGTGACCGGCAATCGGGTGCGGGGCGGGGCCTGCTTCCCGGCCATCGTGGGCAGCGGCATCGTCGCCTCGGTGATGGGCCAGGCGGTGTCCAACGTGGTGCTCACCGGCCGGCTCACCATCCCGATGATGAAGGGGCACGGCTACCGGCCGGCCATGGCCGGCGCCATCGAGGCGGTGGCCTCCACCTCGGGCCAGATCCTGCCGCCGGTGCTCGGCCTCGCGGGCTTCATCATCGCCGCGCGCCTCGACCGGCCCTACATCGACGTGGCGCTGAACGCCCTCATCCCGGGGCTGCTGTTCCTCACCGGCGTGACCATCGCGGTGCTGGTCGCGGCGCACCGGGAGCGCCTGCCGAGCCTCGGCGAGCAGATCGACACCCACGCGGTCCGGCGGCTGCTGCCGACCTTCCTCGTGTCCTTCGGCGTGGTCCTGGTGCTGCTGGTGGGGTACTACTCGCCGGCATTCGCGGGCCTGGCCGGCATCGCGGTGGCCCTCGCGATGGTGCCGTTGCAGGGTCGCTTCAAGCCCAGGCTGCGCGAGCTGTACGTCGCCTACGAGGATGGCCTGCAGATCGTGACGTTGCTCTCACTGCTGCTCATCGCCATCGGCCCCCTCGCGCAGACCTTCCTCACCACCGCCCTCGCGAGCCGTCTTGGGATCGTGCTCACCGCGCTGCTGCCCGACAGCCAGCTGCTCATGCTGGCGGTGGCGATGGTGGTGTCGCTGCTGCTCGGCATGGGCCTGCCGACGCCCGTCGCCTACGTGGTGGTCTCGCTCACCCTGGTGCCGTTCCTGCAGCAGATCGGCGTGCCGGCACTGCTCGCGCACTTCTTCGTGTTTTACTTCGCCGTGTTCTCCACCCTGACGCCGCCGGTGGCCGTGAGCGCGCTCGCCGCGGCCAAGCTCGCGGGCGCGTCGTTCCTGGCCACCGCGGGGGACTCCATGAAGCTCATGCTCACCTGCTTCATCATCCCCTTCGGCTTCGTGTACCACCCGCAGCTGATGGGCTTTCCGGACGTGGGCTGGAACGTGATCCCCCCGTTGATGCTGCTGCTGGCCATCCAGCTCACCGTGGCGGTGTGCTGTTACGGGTACCTGTTCCGGGATCTGAGCGGGCTCGAGCGCGCCCTGTTCGCGGCGGTGACCGTGGTGGGGTTCGTGGATCTCACCGAGGGCGGCCCGCGCTGGGCGCTGGCCTTCTGCGCCGTGACCGGCGCGAGCGTGGCCTGGCTGTTCTTCACGCGGCACACGGGCGGGCCGCGGCGCGGGCTGCGGGCTGCGGGCTAGGTCGCTGTGCCGAATGCTGCTACTGAACCGCGATCTTGTTACCTCACGATACCGGCCCGGGTTGGCAAAGCGGTCGTATGTTCGTCCTCCACCTCGCTGGACGGGCGCGGCGCAGCGAGGGTCGCTGCGGCGTTGGGAAGGCAGCACGGAGTCGAGCGGATGTGGGTGGTGCCGCCGACGCTGTGGGACGGGCGCGCGGGCGCGCTGGTGCACGAGCCGCCGCCGGTGCGGAGGTTTCTGCTGGAGGGGGTGACGGAACCGCTGGCGGAGATATGAGGCGGCCCGAACTTCGAGCAGTTTCTGAGGAAACGTTTCCGCGGAAACGTCTCTTGAGAGATCACTTCAGGACTTCGTCTCTTCCCTTCGCGAGATCAAAAAACGGGAGCGAACTGAGGTCGTCGGCGGTAGAAACTACATCCTACGACAGTTGTCGCGAATGGCAAGGCGGATCGACCCGCATGCTCACCGTTGTCCCCGCACGTTGGCCCGGATTGCCGGTGGGCGCGCGCAGCGCACGCCCGGGCCTGCGGCCGTCTCGTGCCGCGCGGGGAGTGCGCCGGTTGTCCCCCCTTGGGCCGGACCGCCACCCTGATCGCCATCATCGTCAATGGGTGCAGATGTTGGCGAACAAGTATGTCTTCGCGAAGGACGAGGACCGACAGCATTCCAGGGATGGACTCGGCAAGGCCGGCCTGCCGAACGCGCTGGACGATTGAAGCGACACCACGATGGAAGTGCGCGCCTTAACTTCAAGAAGCTATCGAGAGCGGCGGATACGCACCGAGGCGATGTCGCGCCGTTGCGCGAGCGCCTTGACCAGGCAGACCAGCGGGGTGTCGCCGGCCGGGTATGCGGTGGCGATGGGGCCGGCGGCCTTGAGGGCGGCGTACTCGCGCTCGCCGTAGTAGGCGGCGAGCAGCAGGTCGTCGTCGGTGGCGAACGGGCCCCGCTCGCGGCGCAGGGCGGGGAGCGCGGGCGGGCGGAGCGCCCCGGGGCGCTCGCGCACCGGCTCGCGCCCGCCCGTGACGCGATCGTAGAGATCCGGCGCCACCGGCCCGGCGATCTCGCCGTAGTAGCCGAGCAGGTACTTGCGCACCTCGTCGGGCACGCTCCCATAGCGCTCCTTGCCCACCACGTTCAGCACCGCCTGGGTGACGATGAACTGGGCGAACGGGCTGACGACGATGGGGTAGCCCAGGTCCTCGCGCACCCGGCCCGCCTCTTCGAGGATCTCGTCGAGGCGGTGCTCGATGCCGATCCCGGCGAGCTGCGAGCGCAGGTTGGAGATCATGCCGCCCGGGACCTGGTGGTGGTAGTGGAACGCGTCGTGCTCCACGGGCGCCCCCACCGGGCGCCCCTCGCGCTCGGCGATGTCGCGCAGCCGCTCCGCCGCCTCGGCGACCAGGTCCACGTCGATGGCGACGTCGAAGCCGAGATGGCGCGCGTTGCGCACGAACTGCTCGGTGGGCGGGTGCGAGGCGCCGTTGGCGAGCGTGGAGGTGGCCGTGTGCACCACGTCCGCCCCGTGCTCGATGGAACGCAGCAGCACGTACGGCGCGAGGCCCGACAGGCAGTGGCTGTGCACCTGCAGCGGCAGCGACCCGCAGGCCTGCTTGGCGGCGGGGATGAGGGTGGCCGCCCGCTCCGGGGTGAGCAGCCCGCTCGGATCCTTGAGGAACACCCCGTCCACGCCGAGGGCCACCAGCTCGCCAATCTTGGCGACGTAGTACGCGTCGGTGTGCACCGGGCTGTGGGTGTAGACGAAACCGCCCACGGTGTACAAGCCGTTGCGTTTCGCCGCGCGGACCGGGACCTCGAGATTGCGGATGTCGTTGAGCGCGTCGTAGGTGGTGTGGTAGCGGATGCCGTTGGCGGCGATGCGCTCGGCCGTCAGCTCCACCACGTCGTCGGCGAACAGCTCGAAGGTGAACAGGCTCTGTCCGCGATGGTGGACGATGAGGGGCGTCTCGCGGACGCAGCCGCTCAGGATCCGCATCCGCTCCCAGGGGTCCTCGCGCAGGTATCGCACGCACACGTCGAACACCGCGCCGCCGACCAGGTCGATGGCCTCGAACCCGGCGCGGTCGAGCAGCGGCGCGACCTGCAGCATCATGGCTGTGGTCATGCGCGTCGCCCACAGGCACTGGTGGGCGTCGCGCAGGGTCACGTCGATGACCCGGATGGTGCGCCTGCCGGCCGCGGGCCCGCTCACGCCAGCCCGCCTCGCGCCTGCTCGTCGATCCAGCGCGTGTGCACCCGGGCGGCCACGAAGTCCTCGTGCTCGACGAGTGCGCGGAAGAAGGGGATGGTCGTGGACACGCCGCTCACCTCGAACCGTGCCAGCGCGTCGCGGGACCGGTGCCGCGCGCTCTCGCGATCCTCTCCCGACACCACCAGCTTCGCAAGCAGCGAGTCGTAGTAGGGCGACACCACCCAGCCCGGGTAGACGTGGGTGTCCACGCGTACCCCGTCCCCGTCCGGCACCCGCCAGGTGGCGATCTCTCCCGGGGTCGGGAGGAAGCCGCGCGCGGGATCCTCGGCGTTGATCCGCCACTCGATGGCGTGTGTCGCGGCCTTCACCGCGGTCGCGTCCACGCGCACCGCCTCGCCGGCCGCCATCCGGATCTGCTCGTGCACCAGGTCGCTGCCGGTCACCACCTCGGTGACCGGATGCTCGACCTGGATCCGGGTGTTCATCTCGATGAAGTAGAAGCCGCCGCCGTCGGCGTCGACGATGAACTCCACGGTGCCCGCGTTGCGGTACCGCACCTCGCGCGCGAGGCGCACGGCCGCCTCGCACAGGGCGGCACGCGCCTGCGGCGCGAGGCCGGGCGCCGGTGCCTCCTCCACCAGCTTCTGGTGGCGCCGCTGGACGCTGCAGTCGCGCTCGCCCAGGTGCACGACGCGACCGGCGGCGTCACCGAGGACCTGCACCTCCACGTGGCGCACCCTGGGAAAGTAGCGCTCCAGGTACACCTCCGGGTTGCCGAACGCGGCACGTGCCTCGGCGCGCGCCGACTCGATCGCTGCCTCGAGCCCGCGCGCGTCGGCGGCGACCCGCATCCCGCGCCCGCCGCCCCCGCCGCTTGCCTTGATCAGCAGCGGGAAGCCGATGCCCTCGGCGACCTGGCGCGCCGCCGCGGCGTCCGCGATCGCGCCTTCGGAGCCCGGCACCACCGCGACCCCGGCCGCGCTCGCGGCGCGTCGCGCGGCGACCTTGTCCCCCATCAGCTCGATGGTCTCGGGGTCGGGACCGATGAAGATCAGCCCCAGCTCGCGGCAGCGGCGCGCGAACGTGGCGCTCTCGGCGAGGAAGCCGTAGCCCGGGTGCAGCGCATCGCAGCCGGTGCCGGTGGCCGCCGCCAGCAGCGCGTCCGCGTGCAGGTAGCTCTGCGCCGCCGGCGCGGGCCCGATGCACACGCTGCGATCCGCCTCGCGCAGGTAGCGGGCGGAGGAGTCGGCGGTGGAATGCGCGATGACCACCTGGAGCCCGGCGGCGCGGCACGCCCGGGTGATGCGGACCGCGATCTCGCCGCGGTTGGCGATCAGTACCCTTCGCATCGTGGCGATCGGATCGGTGCACCCCAGGATGCCGCATTGAGTTCGGCGCGGACGCTCGCCTATATTGGCCGCCACACCGCCCGGGCTGTCAACCGGCCGCAGGGTCGGCGAGGTCGTCGCAGCATGCCCGTTTCACCCTCGGAAGTGGCCCGCATCCTGGAGCTCGTCGAGGCGAGCACCCTGGACGAGATCGTGATCGATCTGGGCGACCTGCACGTGGAGGTACGGCGGCGTAGCGCCGCCACGGCCCCTGCCGGCGGTGCCGCACCCGCGGCGCCTGCCGCGACCCCGCCCGATCCGGCACCCGCCCGCGCCGAGCCCGCAGCGCCGCCCGCCGCGCCCGCGGCGACGGCCGCCGGGCTGGTCGAGGTGCGCTCGCCCATGGTCGGCACGTTCTATCGCCGCCAGTCACCCGAGGCGCCACCGTTCGTGGAAGTGGGTACGCAGGTGGGCGTGGGTGATCCCCTGTGCCTGGTGGAGGTGATGAAGCTATTCACCACCGTGGACGCCAGGGTGCGCGGGCGGGTGGCGGAGATCCTCGCCGAGGACGGCACCCTGGTGGAGTACGACCAGGTGCTGTTCCGGATCGACCCCGGCTGATGGGCCCCGGGGGGAGGCAAGCGGTGCGCTTGAAGGGCAAGGTCGCGCTGGTGACCGGCGCGCTCGGGGAGATCGGTGCCGCCATCACCCGCCGCTTCCTCGCCGAGGGTGCGGCGGTGGGTGTGGCCGACGTGAATCCGGATCGCGGGGCGCGCTTCGCCGCCGACCTCGCGCGCGGTGGTGCCGCCGCGCAGTACCTGGATCTGGATGTCACCGACGAGGGCGCGTGGAACACCGCGGTCGCGACCCTGGTGCGGCGCTACGGCGCCCTGCACGTGCTCGTCAACAACGCCGGGATCTACCGCAGGGCGCGGCTGGAGGAGATCGGGTCGGCGGACTGGGACCGGATGCTGGCGGTGAACGCCCGCGGCGTGTTCCTCGGCTGCAAGGCGGTGGCCGGGGCGATGCGCGCGGCGGGCGGCGGCTCCATCGTCAACCTGTCGTCGGTGGCGGGCCTCATCGGCAGCGCCTGGTCCACCGACTACAACGCCTCGAAGGGGGCCGTGCGGATCCTCACCAAGTGCGTGGCGGTGCAGCTCGCCGGGGACAACATCCGCTGCAACTCCGTGCACCCGGCCCCCATCGAGTCGCCGATGGGCGACGCGGCGGCACCGCCCGGCGAGGCGCGCCGCCGGCGCATCGAGGAGATCCCCCTGGGGCGCTTCGGCACCGCGGACGAGGTGGCGAACGCGGTGCTGTTCCTCGCCTCGGACGAGTCGTCCTACGTCACCGGCAGCGAGCTGGTGGTGGACGGCGGGCTCACCGCCCGCTGATCGGCCGGTCGGTGGCGGCGGCCCGCGGCGATGCGCGGTCGCCGCAGTGCGCATCAGAACGGGCGGTCGCCCGCGATGGTCAGCCGGTGCATCACCCGCCGGCGGCCGGGGTAGTCGTTCAGCGCGTAGTGCTGGGTGCAGCGGTTGTCCCAGAACGCGACCGATCCACGGCGCCAGGTGAAGCGGCAGGTGAAGTCCGGCCGCGCGCAGTGGGCGCACAGGAAGTCCAGCAGCGGGACGCTCTCGGCGTCGCTGAAGCCCTTCAGCCGGATGGTGAACGGCCCGTTGACGTAGAGCGCCTTGCGCCGCGTCTCGGGATGGGTCCGCACCACCGGGTGCTCGGTGGTCGCCAGCGCCGACGCGTCGGGGCTCACCCCGGTGCCGCTGTGCCCCTCGCGGTACTCCTGGCGGGCATACATGCCGTTCGGCCCGTAGACCTTCTCGGGGCCATGCACCGCGACGAGGGGTGCGAGCAGCGCCTTCATCGCGTCGGAGAGGGTCTCGTAGGCCAGGTACATGTTGGCGAACAAGGTGTCGCCGCCGTAGTCCGGCACCTCCTTCGCGTAGAGGATCGAGCCGAGCGGCGGGCGCTCCTCGAAGGTCACGTCGCTGTGCCATTCGCCGCCGAAGTTGAAGCGGTCCGCGCCCTCCTTCGCGACCACCATGATCTCCGGGTGCCCGTCGAGCCCCTTCACGTACGCGTGGGTGTGAAACGCTCCGAAGTGCCCCCCGAAGCGCTTCAGCTGCTCGGGCGTGAGCTCCTGGTCGCGCAGGAAGATGACCAGGTGATCGAGCAGGGCGAGGCGGATCTCGGCGACGGTCGCCTCGTCGAGCGGCTGTGCGAGATCGACGCCCTCGATCTCCGCGCCGAGCGCGCCCGCGATCGGCCGCACGCGGATGCGGTGGAACGCGCGGCGCACCGCGTTGGGGTCGGTACCCGGGGCCACGTCCTGGAACTGCCACGGCACGGTCGGATCCTCCGCCGCCGGCTGCGCGATCCGGCGCATTGCCCACTCGCACTACGATACGGCGGCTTCCGGGGCGATTCAATCGCGGGCCCGGCAGCCGGGCGCCCGTGCGTGCGGTTCAGGGCTGCTGACGCGAAGTTCCGGGACCCCCGGCGCGGGAAACGGGCGGACGGGCACGCCCCTGCGGCGCGCGGCGGCAAGGGAGTTCATCGAGCGTCACACCCTTGGCCGGTCGGCGACGTGGCACAGGCGGCGAGCAGAGCGCAGACGGGGATCAGGAGTGCTCGTCGAATGACCATCGCGTCACCTCGCAATGGTTGCGCGCGTCAGCCACACAGCTCGTTGCTGTAGCGCGGGTAGGGATTGTGCTCGTCGAAGGGTGGCTCCCACGCGATCCGCCCGTCCTGCCAGTCCGCAAGCGGCATCACGAACGGCAGGTGGCCGTTGCCGCGAAACCAGGAATCGATTGCCCAGGGCCGCCTCTCGCCGGCATCCACTGCCACGGCCGTCCAGTGCACCGCCGGTGAGAAGCGATCGCGCACCTGCGGAGGCGACACGGACCACCCGGGCAGCAGCTCCAGGTCGCGCAGCACGCTCAGGAAGGTCGTCGTGTTGCTGGCGTTGTCGATGCAGTCCATCCGGCCTTCACGGGATCGATCCCTATCGTTGACGGGCTCGTCGTTCGCGAGCAACGGCTGCTGCTTCTGTGCGAGGACTTCCATCTGCCAGATGCCGATGCGCACCCGCTGCAGCCGATCCGCGAGATCGGTCCCGGGACACAGCGCCATCTGGCGGGCCACCTGGGCCATGTCCGCCGCCGAGAAGGTCATGCGCTGCCGGGCGGCACACGACCAGTTGAAGCAGATCCGCAGCGTCACGGAGCCGTCGGCGTGGACGCGATACTGCGGCGGCAGCGGACGGGTGCCCGACAGGTCCGAGGCCTGCAGCGCCAGGTTCGGCGCCGCCAGGGCCGCGAGGATCTGCAGGACACGTGCTGCCGCGACGATTCCGGAATGCATGGGCGCCTTCTCCGGCACGCCCGTCGCGGCGACCGTGAGGTCCCCACGACGGGCGCCACGACACTACCTGCGCGGCCGGATCTCGACCCGGCGGTTCTGCGCGCGGCCCTCGCGGGTCGCGTTGCTCGCGATGGGATTGGACTCGCCGTAGCCGCGCAGGGTCAGCCGGCTGCTGTCGACCCCGTGGCCGGTCAGGAACTCGTGCACGGACTTCGCGCGCCGCTCGGACAGGCCCTGGTTGTAGGCGTCGGTACCGATGCTGTCGGTGTGCCCGGCAACCTCGTACATCACCCCGGGCTGCTCGCGCAGCGCCGCCGCCACGTCGAGAAGCGTGTCCGCGGCCGTCGGCTTGAGGTACGACTTGTCGAACTCGAAGTGCACGTCCTTGATGACGTAGGTGGGCGCCGGGGCGGGTGCCTCGACCTTCTTCGGCGGCGGAGGCGGCGGGGTGGGGGCCGCCTGGGGCGCCGGCTTCGGGGGTGGCGGCGTGTTCTTCTCGGCGGTTCCGCACGCCGCGAGTGCCATCGTCATGGCCGCAGTCACGAGCAGCTTGTTGATACGTGTGCTCATCTCGATTCTCCCGTTCTGTTGCTTACGAATGCGACGTGAAGCACGTGTTCACGTCGAGTGCCCGGCTGCCCGTGCGGCGGCGGATTCGGCAGGTGCGCGGTCCGGCAGCTGGCTCGCGACAAGCCACTCGGCATCGCCACGTGCGCCACTGAGCGGTGCACGCCCGCCAGTGCTCTCGACCACCCCCGGTTCATTTCAACAAGCGGGTGCTTTTGACCATCCACCGGCTCGTTTCTACAAACGTGCTCCACCTCCTGGTCGGTGCGCGGCAGGCCACGGCCGCGGCCACGCAGTGTGTTGCGCACTCCTATCTCTTTGAAAACAGTGCAGTTGGCCGGCAAGTCGATCATCGAAGGTCCGTGCTCTGGCTTGCTGCCGTTGTGCCGGCGGCCGGTGCGCGGTGGAGATCACCGGGCCGCCCGCGTAGATACACGCAAGAGCCGTGCCACGACCTCGCGAGCGACGTCGGCGTGCAGGCGGGCAGGTTTGACCGGCCCGTCCCGTCGCCGCACCCTGGCGGCCGGAATCCGCGAGCGAG
>JBFHNV010000168.1:0-13004 GCA_041593595.1 Gammaproteobacteria bacterium
CGTGCGGGCCAGCATGAGGTAGAGGTCCGCCCAGGTGATGGCGCGGTAGATCACCCCGCCGACGAACAGCGCGTAGGCCACGGCGATGGAGGCGGCCTCGGTGGGCGTGGTGATGCCGCCGAGGATTCCGCCGAGGATGATGACCGGCAGCACGATGGCGCTCAGGCCGTCCTTGAAGGCGCGCAGGATCCCCATCAGGCTCGGCCCCCCCGGCGCCTTCGGCAGGTTGAGCCGGCGCCCCAGCGCGGCGATCACCGCCATGCACAGCAGGCAGATCAGCAGCCCGGGCAGGATCCCGGCGGCGAACAGCCCGGCGATGGACACGCCCATCAGCGAGCCGTAGATGACCATCAGGGTGGAGGGCGGGATGGTGGGGCCGATGATGGACCCGGCCGCCGTCACCGCACAGGCGAAGGGCCGCGTGTAGCCCTGCTTCACCATGGCCGGCACCAGGGTGTTGCCGAAGGCGGCGGCGTCCGCGGTGGCAGCACCCGTGATGCCGGCGAACAGCACCGAGGCCACCATGTTGGAGTGCGCCATTCCGCCGCGCAGATACCCCACCAGGGCGTCGGCGAGCTTCACCAGCCGATCGGTGATGCCCGCACGGTTCATGATCTCGCCGGCCAGGATGAAGAACGGCATGGCGAGGAACGGGAACAGGTCGAGCCCCGCGAAGAACCGCTCCGGCGCCATGGGCAGGAAGCGCCCGCTGCCGCCGATGCTGACCATGCCCACCACGCCGGCGATGCCGAGCACGTAGCCCACCGGCATGCCGAGCACCAGCAGCCCGAAGAAGGTGACGGCGACCCAGATCACGTGAGCGCCTTGCCGGGCTCGATGGGGCCGTCCGCGTCGTGGAAGCGGGCCTGGTCGCGGATGGCCACCAGCACGAGCTGCAGGCAGGCGAGCGCGGCCGACACCGGCACCGCCGCGAAGGGCAGCGCCTTGCTCATGCCGTAGATCATGGTGAAGTGCTTCGCGCCCTTCTCCACCATGCCGAGGCCGTAGAACAGCAGCAGCGCGAAGAAGGCGATCGCGAGCAGATCCAGCAGCCCCAGCAACACCCGGCGCATGCCTGCGGGAAAGCGGTCGAAGAGCAGCTCGACGCCGATGTGCTCGCGACGGGCGATCCCGCACGACACGGCCAGCAGCGCGGTCCAGATCATGAGGTAGCGCGCGGCTTCCTCCATGAAGGTGATGGGCAGCGGTATCGCGTAGCGCACGATCACGCCCAGCCACACGTCCAGCACGAGCAGCACCGCGAGCCCGACGCAGATCCGCTCGACCGTCCGATCCAGCCACGCGCTCATCGCCGCGGCCCGCGCGCCTGCCGCGGCAAGCGCACTGCGCTGGTCCCCCATGTCGCCCCCTCCTGCCTGGCGCCGGCGCCGTCCCGCGGCGGCCCGGAGCCGGCGAGCGAGACCCCGTCGCGGGTCCGGCGGAGTATGAAACAGCAGTTTCGGAGTGTCCACAGCCGCCGGGCGCCCTGGCCGGCGGACATGGACCAGGACCCGGAGCCGGGTCTCCCGTGGGACCGGACAGCCTCCATCCGAGTCTGTATTTCACGCCCCGGCGTGGCACACCGGGCCGGGGCACCTGCGCCGTCGCGGCGCATCCGCGGGCAACACGGTATTGAAATTCCAGTTTCATGCGCCGAAGATGGCGCGCGGATCTCCCGGCGCCCCGCAGAGGACACCCATGGCGCATGCCAAGCAGGCCAACGCGAGACGAGGCGCCGGCGCGCGCCGCCCGCCGATCTCGCTGCAGCAGCGCCTGCACGAGAAGTACGAGCTGCTGCCCGACAGCGAGCGCAAGATCGCGGATCTCGTGCTGGACTTCCCCGGCGAGGTGGCTGCCTACAATGCCACCGAGCTCGCCACGCTCGCGGGCGCGTCCAAGGCCGCCGTGACGCGCCTGGTGCGCCGGCTCGGCTATGCGAGCTTCGCGGAGGCCAGGCGCGCCGCCCGCGACGCCCGTGACCGGGGCTCGCCCCTGTACATGCTGCACAGCACCACCCAGCCGGAGGGCTTCGAGGCGCGGGTGCGGGCGCACGTGGCGCGCGATACCGCGAACCTCGGGCGAACACTCGACGGGCTCGATCGCCGCAGCTTCGAGGACGTCGTGGACGCCCTCGCCGAGGCCCGGCGCGTGTGGCTGGTCGGCTACCGCAACAGCCACCACCTGGCGGGCTACACGCGCGGGCAGCTCCTCCAGGTGCGCGACGAGGTGCACCTGCTGCCCGTGGCCGGCGAGACCCTCGCGGAGTACGTGGACGCGCTGCGCCCCGAGGACATGCTGGTGGTCATCGCGTTTCGCCGCCGTGTGCCGGTGGTGGAGCGCGTGATGGACCTGGCCACGGGGCGCGGAACGCGGGTGCTGGCCATCACCGACACCGGGGCGCGCCTGCGCGCGCGAACCACCTGGACGCTGCGCTGCGAGGTGCGGGGCGAAGACCTGTTCGATCGCTACACCGCTGCCATCTCCGTGCTGCATCTCCTGAGCGTCGAGCTGGCCCGCCGCACCGGCGCTGCCGGCAGGCGCCGGCTCGCGCGCATCGAGGACCTTCACGAGACGCTCGATGAGCTCGGCTGATCCGGCGCGGACGCGGTGCGCGCCGCCGCCCGGTCGGGCGCTTGCGCCCGGACGGCCAGAGTGAGCCCGCGAGCATTCCTGCAGGACGCCGTCGACGGGCGATTCGAGCAGCAGGTGGCGTTCCTGCGCGAGCTGGTGCGGGTGCCATCGGACAACCCGCCCGGTGACTGCGCGCCCCACGCGGAGCGCGCCGCGGCGCTGTTCGAGGCCCTCGGCTTTCACGTGGAGCGTCATCCGGTGGACGCCGAGGCGGTGCGTGCCAGCGGCATGCGCAGCGCCGTCAACCTGGTGGTGCGCCGGCGCTTCGCGGACGGGCCGGTGATCGCGCTGAATGCCCACGGCGACGTGGTGGGCCCCGGTGACGGCTGGACCACGGATCCCTACGGCGCCGAGATCCGCGACGGCTGGCTCCACGGGCGCGGCGCGGCGGTCTCCAAGTCGGACTTCGCCACCTACGCCTTCGCGCTGCTCGCCCTCGAGGACCTGGCGGCGCGGGACCGGGCCCTCACGGGGACCGTGGAGCTGCACCTGACCTACGACGAGGAAACGGGCGGCGCCATCGGTCCGAAGTGGCTGCTGGAGCGCGGCATCTCGAAGCCGGACCTGGCGATCTCCGCCGGCTTCTCCTACGGCGTGGTCACCGCGCACAGCGGCTGCCTGCACCTGGAGATCACGGTGCGGGGCAGGTCCGCCCACGCGGCGCAGCCCGAGACCGGGCACGACGCCCTGGAAGCGGCCACCGCCATTCTCGCCGCCCTGTACGCCCACCGGCGCGAGCTGGCCACGCGGCGCTCCGCCACCGAGGGGATCGGGCCGCCCACCCTCACCGTGGGCATGATCGAGGGCGGCATCAACACCAACGTGGTGCCCGACCGGGTGCGCCTGCGACTGGACCGGCGGCTGATCCCGGAGGAGCGCGTCGATGTGGTGGAGCCGGCCCTGGCCGCGCTCGTCACGGCCGCCGCGACGGGCCGCGTGGGCATCCGCGTGGAGGTGCGGCGGATCCTGCTGGCGCAGCCGCTGGTGCCGCTGCCGGGGGTCGAGCGGCTCTCGGGACCGCTCGCGCGCCACGCCAGCGAGGTGCTCGGAGCCCCCGTGCGCTGCCACGGCGTGCCTCTGTACACCGACGCCCGCCACTACGCGGCTGCCGGCGTGCCCACGGTGCTCTACGGCGCCGGCCCGCGCACCCTCGGCGAGGCCAACGCCCACCGGGCCGAAGAACGCGTGGCCCTCGCCGACCTGAAGGCAGCGACCCTGGTGGTCGCCCTCGCCCTCGCCGAGGTGCTCGCACCCTCCCAGTGAGGGGGTCGGAGCCTTCAGATTCCTACGACGTCCGGCGCGGGGCCCCAGCATGCCCGACCGGAAACCAAAGGCTCCGACCCCTTTTCCTCTTTTCCTGCCATCGGTCAATTTGGAGGCGGCGGCGGCACTCCATACTGAAAAGATGGCTTTCGTATCGCCCGCCGTCAGCCCGGGATCGGGTGTGCGCGCACCGCCGAGCGGTGCGGTGGCGCAGGTCTGCTTCCACTGCGGCGACCCGGTGCCCGCGGGGGCCGCCTTTGCCGCCGTGGTGGACGGCGCGCCGCGGCCCCTGTGCTGCGCGGGCTGCCAGGCGGTCGCCGAGACCATCGTGGAGGCGGGCCTCGAGGACTACTACCGGCTGCGCACCGCCTCCCCGGGCCGCGCTGCCGGCGAGCGGGTGCCGCGGATCCTCGAGCAGGCGCAGGCCTTCGCGAGCCCGGCGCTGGAATCGGCCTATGCGCTGGACGCGGGAGAGCACGCCCGGGAGGCCAGCCTGATCGTCGAGGACATCCGGTGCGCCGCCTGCGCCTGGCTGGTGGAGCGCACCCTGGCCCGTGCGCCCGGCGTGCTGGACGCGGCGGTGAACTTCTCCACCCACCGGGCGCGGGTGCGCTGGGACGGGCGGCGCACGGATCTCGGCGCCGTCATGGCGGCGGTGGCGCGCATCGGCTACCGCACCTGCCCCTACGATCCGGCGCGCCGCGAGGCGGTGCTGGAGGCGGAGCGGCGCGAGCGGCTGCGGCGCCTGGGTGTCGCCGGGCTGTTCGGCATGCAGATCATGATGGTGGCGGTGGTGCTCTACGCCGGCGACTGGTGGGGCATGGAGCCGGCCTTCGCCACCGTGTTCCGCTGGCTGAGCCTGGGCCTCGCGCTACCGGTGGTGTGCTACGCCGCGTGGCCGTTCTACGCCGCCGCCGCGCGGGGCGTGGCGAACGGCGCGCCGGGGATGGACCTCCCGGTGTCGCTGGGGATCGCCGTGGCCTTCGCCGGCAGCGTGCACGCCACCGTCACCGGCGTGGGCCACGTCTACTACGACTCGGTGGCCATGTTCACCTTCCTCCTGCTGCTCGCGCGGCATCTCGAGTTCCTGGCGCGCAAGCGTGCCCAGGAGCGCACCGAGGCGCTGGTGTCGCCGGCGCCGGAGCTCGCCCGGCGCATCGACGCCCACGGCGGCGCGGCGCTGGTGCCGGTCGCGGAGCTCGCACCCGGGGACCTCGTGCGGGTGCGTCCGGGCGAAGTGGTTCCCGCCGACGGCGTGGTCGTCGCCGGCCACGGCAGCGTGGACGAGTCGCTGCTCACCGGCGAGTCGCGCAGGCTCGCACGGCGCGCAGGCGACCGGGTGCTGGCGGGCTCCGGCAACGGCGAGAGCCCGCTCGAGGTCCGGGTGGAGCGCGTGGGTCCCGAGATGGTGATCTCGCGGGTGCTGGCGCTGGTGGAGCGCGCCGCCGGGGTGCGCCCGCGCCTGGCGCAGCTCGCGGACCGGGCCGCGAGCGTGTTCGTGCTGGCGGTGCTCGTGCTGGCGGCGGGGGTGGCAGCCTGGTGGTGGCAGGCGGACCCGTCGCGGTGGCTCGCCACCACGGTGGCAGTGCTGGTGGTCACCTGCCCCTGCGCCCTGTCGCTGGCCACGCCCACGGCGCTCACCTGTGCCGCCGGCGCCCTCACCGCCGCGGGGCTGGTGCCGGCGCGGGGGCTGGCCGTGGAGACCCTGGCGCGGGTGGATCACGTGGTGTTCGACAAGACCGGCACGCTCACCACCGGTGCGTTCCGGCTGCTGGACGGGCGCACGCTGGCGGGCCCCCGGCGGGACTGGCTGGCCATCGCCGCGTCCCTGGAGCGCCACTCGGAGCACCCCATCGCGCGCGCCGTGGAGGACGCGGTGGCAGGACCGGTGCCCCCGGCATCGGACCTGCGCGCGCAATCCGGTCACGGCATCAGCGGGCTGGTGGAGGGAGAGCGCTGGTGGCTGGGCACCCCCCGGTGGGCCTGCACGGGTGCCGGCGTGCCGGTGCCGGATCTGGCCGGGCTCGACGACGACGGGGCCAGCGTGGTGCTGCTCGCCGGCGGCGGCAGCGCCCGCGGTAGCGTTCACGCGCTGCGCCTGGGGGACGGCATCCGCGAGGGGGCGCGGGCGCTGGTGGACACACTGAAGGCCCGGGGCATCGGCGTGTCGCTGTACTCCGGCGACCGGGAGGAGGCCGTGGCGCGGGTGGCGGATGCGCTGGGCATCGACGATCGCGCCGGCGGGCTGCTGCCCGGGGACAAGCTGGCCCGCCTCGAGGCGCTGGCGCGCCGCGGGCGGATCACCGCCACGGTGGGCGACGGGGTGAACGACGCGCCGGTGCTGGCCGGGGCGGCGGTGTCGGTGGCCATGGGCGGCGGCGCCCAGGCGGCGCGGGCGAGCGCGGACTTCATCCTGGTCACCGAGCGTCTGCCGACGCTGGCGCAGGCGCTGGACATCGCCACGCGCACGCGGCGGATCGTGGCGGGCAACCTGGCCTGGGCCGCGGGCTACAACCTGCTGGCCCTGCCCGCGGCGGCCGCCGGGCTGGTGGCCCCGTGGATGGCAGCCATCGGCATGTCCCTCAGCTCGCTGCTGGTGGTGGGCAACAGCCTGCGGCTGTCGCGGCTGGCCGCGGCGACACCGCGGCATGGCACCGGAACGCCCGCGCAGGCCCCGGCGTGGAAGTGATCTTCGGGCTCCTGGGGGTCACGGTGGTGCTGCTCGTGCTCATCACCGCCGTGCTACTGTGGGCGGTACACAGCGGCCAGTTCGAGGACATGGAAGGCCCGGCGTGGCGGGTGCTGATGGACGACGACCGGCCGGGAACGCCTGGCGACGGGGCGGACGAGGCAGACGAGCCCGGCAACGACGGCACGGCGCGACATCGGCGCGATTGATCCGGGTCAACGCCGTCCTGGACCCGCTGCCTAGCATGCGACGGATACCAGGCGATTCATCCGGGAGGTCCTGTCATGTCCACCGTCATCGACCGGCTGCATGCGGACCACAGGAACATGCTCTCGCTGCTGGACATCCTGGAGCGGGAGCTGGACATCGTGGAGCAGGCGGGGCACGCCGAGTTCGAGATCATGGCCGAGGCCATGGAGTACCTCACCCGCTACAGCGACAAGGTGCACCACCCCACCGAGGATCTGGTGTACGCGCGCCTGGCGGACCGCTCGCCCAAGGCCCGCGAGGCCCTTGCGCCGATCCCCGAGCAGCATCAGCGTATCGAGGCGGAGAGCGAGAAGCTCCGCGACGCCGTGAGCATGATCGCCGACGGCGGCATGACCCTGCGCTCGGAGATCGTCAAGTCAGGGCGGCGCTACGTGGCGGATCTCCGCAAGCACATCGAGATGGAGGAGATCCACCTCTTCCCCCTGGCGGAGAAGACCCTGGACGAGGATGACCTGGCCGACGTGGCGCGCATCCTGGAGGAGCAGAAGGACCCGGTCTTCGGCGACGTGGTGGAGGAAGACTTCCGCAACCTCTACGCCCGCGTCAAGGACGCCGCCACCTGATTTCCAACGGGGTCAGACCGGCCTGATCATGCGTGGAGGCCGAGGGCGAGGCCGCCGGCGATGAGGAGGAAGCCGGCGACGCGGCGCATCCCGTGTTGGCGGTCCAGGCGCGCGACGCGCCCGGCAGCACCGGCGGCGAGCAGCACCGCGGGAAGCGTGCCGAGGCCGAAGGCGAGCATCACGGATGCCCCCTGCGCCGCACCGCCGGTGGCCATGGCCAGCGCGATTGCCGAGTAGACGAAGCCGCAGGGCAGGAAGCCCCACAGCAACCCCATGCGCAGGGCGCCGGCAGGGCCGCGCACCGGTAGCACCCGGCGGCGGAGCGGTGCCAGCGCCTGCCACACCCTCGCGCCGGCGCGCTCCAGGGCAGCGAGGGGCCCGCGCCAGATCCCGGCCAGGTACAGCCCCAGCAGCAGCAGCACGGCCACCTGCAGCCCGCGGGCCAGGCGCACCGCGGTGTCCGCGGAGGCGAGTCCCAGCAGGACCGCGCCCGCGCCGCCGGCCATGGCGCCGGCGATCCCGTAGCCCGCAATCCGGCCCGCCTGGTAGCCGGCCCGGCACGCCGCGCGCGCGCCGCCGGTGCCCGGCCGGATGGCGAGCTCCAGGGCACCGGCAACGCCGCCGCACATCACGAGGCAGTGGCCCGAGCCCACCAGCCCCACCAGCAAGGCAGCGCCGAGCTCGTAGCCGGTCACGGCGTAGGACATGCCGGTGGTGCGAGGCCGCTCACCGCGCGGCGCCTATCCGCCGCGGCCCCAGGGACAGCCGGCCGCTGCCGGGCGAGGCGAGGGCACCCGTGAGTCGCCAGTCCGCGGCGCTCACCTCCACGTACCAGCGTCCCTTTGCCAGCGGCAGCGCTGGGCCCTCGAACTCGCCGGGGGCGCGCTGGGCGAGGACCACCCGGCGATCGAGGCCCGCGCGGGTCGCATAGGACAGCTCCAGCGTCAGCGACGGCGGCATCACGAACCCGGCGTCGCGCGCCGTCAGCAGCACGCGGGTAGCGCCGGGATCCGCGTGCAGATCCGCCACCAGTCCCAGCCGTGAGGCCGTCCGGTCCCGGTCCAGGACGCGGTTGATCTCGAGGCCGCGCTTGTAATAGTCGTCGGCCACCAGCCCGTCGTAGCTCGCGATGGACAGCCACAGCATGACCATGCCCACCACCACGGCCGAGAGCGGGATGCACACCACGAGCCACACGTAGGGCTCCCGGTACCAGGGCCGGCGGGGCGACATCCGCGGTGGCGGCTGCGCACCGCTCATCGCGCCGGCGCCGGCCCGATGAAGCGGGCCTCCTCGTGGACCACCAGATCCGGATCGTCCTCGGCCTTCAGCACGAAGGTCACGCTGCTGCTGGCGCCCTGCAGATCGTAGGGGTCGATGCGCACCCGCGCCGGCAGCGACAGCACCTCGCCCGCGGGGACCCGGATGTCGTCGCGACCGAGCACCAGCGCCGCGCCGGGCAGGCCGGCGATGTCGAGACGGTAGGCGTGCTCGCGCCCGTCCATGTTGATGAGCTTCAGCGTGTACACGTTCTCCACGTAGCCCTCGGGAGTCTCCCGATAGAGCGCGTTGCGGTCGCGCAGCACGTCCAGCGCGAGCGGCGTGCGCATCAGCACCGACGTCATCACGCCGGCGGACAGCAGCGCGAGCAGCGACGCGTACACGACGGTGCGCGGGCGCAGCACCCGGGTGGGCCGGCCCTCCACCGCGTTCTCGGTGGTGTAGCGGATCAGGCCCCGCGGGTAGCCCATCCGGTCCATCACGCCGTCGCAGGCGTCCACGCACAGGGCACAGCCGATGCACTGGTACTGCAGCCCGTCGCGGATATCGATGCCGGTGGGACACACCTGCACGCACATGGTGCAGTCGATGCAGTCGCCGAGGCCCTGCGCCCGGTGGTCGACGGAGCGCTTGCGCGAGCCGCGGGGCTCGCCACGGCCGCCATCGTAGGCGACGATCAACGTGTTGCGATCGAACATCGCGCTCTGGAACCGCGCGTAGGGACACATGTAGATGCACACCTGCTCGCGCATCCAGCCGGCATTGCCGTAGGTGGCGAAGGCGTAGAACAGGATCCAGAACGTCTCCCAGGGCCCGAGCGACAACGCGGCGAGGCGTGCGCCGAGATCGTGGATGGGCGTGAAGAAGCCGACGAAGGTGAAGCCGGTCCACAGCGCGAAAACCACCCACACTGCGTGCTTGGCTGCCTTCAACCCGATCTTGCGCCCGTCGAGGGGCGCCCTGTCGAGCTTCTGGCGCTTTGCCCGGTCGCCCTCGATGTGGCGCTCGATCCACATGAACACCTCGGTCCACACGGTCTGTGGACAGGCGTAGCCGCACCACACGCGCCCGGCCAGTGCGGTGAAGAAGAACAGGCTGAGCGCGCAGATGATGAGGAAGAAGGCCAGGTACAGGAAATCCTGCGGAAAGAAGCTGAACCACAGGATGTAGAACTTGCGCGCCGGGAGGTCGAACAGCACCGCCTGGCGGTCGTCCCAGCGCAGCCACGGGACCAGGTAGAAGATCCCGAGCAGCACCCAGACCGCAATGGCGCGCAGGCGCGCGAAACGCCCGTCCACCTCGCGCGGGTAGACCTTCTCGCGCTTCGCGTACAGCTCGCGCTCGGTGTCGTCGGCGAACCGTACGGGAATGTCCTTGCGGGAGGCGCGATCCTTCAGGTTGCTCACGGTGCCCATGCCCGCGATACCACCGTCAGCGCGCGACGGGCGCGCCGTCGTCGCGCTTGCTCGGCGGCACTCGGGTGCTGAGGAAGTAAAGCGTCACCGACGAGGCGCCGGCGGTGAGCAGCCAGAACAGGAAGAAGCCCAGGCTGTAGGCGCCGGTGCGCGTGAGGGGCGGCGCACCCTGGCAGTCGAGCAGGACGAGCGGGTCGATGAGCGCGAAGAACACCGCCGTGGCGGCCCCTGCGAACAGGAACGACGGCCACAGGACCGCCGAGACCCGCTGCACGGCGGGCAACGCGGCAACGGGGTTGGGCTGGGCGTCACTGTGCGTGGTCATGATGTGCCTGCGCGGTGATCTAATCCCCTCACCCCGAGCCTCTCCCCGCAAGCGGGGAGAGGGACAGGAAAGCCCTCTCCCCCTTCAAGGGGGAGAGGGTCCGGGTGAGGGGGTGCGGTCCCTCCCCTCGCCCGACCCTCTTCCTGCAGAGCGGAGAGAGGGGGCAAAGAATCAAGCGCCTGCGTCCCTCTTGAATTACTGCGAGAGACTGTAGACGTAGGCCGAGAGCAGGTGGACCTTGGCGGGCCCCAGGAACTCCTCGTGGGCGGGCATCACGCCGTTGCGGCCCCTGGCGATGCTGATCTCGATGGCCTTCGGCGAGGCGCCGTACAGCCACACCTCGTCGGTCAGGTCCGGCGCGCCCAGCAACTCGTTGCCCTTGCCTTCCGGGCCGTGGCAGCCCATGCAGGCCGCGTAGTGCGCCTTCCCCTGTTCCGCGGCGGCGGCGGCGTGCTCGCGCCCGGCGAGGCTCAGCACGTACTGGGTGACCTGGCTCACGCCCTCGTCCCCGAGCGCGGCCTGCCACGGCGGCATCGCCGCCTGGCGGCCCTTCAGGATGCTCTCCTCGATGCGCGCGGGGGAGCCGCCCCACTGCCACTCGGCGTCGCGCAGGTTGGGGTAACCGCGCACGCCGCCGGCGTCGGAGCCGTGGCACTGGGTGCAGTAGCTCGCGTAGAGCCGCTCGCCCATCCGCAGCGCGTCCGGCGTGCGCGCCAGCTCCTCGATGGGCGTCGCCTGGTACTGCTCGAACAGCGGGCCGTACTTCTCCTGCGCCGCCTGCATCTCCGCCTCGTACTGCTTGACCTGCGTCCAGCCCAGGAACATGTCGTTGTTGCCGAGGCCGGGGTAGAACAGCAGGTACACGGCGCCGAACACCAGCGTGATGTAGAACAGATTCCGCCACCAGGCAGGCAGCGGGTTGTTGAGCTCCCGCAGGTCGTCGTCCCACACGTGGCCCGTGGTCTCGGAGGTGGTGCCCTTGACCTTGCCCTTGGACTGGGCATACAGGAGCAGGCCCAGCCCGCCGATGCTGCCCAGCGTGACCAGCACGAGGAACAGGTTCCAGAACCCCTCGCTGAAGCTACCCATTTCCGTCTCCGTCTCGCCGTCGCGCGGGCGCGTCCTCGTCGTCCAGCGGCAGCCGCGCCGCCTCCTCGAAGTCCCTCTTTCGCCGGGCGCTGTAGGCCCAGACCACGATGGCGATGAAGACCACCAGCAGCAGCACCGTCCACCAGGCGTGGATCTGCGCGAACATGTGCCTCAGCGCCTCGTCTTCACGGCCGTGCCCAGGGACTGCAGGTAGGCGATCATCGCGTCCATCTCCGTGCGGCCCTCCAGCGCCGCCGGCGCCTTCTCGATGGCCTCGTCCGTGTAGGGGTGGCCCAGCAGTCTGAGCGCGTGCATCTTCGCCTGTACCGCACCCGGATCCAGCGGCGTCTCCTCGAGCCACGGATAGCCCGGCATGATGGACTCCGGCACCACGTCGCGGGGGCTGATCAGGTGCACCCGATGCCACTCGTCGCTGTAGCGCCCGCCCACCCGGTGGAGATCCGGGCCGGTGCGCTTCGAACCCCACAGGAACGGCCGGTCGTAGACGAACTCGCCAGCGGTGGAGTAGTGGCCGTAGCGCTCGGTCTCGGCGCGGAAGGGGCGGATCATCTGCGAGTGGCAGGTGTTGCAGCCCTCGCGGATGTAGATGTCGCGCCCGGTGAGCTCCAGCGGCCCGTAGGGCTCGAGCCCGGCCACCGGGTTCTTCAGGTTCGACTGGTAGAACAGCGGCACGATGGTGGCGATGCCGCCCACGCTGATGAGGATCAGCGTGAGGACCACCATCAGGCCGATGTTGGTCTCTAACCGTTCGTGTCCCTTGGCCATGGATTGAGGCCTCTCAGTGCGCCGGCGCGGGGATCGGGGCCTCGACCGTGCGGGCGCCGGCCACCGTCTTCCACAGGTTGTACGCCATCACCAGCGTGCCCAGCAGGAACAGCGCCCCGCCCAGGAAGCGGATGATGTAGAAGGGATGCATGGCCTGCACCGACTCGACGAAGCTGTAGGTGAGCGTGCCGTCCACGTTCACCGCCCGCCACATGAGCCCCTGCATGATCCCGGCCACCCACATGGCGGTGATGTAGAGCACGATGCCCACCGTCGAGATCCAGAAGTGCACCTCGACGAGCTTCAGGCTGTAGAGCTCGCGCCCGAACAGCCTCGGGATCAGGTAGTACATGGAGCCCAGCGAGATGAGCGCCACCCAGCCGAGCGCACCCGAGTGCACGTGGCCGATGGTCCAGTCGGTGTAGTGCGACAGCGCGTTCACCGTCTTGATGGACATCATGGGCCCCTCGAAGGTGGACATCCCGTAGAAGGAGATGGACACGATGAGGAAACGCAGCACCGGATCGGTGCGCAGCTTCTCCCACGCGCCCGACAGGGTCATGATGCCGTTGATCATCCCGCCCCAGGACGGCGCCAGCAGGATCAGCGACATCACCATCCCCAGGGACTGGGCCCAGGGGCAGCGCCGTGTAGTGCAGGTGGTGAGGACCGGCCCAGATGTAGGTGAACAC
>JBFHNV010000169.1:0-12975 GCA_041593595.1 Gammaproteobacteria bacterium
CCGGCGCCGCCGCCATCCGGGCCATGGGCGACAAGGCCCGCGCCCGGACGCTGGCCCGGGACGCCGGCGTGCCGGTGGTGCCAGGGGTGGAGGAGCCGGAGGCGATGGCGCAGGGCGGCGCCGTCCCGAGCCGCGACCCGGATCGCGACCGGGCCCTGTGCGAGGCGGCCGCGGGGCTCGCCTACCCGCTGATGGTCAAGGCCTGCGCCGGCGGCGGCGGGCGCGGCATGCGGCGGGTGGAGCGTGCCGGGGACCTGCCCGGCGCCATCGCGCTGGCGCGACGCGAGGCCCTGGCGGGCTTCGGCGACGATCGCCTCATCGTGGAGCGCTACATCACGCGCCCGCGCCACGTGGAGGTGCAGGTGCTGGCCGACGCCCACGGCAGCGTGCTGCACCTGCACGAGCGCGACTGCTCCATCCAGCGCCGCCACCAGAAGCTCCTCGAGGAGGCGCCGGCACCGGGGCTGCGCGACGACACCCGCGCGGCGCTGCACGAGGCCGCGCTCACCCTGGCCCGTGCCATCGGCTACCAGAACGCGGGCACGGTGGAGTTCATCCTGGACGTGGACGACCAGTCGTTCTTCTTCCTGGAGATGAACACCCGGCTGCAGGTGGAGCACCCGGTCACCGAGGCCATCCTGGACCTGGACCTGGTGGAGTGGCAGATCCGGGTCGCCGCGGGCGAGGCCCTGCCCTTCTGCCAGCAGGACCTCCACCCCCGGGGCTGGGCCATGGAGGCACGCATCAATGCCGAGGATCCGGCGCATGCCTTCCGCCCGGCCACCGGCACCGTGCACCGCATCCGACCCGCCGAAGGCGACGGTATCCGCTTCGACGGTGGCATCCGCGACGGCGACCGGGTGCAGCCCCACTACGACGCCATGCTGGGCAAGCTGATCGTGCACGGGCGCGACCGCGCGGATGCGGCGGCGCGCCTCGCCCAGGCGCTGGACGACACGGTGCTGGTGGGAGTGCGCAGCAACGCCGCGTTCCTGGCGGACGTGCTGCGCGTGCCGGAGTTCGTCGCGGGCCAGGTGAGCACGGCCTTCATCCCAGAGCACTACCCGCACGGCTGGCAGCCGCCGCTGGCCCGCGCCGAGCTGGCCACGGCGGCGGCCCTGTGGCGCGCGCTCCGCCGGGAGCCCGCCGCGGGGCCGTGGCACGCTCTCGCGGGTTTCCGCGTGCTCGCGCCGGCGGGCCATCCCGGGCGCTGGCGGATCCTGCTGGACGACGCTGACGGCGCGCCGCTGGCGGTGTGGGTGCAGGTGCGGGACGGGATGTGGCACATGACCGTCACCGACACCGGCGCGCCGCCCCCGGAGCCCGACGCGGCGACCGCGGTCGGCGGGCGCCTGGACGGGGAGGTGCTGGAGCTCACGCTGGATGGCCGGCCCGCCCGGCTGATCGCCCTCGAGCACGACGGGCAGGTCCACCTATACGGCGCTGCCGGCTGGCACGCCTTCCGGCACCTGGACGCGGCCGATGCCCTGCGCCTCGCCGGCGAGTCCGCCGCCGCCCTGGACGGACCGCTGCCGGCGCCGGTACCCGGGGTGGTGGCCAGCGTGGAGGTGGCGGCAGGCGACCGGGTGGATGCCGGGGCGGCGCTGGTGGTGCTGGAATCCATGAAGATGTACCAGTCCGTCACTGCCCCCGCCCCGGCCCGGGTGACCGGGGTGCACTGCGCCCCCGGGGACGTGGTGGTGGTGGGGCAGGCGCTGGTCACGCTCACCGCCCTGGCGGAGGATGGTGCGCAGGACGGGGCCGCGGACGCCGCGCAGTGACGCGGAGACTGGTGAGCGCATGAGCCGATCCATCTACGACACCGACACCACCCGCGCGCTGCGCGAGCAGGTCAGCCGCTTCGTGGAGAAGGAGGTGGCGCCTGCCGGGGAGAGCTGGGAGCGCGACGGCCGGGTGCCCCGCGAGGTGCTCAGGCAGATGGGCGCGCTTGGCCTGTTCGGCATCCGCTACCCGGAGCGCTTCGGCGGCTCGGAGCTGGACACCCTGGCCACCGTCGCCTTTGCCGAGAGCCTGTCCCACAGCACCTTCGCCGGCTTCAACGTCACCGTGCTGGTGCACACGGACATGGCCTCGCCCCACGTGGCCCGCTACGGCACGCCGGAGCAGCTGGAGCGCTGGATGCCGGGCATCGTCTCCGGCGAATGCATCACCGCGGTGGCGGTCACCGAGCCCGGCGGCGGCTCCGACGTGGCGGCGCTGCGCACCCGCGCCCGGCGCAGCGGCAACGGCTGGGTGCTGGACGGGACGAAGATGTTCATCACCAACGGCGTGCACGCGGACCTGGTGGTGGTGGCGGCGCGCACCGACCCCGAGGCCAAGGGCTCCCGCGGCGTGTCCATGTTCCTGGTGGAACGCGGCACGCCCGGGTTCCGCGTGGGGCGCGCCCTGGACAAGACAGGCTGGCGCTGCTCGGATACCGCCGAGCTCGCGTTCGAGGACTGTCAGCTCCCCGCCGACGCGCTGCTGGGTGTGGAGAACGAGGGCTTCTACGCCATCATGCGCAACTTCCAGAACGAGCGCATCGTGATCGGCGCCATGGCGGTGGGCGAGTCCCAGAAGGCCCTGGACCTGACCCTGGATCACGTGAAGCAGCGCGAGGCCTTCGGCGCCACCCTGTGGGACAAGCAGGCCATCCGCCAGCGCCTGGCGATGCTGCAGGCGGAGGTGGAGGCGGCGCGCCAGCTCGTGTACCACGCCGCGTGGCTGGACGCCCGCGGCGAGGACGCCACCCGCGAGGTGTCCATGGTGAAGGCCCTGTGCGGCGAGCTGGTGAACCGGGTGATGTACGCCTGCCAGCAGTTTCACGGCGGCTACGGCTACATGCGCGAGTACCCCATCGAGCGCATGGTGCGCGATGCCCGCATCGCCTCCATCGGCGGCGGCGCCACGGAGGTGATGCTGGAGGAGGTGGCCAAGCGCATGTAGCGCCGCGCCCACCATGGTGCACTGACCCGCAAACCGGCCGGAGGGATCGACCCATGACACGCGGAATCGTCCAGGAAGCCACCAGCTACGACGAGTGCGTGACCCGCTTCCGCTGGCCGCAGGAAACGCGCTTCAACATCGCCGCCGCGGTGTGCGACCGCCACGCCGCGGCCACCCCCGACGCAACCGCACTGATCGTGGACGCGGCATCGGGCACCCGCCGGGTGAGTTTCCGGCAGCTCCAGCGCGACGCCAGCCGGCTCGCCAACGTGCTGGCATCGCTGGGCGTCGTGCGTGGCGACCGGGTGGCCATTCACCTGCCCCAGTGCCCGGAGACCGCGGCGGCCCACGTGGCCATCTACAAGCTGGCCGCCATCGCCCTGCCACTGTTCTCCCTGTTCGGACAGGACGCCCTGGCCCACCGCCTCGCCGACAGCGGGGCGAAGGCGCTGATCACGAACCGGGCCAACCTCGGGCGGCTGACCCCCGTGCGCGGCGACCTCGGGCATCTCCGGCACGTGCTGTGCATCGACGGACCCGCGGACGGCGCGGACGATCTCGCGCCCCTGCTGGAGCGCGCCTCGGATCGCTGCGCCACCGTGGACACCCACGCCGACGACCCGGCCATGCTCATCTACACCTCCGGCACCACCGGCGCGCCCAAGGGCGCGCTGCACGCCCACCGGGTGCTCATCGGCCACCTGCCCGGAGTGGAGGTGCCCCACCGCTTCCTGCCGAAGGACGGCGACTGCCTGTGGACACCCGCGGACTGGGCCTGGGCCGGCGGCCTGCTGGACGTGCTGCTGCCGGGCCTCTACCACGGCGTGCCGGTGGTGGCGAAGCGGCTGGAGAAGTTCGACCCGGAGGCGGCCTTCGCGCTCATGACTCGTCTGCAGGTACGCAACACCTTCATGCCGCCCACGGCGCTTCGCATGCTGCGCCAGGTTGAGGACCCGCGCCGCTTCGGCTGCGACCTGCGCAGCATCGCCAGCGGCGGCGAGGCGCTGGGGGAGGACATGATCGCCTGGGGCCGCGACACCTTCGGTCTGACCATCAACGAGTTCTACGGACAGACCGAGGTGAACCTGGTGGTTGGCAACAACGGAGATCTCTTCCCCGTGAAGCCAGGTTCCATGGGCCGGCCCATCCCCGGTCACACGGTGGCGGTGGTGGACGCCGAGGGCCGACCCTGTCCACCGGATACGGAGGGGGTGATCGCGGTGAAGCGACCGGACCCGGTGATGTTCCTGGAGTACTGGAACCGGCCCGAGGCCACCCGGGAGAAGTTCGTGGGCGACTGGTGCCTGCTGGGGGACCTGGGCCACATGGACGGCGACGGCTACCTGTGGTTCAAGGCCCGTAACGACGACGTGATCCTGAGCTCCGGCTACCGCATCGGCCCCACCGAGGTGGAGGAGTGCCTGATGCAGCACCCGGGCGTGTCGCTGGCCGGCGTCATCGGCGCGCCGGACCCGGTGCGCGGCGAGGTGGTGAAGGCCTACGTGGTGCCGGCGCCGGGCGCGGCCCGCGACGCCGCGGCGGCGAAGGCGCTGCAGGCTTTCGTGAAGGAACGGCTCTCCGGTCACGAGTACCCGCGCGAGATCCGCTTCATCGACGAGATGCCGCTCACCGTGACCGGCAAGATCCGCCGCGTGGCCCTGCGCGAGATGGACCGCGAGGAGCGCTGACTCGTAGCTGGTCGGATCGCCGTCGGTCCCGTCGCGGGACGCAAGACCGTTCGCCTGCACGACCCGGCGGCACCGCATCCGCCCCTCGCCCGCGACGGCGACGTTCTGGTGGTCTACGCGCCGAAGCACCCGTCTCACGACGGCATCGTCCCTGTGTGCTTTCAAGGCATGTACGAACGTCGCGGGAGGCAGATCGAAGGTGTCGCATGGGGCGGGCTGACGAGATGCACCCATCGACCACGGGAACACGTGTCGACCGCGGCAACACGTGTCTTTCCGTTTCGAATTGGCGGTAGAATGCCGCGCGAGGAACCTAATTCCGCATCAACAACAACGATTCGCAGCGAAGGGGGTATCCATGGCTACGACCGATGGCGCCAAGGCGAGATCGGAAGCCGCTTCACGACTTCATCCCGGGCTGGCGGATCTGTTCAGCTATCCGCTGATGTCGTCGATCGTGGAGCGGCGCACCCGCAGGGTCGCGCAGGGCGTCTCCCTCGACGCCGGCGGCCTCAGCTGGAAGAGCAAGAACCAGCCGCATCCCCTGACCCCGCTGGAAGAGGCGATCCTGGTCGTGGTGACCACCGGCGTGACCGGGGTCACCATGCACGATGGCCCGATGATCAAGCCGGGCGGCAAGACCGAGATCGGGACGCCCTTCCTGCACATCATCGGTCGCACCGGCAGCAGCGCGGACAACTGCCAGGCCACCCACTTCTTCATGATCAACGACGACGGGATGTTTCTCCTGCGTTATCCGAGGGGGCGCGCCGCACTGGATCTCCTGAAAGATCTGCCGCCGCGCTGGGAGGACTGGAAGGAAGAGGACTGGCTGCACTCCGCCGAGCAGGCCAAGGTGCGGGTCTCGGACCGGCGCATGGACTTTCCGCGCGAATGGCCCTACTACCTCGGCTGGAACGCGCAGCACTCCAACGTGCCCGGCACCACCATCATCTTCCCGGTCGTCGACTGCACCTGGCAGTACATCAACGGGCTCGCCATCATCGCCAACGAGCCGCAAGAGAAGCGCATGATGTTCGTCGACGACTGGTCGCGCTTCAAGCCCGGCAACCTGGTGGAATGGCTGGCCAAGATCGGCGGCGCCCTCGGGCTCAGCCCGGAGATCCCCTACCAGCCCATCGGTGGCCTGAAATGGTTGCGGAAGGGCTTCGTCAGCAAGGACAGCATCGGCCCCCTGGGCAGCGGGCATACCCTGCGGACCGATTACGGCTGCTTCTTCTACCTGCAGAACCTCATGCTGGTGGCCCAGGGCATGGGCCTCGGGGGCTGGATTCACGGCTCGGTGTTTCCCCCTTATATCTTCACCCAGGACGAGGCCAAGGGCTGGCACGGTTTGCCGTTTCGGTTCCAGCAGCCCAAGAAGGTCCGTCCGACCCCGCCGGTGCCGGCATCGCAACCCAACCCGGTCGGCATCGACGGCATCCTGGAGAGCCTGACGCCGCCCTACGTAGGCTCCATGGACGAGGCGGTCGACCGGCTCATCGAGGCCAAGTACGGGGCCGCGGGCGGCTCCTATGGCGACACCGAGGTGTTCTCCCGAAGCTACAACAGCAAGCAGAACGCCGAGGCCTACCTGAAGGACGCAACCCACTTCTCCGAGTGGTCAATCGAGTACACCAAGGAGATCTGCAACTACCTGTGGGACACCTACGGCCGCTTTCCCGCCCACGTCGACGCCTTCTACACCCCAGGCATCTGGCTGCAGTTCGGCCACCTGGAGATGGACTACTACGAGCGCTTCTACGACATGGCGCAGTTCAAGCGCCAGTCCGCGCACGATTCCGTGTGGCACGACGGCGCAGCTTGAGCACCCGTTTCGGGGCGCAGGGCGGGCGCGAGCGAATCCTCAGGCACGGCCTGGTCATCCATCTTGCCGAGGAGAGGCGGCAGCATGAGTAACTCGATCGACAAACTGGCAGGCACCCGGCTAGCCGGATCCAGGGGCGGCGTCTTGAAGACCGTGCTGATCGTCCTGATCGTCCTCGGCGCCGGCGCATTCTGGTTCCTTCAGAACTATCCGCTCGACGAGACCGCCTACTACGCGGACGAGCTCGAGAACTTCAAGTACGGCACCATCGGCGCCGACACCGACAACGGCATGCCGGTGCGGGTGCTCGCGGTGCTGCCCGAGATGTTCCCCGAGCACCTCCCGGCGGGGGCGCCCCGCGACTACACCGCGTTCGGCTTCGTGCAGGAGCCCGGCCACGCCATGCCGGTGGGCTTCTCGACGCGCACCCGGATCGTGCCCCTGGCCGGCATGAACTGCGCCGCGTGCCACGTCGGCTACATCCGGCTCTCGCCCGAGGCCGACCCGACGGTCATCGTGACGATGGGTTCCAACACCGCCGACCTGGGGGCGTTCTTCCAGTTCCTCTTCGACGTCACCGGCGACCAGCGCTTCACCGCCGATGCGGTGATCGCGGCGATGGACCAGCGCGAGCCGCTCGGCCTCGTCGACAAGCTCGTCTACCGCTACGTGATCGGGCAGTTCCGGGATGCGGTGCAGAAACGCCAGCGCGAGCTCGCCCAGCTGTTCGTTGCCGACCGCGCCCCGTTCGGCCCGGGCCGGGTCGATACCTTCAACCCCTACAAGCTCACCCAGCTGCGTGAGCACTGGCCCGACGGGCTGAGCCCCGAGGAGTCGATCGGGACCGCTCGCCTCGCCTCCATCTGGAACCAGAAGATCAAGCGCGACGTGCAGCTGAACTGGGACGGCAACGCACCGCGCATCCAGGACCGCAACGTCGGTGCCGCGTTCGGCGCCGGCGCGACCCCGGAGTCCGTCGACATCGCGTTGCTGGACCGCGTCGACGCCTGGATCGTGAACGTGCCCCCGCCTGAGTATCCCTTCGACAGGACCGCGGACCAGGCAACCTACGAGCGCGGCGCCGCGCTCTGGCAGGAGTACTGCTACGAGTGCCATGCCAAAGGCGGCAAGCTCAACGGCAAGGTCCTGAAGCTCGCGGCGGTCAAGACCAGCCCCTACCGGCTCAACTCCTACACCGAGAAGCTCAACGACCTGTTCAACACCATGGGGGGCGACGCGCCCTGGGCGCTGCGCGAGATGACCAAGACCGACGGCTACGCGTGCCGCACCCTGGACGGCATCTGGGCACGCGCACCATACCTTCACAACGGCTCGGTCCCCACGCTGTGGGACCTGCTGACCCCGGAGGACCAGCGCAACGGCGGCAAGGACCATTTCTACGTCGGGCACGCGGTGTTCGACCCGGAGCGGGTAGGCCTGCGTACCGACATCGAGGAGCTCGACGGCCGCAAGATGTTCCGTTTCGATCTGAAGCTCGCCGGCAACGGCAACGAGGGCCACAGCGGCAAGGCATACGGCACCGAGTTGCCCGACGAGGACAAGCGCGCCCTGATCGAGTACCTCAAGACGCTATAGCACGCATCACAAACGCCACGAGCCGGTCACCGACCCGGTAGGGAGGTCGCCATGCCCGCAAGCACATTCTTCGGCAAGAACCGCAAGCTCGACGCCCCGGCCCTCGAGCGGCACGACTTCAAGGCGCTCGACGGCAAGACCGAGCTTCTGGTCCACCGTTGCAAGGCCGGCACCAAGGGGCCGTTGATCATGGCTCCCGGCACCGCGATGTCGGGCCTGTCGTACTGCATCGACACCGTCGATCAGAACCTGGTCGAGTATCTGGCGGCCGAGGGCTACGACATGTGGCTGTTCGACTGGCGTACCAGCCCGGAGCTGCCCTCGCACAAGACGCAGTACACCCTCGACGACGTCGCTCGCCACGACTGGCCGGCGGTGGTCAAGCTGGTGCGCGACGCCACCGACTCCGAGACGGTGCAGGTCTTCGCGCACTGCCTCGGATCGACGTCCTTCAGCATGTCCTTGATGCGCGGCTACCAGCCGCGCGAGCAGGTGCAGAGCTTCGTCGCGAGCCAGGTGTCGCTGCACCTCGATCTCAGCAAGGTCGGTTCGCTGAAGACCACCCTTCGACTCGATTACGCGATCCCGGACGAGTCGTTGATCCACTTCGAGCCCGACAAGGTCACCGCCACCTGGGGTGATTTCGTCATCGGGTTCCTGAGCAAGATCATCCCCAAGACCTACTCGTGCGACAACACGTCGTGCCACCGCCACAGCGCAATGTTCGGTGATCTCCTGTGGCACCCGCAGATCAACGAGGCCACCCACAGGCTGGTGGGAGCGCTGATCCCGGACTGCATTTTCGGCTTCGTCGGCGACGTCAGCGACCTGGTGCGCTCCGGGTCGGTCATCGAGGAGCGGGACAAGCCGCACCTGGATCGCATGGCGCTGCCGATCACCTTTCTCTCGGGTGAGCACAACAACATGTTCGCGCCGAGCAGCACCAAGGCGACCTTCGAGATGCTGTGCGATCGCAACGGGGATGCACTCTATCGACGTCACCTCATCAAGGACTACGGTCACCTCGATTGCATCGTGGGCAAGCGGGCCGCCCAGGACATCTACCCCGTCATCCGCGACGCGCTGGCGACGGACTAGCCCGCATTTCTCGCCGTGCGCCCGCCCACGGCATGGACGAGACGGGCGCCGACTTCGACGTAGAGCCGCTTCAGGCGGGTCAGGGGCTCGCGCCTCATGGGCATCACCGGGACCGGGAATGCGTCCACATCGCCGCTTGCCGCCCACGCGGCGGCGGCGCGCCCGAACACCGTTCCCGGGCCGATGCCGCGGCCGCTGTAGCCGTAGATGCCGATGGCGTCCGGCCCGATGGCAGCGACCCTGGGAACGTGGTCGGCGGTCATCGCGATGCGGCCGCACCATGCATGCTCGAAGGCCTGCTCCGGCAGCCCGGGGAACAGCGCGCGGAGCTTGCGCCTGGCCCAGCGCCGGTGGATGCCGTCACCCCAGCCGTCCAGCTCGCCGATGCCGCCGACGATCAGGCGGCCGGCGGCATCCAGGCGGAACGAGGACATCACCATGGCGGTGTCCCAGCAGCCTTCCCCGTTGGCGAGGATCCCGCCGCGGAGATTGTCGCTCAGGGGCGCCGTCGCGCACTGGAAGTAGTACACGGCGGTGTAGGTCGCCATCGCCGCCGCGCGGCGCTCGTAAGCGTTGGTGGCCTGGATCAGGACCCTGGCCGTCACCCGTCCGCCCGGTGTCGTGACCGTCCACGCCGTGCCGTCGTGGCTCGCCGCCGTGACCGGCGAGGCCTCGTGCAGCCGCGCGCCGGCGGCGCCGGCAGCGCGCGCGAGGCCGCGGACGTAGGCAAGCGGCTGGATGGTCCCGGCGCGCCGATCCAGCAGGGCACCGTGGTGGCACTGCGTGCCGGTCCGGCGCGCGGTCTCCCCGGCGTCGAGAAGCTCCACCGGGGCGCCGCGGGCAAGGTGCTGGGCATGGCGGCGGCGCAGGTCGGCCAGGCCGCCAGCGTCCGGGGCACAGTGCAGGGTGCCGTTGCGCGTTGCCTCGCAGTCGATTCCGAGGCGCTCGATGAGCCCGAACACCGCATCCGGCGCGCCCGCCAGCGCCCGGTTCAGCTTCTCGCCCGCCGCGCGCCCGAGGGCGGCCTCCACGTCGTCCGGCGGCAGCCACAGGCCCGCATTCACCAGCCCCGCGTTGCGCCCCGAGCCGCCATGGCCGACGGTCTCGGCCTCCAGCAGGCGCACGTCCGCGCCCGACTCGGCCAGATGCAGGGCGGCGGAGCAGCCCGTGAAGCCGCCGCCGATGACGGCCACGTCTGCGGTGACATCGCCCGCCAGGGCGGGCGCCTCGATCGGTGCACCGGCGGTGTGCCGCCAGAGGTTGGATTCCCTGGACATGGCGCTCACCGCGCCACGCGCCACTGCACGCGGCTTGGGCGCGACGGTGCCGGCTCACACCGAGCGCGTGATACCGCCGTCGACACGGATGTTCTGCCCGGTGATGTAGCCGCTGCCCTCGCAGGCCAGGAACGCGATGGTCGCCGCGATCTCGTCCATCCTGCCGTAGCGCTCCATGGGAATACGCTCGCGGAACTCGGGCTTCTCGGGCAGGCTGTCGATGAACCCGGGCAGCACGTTGTTCATGCGGATGTTGTCGGCGGCGTACCGGTCGGCGAAGAGCTTCGTGAACGCCGCGAGGCCGGCGCGAAACACGCCGGAGGTGGGGAACACAGGGTCCGGCTCGAAGGCGGCGAAGGTCGAGATGTTGATGATGGAGCCCGACTTCTGCGCCTGCATGATCGGGGTGACCAGCCGGGTGGGGCGCACGGCGTTCAAAAAGTAGACCTCCAGGCCGGTGTGCCAGTCCTCGTCGCTCAGCTCCAGGACCGGCGCCCGCGGCCCGTGGCCCGCGCTGTTGACCAGAACGTCGACCCGTCCCCACCGGTCCATCGCGAGGTCCACGAGGCGCCCGAGATCCTCGTGCGACTGGTTGGATCCCGTCACGCCGACACCGCCGAGCGCCTTGGCGAGCGTCTCGCCCTTGCCCGACGACGACAGGATCCCGACCTGGAATCCGTCCGCCGCAAGGCGCCGCGCCGCGGCGGCGCCCATGCCGCTGCCGCCGGCGGTGACCAGCGCCACTTTCGTAGATGTCATGGTGCCCTCACTCGAGATTTGATTCAGCGTGCCCAGCATGCAGGTTTTCCCGGGCCGACCGGCTCCGCAAGAACAGCGGGTGCGGCGCGCGCCCCCGAATGGCTGTTCCGAACGCTACTCCAGACATCTCGCGATGCGGCGGACGGCATGGGCCGATGCGCCCCGCCGTGAACCCGTCCCTGGGAGCTCGAGGGCGGCGTCCATGCCGCCCACGGTCGCATCGACCCATGCCGTCCGCCCCGTTGGCAGGTGATCCGGGATTGGGAACCGCTATTCAGCGATCGGCGGCGTCGAGCACTACGGGCGCGCCATGGGGCGTGTTCCGGTAGGCGCGCCGCCAGGCCTCGGTGCGCTCGTCCATGGCCTCGCGGCTGACGCCGCCGCCGCGGGCCAGCAGGCACTGCAGCGCCTCCAGGGCCGAGCGGTAGTAGGTCTGGGGATCGTCCGGCTCGCCCCGGGCGACGGCTGCCCGCAGCGCCTCGCCCAGTGCATCGGACCACTCGACGTTGCTGAACGCGCCGCGCTCCAGGAGCTGCGCCGCCAATCCCATCACCTGGGCCTGCCACGGCTCGTCGAAGGCGGGCTCGCCGTCACGCCGGGCCAGCGGCCCGGGTGCCTGGGGCTCAGGCCGGCTCAAGGTAGCTCTGCCACAGGTTGAGCAGCACCCGCTCCCGGCGCCCCTTCGCCTCCGGCCACAGCTCCGCGGCCTCGAAGCCCACGGTGTACAGATGCTCGTGGCGCTTGTCGTTGAGTGCATTCGCATCCGGCAGCACGTGGGCGCCGTGGTGGCGCTCGACGGTGCCGGCGCGACCGCGCACGTAGGCGGGCAGCCGGGTGTGCCCCGGGATGCCGTGGGCCAGGGCGCGCACCGTGTCGCCAGGTGCGAAGCGCGGCGGATCGTCCACCGGCGCGTCGAAGCTGCGCACCCCCAGGCGCACGGTACGCGCCTGCGCCACGGTCATGGGCTGGCCCAGGCCCCGGGCGGGCGCCGCCGCCTTGCCGCTGGCGAGCTCCTCCACCGTGGCCAGGCCCGACACCACCATCATGGCGCAGTAGCTCTGCACCCACTGATCGAAGTACGGCCGCGACAGGTAGTCCGCCGGGTCGATGAGCTCGCGGCAGTGACGGAACCAGTCGATGTTCCAGTCCGCGGCGGTGCTCATGGCGTTGACCATGCCCCGCACCCGCGCTTCCCAGGGCTCGTGGAACTGCTCGTCGTCGGGCACGTCCACGTCCACCGGACCGAAACCCTGGCGCCCTCCGAGATCGTGGATGCCGTCCATCAGGCCGACTCCTGGACCCGGGCCGAGAGGTCGCGGTGGGTCCCGATCATGGCATTGCGGGTGACCAGCGACGCCAGGCGCTCCTCGTCGAAGCCCTCGGTGCCGGCGGGGCGTTCAGGAATCACCAGGAAGCGCAGCTCCGCGGTGCTGTCCCACACCCGCACCTCCACCTCGTCGGCGAGCGCGACGCCGAACTCCGCCAGCACGCCGCGCGGGTCGCGCACCGCCCGGGAACGGTAGGCGGCCATCTTGTACCAGCTCGGCGGCATCCCCAGCAGCGCGTGGGGGTAGCACGAGCACAGGGTGCAGCACACCAGGTTGTGCACCTCGGGGGTGTTCTCCACGGCGATGAGGTGGCCCTGCTCGAAGCCGAGCTCGCGGACGGCCTCCGCGGCATCGGCCAGCAGCCGGGCCTTGAAGGCCGGATCGGTCCACGCGCGGGCCACCACCCGGGCCCCCTGGCGCGGCCCGATCTCCTCGGAGTACCGCTCCACCCAGGC
>JBFHNV010000170.1:0-12928 GCA_041593595.1 Gammaproteobacteria bacterium
CCGGCTTGTTGTACTCGAAGGAATAGCCGAAGTCGCCGTTCAGCATGCCCCACAGCCACACGAAATACTGCTCCAGCGGCGATCGGTCGAGGCCGTAGCGGTGGCGCAGGTACGCGATCTCCTCCTGATTCACCTTCTCGCCCTGCGCCTGCAGCTCGGCGATGTGGCTGCTCAGGTAGTCGCCCTCGGGTAGCTGGATGATGACGAACACGAGCACGCTGATCACGAGCAGCGTCGGGATCATCACCAGCAGGCGGCGGGCCAGGTAGGTGAGCACGTCAGCGCGCCTCGAACCAGAAGGTCTCGGGACGGTAGATGCCGAAGTGAGCCCCCGGCTCCCAGTTGTAGATGCCCCGTTCGGGCACGTTGCGCAGCCGCTCGTTCACCACCACCGGCTGCGGCACGCTGGAGACGATGCCGAGGGTGAACACCTGCTGCGCGTGGATCTCGAGCATCTCCTTCCAGATGGCGCGCCGCTCGTCGCGACTGCTGGACGTGAGCCAGGCGGCGTTGAGCTCGAGCAGGCGCTGCGCCTCCGGCAGCGCCGGCGCCTCGCCCAGCGTCCCGCCGGTCTCGAAATGCTGGCCCCACATGGGCCACTGGAGCTGCTGCTGGCTGGTGGGCGCGAGCTCCTCGGGGCTCATGTCCGCGGTGGGCAGGCCGTTCTCGAGCCCGCCCCAGATCGCCATCTGGGTCTGACCGGAGAAGATGCGGTTGCGGAACACCTCGCGCTGCAGCGGCTTGGTGAACAGCTTCACCCCCACGTCGCGCCAGGTGCTCTCGATGAGCGCCAGCACGTCGCTCTGCTCGGTATCCTCGCCCGCGGTCTCGACGATGATCTCGAGCGGCCGCCCGTCCGGTAGCAGGCGGATCCCGCGGGCGTCTCGATCCACCAGACCCAGCGCGTCCAGCAGTGCGCCCGCCTGCTCCGGATTGTAGCGCGCCCAGGCGTCGCGGAAGCGTGGCTCGTACAGCGGGCAGTCCTCCTGCACCGTGTTGTTGCCCTCCACGGCGAGCCCGTAGAAGATGACCTGGTTGATCTCGTGGCGGTCGATGGCGAGCGAGAGCGCGCGGCGGAAGCGCGCGTCACGCAGCAGGCGGCGCCACACCGGATCCTCCACGTTCAGGTTGGGAAACAGCGCGAGGTGCGCCCCCTTGGTGGTCTGCCACAGGTACACGCGGTTGCCGGTGCGCTTCTCGCTGGACTTGAGGAAGGTGAAGTCGCTGAAGCTCAGGTTGCGCGCCTGGAGATCCGCCTCGCCGGCGCCGGTCTTCGCCGGGATCAGCTTGCCGTCGGCGATGGTCAGCAGCACCCGGTCGACGTAGGGGAGCTGGCGTCCCTGCGGGTCCACCTTGTGGAAGTAGGGGTTGCGCTCGAACACGAAGCGCGTCGCGGGCGCCTCGGTGCGCACCAGCCAGGGATCCAGGTCCGGCAGATCCGGGTTGAGGTTCTTGTAGGGGCGGTAGACGCTGGCGTGCAGGTTCGCCCAGTCGCGCTGTCCCACCTCCCGCGCCATGGCCCCGATGCGCTCCGGGTCCCCGTAGCGCGCGTGGAAGGGCTTCAGGTAATGGGCCGGAGCATAGATGTACAGCGGCTGCGTGCCCGCCAGCGCCGGCAGGAAGAAGGGGTTCGGCCGCGTCCACGCGTAGCGCACGGTACGCTCGTCCAGGATCGTGACCTGCGGCAGCTCGCCCGCCACCAGCAGCAGCGACGGCGGCCCGAAGGGCGAGAGATCGGTGTTGGTGGCCACGTCCTCCCACCAGTAGCGGAAGTCCTCGCTGGTGAAGGGATGACCGTCGGACCAGCGGTGACCGGCGCGCAGCCGGATGGTGAACTCGCGGTCGTCGCGCACCTCGACGGACTCCGCCAGATCCGGCACCAGGTCGAAGTTGCGGTCATACACCAGCAGGCGGGTGTAGCCGTACACGGTCATCATGCGCACGTCCTTGGCGCGTCCCATCAGGAGGCGCAGCTCGCCGCCGTGGCGGCCGGGCTCGGCCAGCGGCATCACCGCGGGGCTGGCGGGCAGGCGCTCGGCCAGCGGCGGCAGCTCGCCCGCGGCCACCAGGGCCGCGAGCTCCGGCGGCTCGCGCGGATCGGCGGCGGCCACGGACGCGAGCGCCGCCAGCACCGCCAGCCAGCGCAGCCCCCTCATGCGGCGCCGTCCCCGGTGAGCTCCCGCCCGGCGCGAACCCGGTGGCCCGGATTTACCTCCACCAGGCCCGGCGTGTGGCCCACGGTCACGGTGAACGGCGCGGGCCATTCGGCGGGCACCGACACGCGGCCTTCCATCAGCGCCGTCAGATCCAGGCGCTCGGACGGGTCGGCGCGGGGCACCGCGGCCAGCAGGGCACGGGTGTAGGGGTGCACCGGGTACTCGAACAGCCGCTCGCGCGGCGCCACCTCCACCAGGTGTCCACCGCACATCACCGCGATGCGGTCCGCCATGTAGTCCACCACCGCCAGGTTGTGTGACACGAACAGGTAGGTGAGCGACAGCTCCCCCTTCAGCTCCCTGAGCAGGTTCAGCACCTGCGCCTGCACCGACACGTCCAGCGCCGAGACCGGCTCGTCGCAGATCAGCAGCTCCGGATTCAGCGCCAGCGCGCGGGCGATGCCGATGCGCTGGCGCTGGCCGCCGGAGAAGCTGTGCGGATAGCGTGACAGGAAGCGCGGATCCAGGCCAACCAGGGCCATCAGCTCCTTCACCACCTCGAAACGCTGCTCGCGCTCGGTCATGCCGTGGATCACCAGCGGCTCGGAGACGATGTCGAGCACCGTCATGCGCGGGTTGAGCGAGCCGAAGGGGTCCTGGAACACGAGCTGGATGCGTCGCCGCATGGCGGTCAGCGCCGCGCCCTCCAGTGCCAGCAGGTCCACCCGCGTGCCGCGGTCGTTGAAGTGCACCGTGCCGGCGTCGGGGCGCACCGCGCGCATGATGACCTTCGACAGGGTGGTCTTGCCGCAGCCGCTCTCCCCCACCAGCCCGAGACACTCGCCGCGCTCGATGTGCAGGCTCACGTTGTCCAGCGCCTGCACCCCCAGTGCCGGCGTGTGGCGCAGCCAGCTCCCCTTGCGCGCGGTGTACTGCTTGCTGACCCCCTCCAGGGCGAGCAGCGGACCGGCCGCGTCTGCCTCGGCGGGCCAGGGCTCGCGGGCCACCAGGTGACCGCCCGATTCGCGCGCCACCTCCCGGATGGGGACCAGGCGCTCGCCGGCCCGCATGCCGATGCGGGGCACGGCCCGGATCAGCGCCTGCAGGTACGGGTGGCGCGGGCGCGCGTAGATGTCCTCGAGGCCGCCACGCTCCATCACCTGACCGTGGTACACCACCACCACCTGATCGGCCAGGTTGGCCACTACCCCGAGATCGTGGGTGATGAGCAGGATGGCCATTCCCAGCTCGTCCTGCAGGCGGCGCAGCAGGTTGAGGATCTGCGCCTGGATGGTCACGTCGAGGGCGGTGGTGGGCTCGTCGGCGATGAGCAGCGCCGGCCGGCACACCAGCGCCATGGCGATCATGGCACGCTGGCGAAGGCCGCCGGACAGCTCGAACGGGTAGGTGTCGAGCGCCTTGCCCGGATCCGGGAAGCCCACGTGCTCCAGCGCCTCGCGGGCGAGTCCGCGCGCCTCCAGGCGCGTCGCCGCCTGGTGCAGTCGCACCGCCTCCCCCACCTGGTCGCCCACCGTGTGCAGCGGTGACAGGGACGTCATGGGCTCCTGAAAAATCATGGAGATGCGCGCGCCGCGTATCTCGCGCAGCTCCGCACCGTCCCGATCCATCGCGGCGATGTCCACCGGCTGCCCGCTCCGGCGACGCGGATCCCGGAACAGGATGCGGCCGCCGCGGATGTGGGCGGCGCGGGGCAGGATCCCCATGATGGACTGGGCCACCACCGACTTGCCGGAGCCGGACTCGCCCACCAGCGCCACCGTGCCACCCTCGGGCACCGCGAAGGTCACACCCCGCACCGCCTCCAGCGATCCGGCGGCGTGCAGGTGGAACACCACCTGCAGGTCCTGCACCTGGAGCAGCGGCGCGGTCACCGGCGCGGCTCCGGCGGCGAAAGCCCCAGCCGGGCCAGGTTGGCCACGGTGGCGGCGCTCAGGGCCAGATCACGCTCGCGCGCCGCCCGCGTGGCCCGCTCGAGCACGCCGCGAAATCCGTCGAGGCGGGAGTCGATGCGTGCACGCGCGCTGCCGGCGTGCAGCCGCAGCTCCAGCCAGCCTCGCTCGCCGTCGCGGCGCGTCGAGTAGTAGCGCAGATCCAGCGTCTCCAGCGCGCGCCACGGGATGCGCACGCCGCGGGGCTGGATCACGAGGCCGTCACGCTCCAGGCACACCCGGTGCATGGCCCGGGCGCAGGCCCCGAGGGCGTGGGCCGCGAACAGGGCCAGCGCCGCCACCAGCAGCAGCACCAGCCAGCCGGGCGGGTCCGCCGCCGCCAGCGGCACGCCGACGGCCGTCGCGCCGGCGGCAGCCCGCGCCAGGTCCGCCGCCGTGGCGACCCGGGGGTAGCGCAACGCCCTCACCGCGCGAACACGGCACGGGCGTCGAGCCAGCGCGCCTCCCGTCGACCGTGCAGGCGCTCGAACAGCCGCTCCAGGAATGACCAGGACGCATCGTCGTGACGCCAGTGATGGGTCAGCAGCCCGGTGGGCTCGTCCGGATCCACGCGCCGGGTGCGGCGTGCCCGCAGGTGCTCCACCAGCGCGGCCAGGGTCCGGGGCTCGCCGCGGAACACGCCACCGCGCCGCCAGTGCACCGGGTCCACGTGGCAGTTGGCCAGCACCAGCCCGTCGCGGGCGGCGGCCGGGCGCGGCGCAAAGCACGACAGTCCGGTGAAACCGATGCCCGCGAGGCCCGGCAGCAGAGCCGCCGCGATGCGGTTCCACGGCGGCACCAGCACCGGCACGAAGCGCGCCCCCAGGGTGTCCGCCAGGCGCCGCCGCCCGTCGGCCAGCTCCGTCAGCACCAGCTCCCGCGGGCGGTGTGCGCCCAGCTCCGCGGAGGGCTCGTCGGCGCGGGCGTGGTCCGTGTGGGCGAAGCCGTGCTGCAGCGCGGCGGCGTCGCATGCCAGGGCCAGCACCGCGCCGAGGGCGGCGCTGGCACGGGCGGGGATCACCGCGAGCCCCAGGGGCACCGACCAGTGCCCGGACAGGACCGCGAGGCGCTCCAGGGCGGCGTCCGGCACCGTGGCGTCATCGTCACGCCACCACAGGGTGGCGGTGCGCCCGGCGTCGCGCCAGCAGGCGAGCTCGCCGTCCAGATCCGCCCAGGTGGTCTGCTCGCCGCTCATCGAAGGTTGCCGCCGCCCGCGGCTGCCGGCAGGCGGCCGTCCAGTGCCTCCAGAATGAGTCGCGCGCCGGTGCGCGCGCCTTCCAGGTCCAGGGCCACGGGAGGCATTCCGTCGCCCTGAGCGGCTGCCATCACCTCCAGGGCGAGACCGCGGGCGTCCAGCGTGGCATGGTCCACCACCCGCACGAGCCCGCGCCGCGCGAGGTGGCGTGCCCGCACGACCTGCTCGCTCTCGCGCTCGTCCTCGTAGGGCACCACCACTGCAGGCACCCGCGCGGCCAGCAGGTCGACGACGGTATTGTAGCCGCCCTGCGACACCGACACGGCACAGGCGTCCAGCAGCGCGTGGAAATCCGACCGGTTGCGTTGCACCAGGACGCCGGGGCCGGCCTGGGCGGCCAGCTCCCGGAACCGCGGCTGTGGCAGATTCGGGCCGACCAGGACGTGCCATGGCCCGGTGTCCCCGGCGCACAGGCGCTGCGCCTCGAGCGCCGTGCGCAGGACTCGCTCGCCGAAGAAGCCGCCGCCCGCCGACACCACCACCGGCCCGTGGGGACGCGGTGCTCGGGACATCACCGCGGGACGCGTGCTCACGTAGCCGGTGTAGCGGATCCGCGGCGCGATCTCGGCGGCGAGCGGAAACGTGTCCTCGAAGGGCACCAGCGCGGGATCGGAGTGCACCAGCACCCGGTCGAACCAGGCCAGCACCCGATCCGCCATGCGCCGGTACTTCCGCGGCTGGCGGCGCCGCTCCACGATGTCCCGCACCGAGCTCACCAGCAGCGGCCGCGGCCGCGCCGCCGCCAGCGCGCCCATCAGCGGCTCCAGCTCGAAGCGCATCAGGCCACGGCCGAAAGGCCAGGTCTCGGTCACCACCGCGTGAGGCCGATACTCGGCCACCAGCGCCAGCAGGGCGTCCCGGCGGCGTGCCCGCCAGGCGTCGTCCACCGGCACGCCATCCGGGTCCACCAGGGTGTGGTAGCGCATGTCCACCGAGCGTGCCGGCGGGAGCTGCTCGAAGCGGCATCCGGCGAGATCCAGGCCGTCCACCGGCAGCCCGCCGGACACGTAGCACACCCGGGCGCCCGCGTCGGCCAGCGCCCGGGCCAGGGCAGCGGCGCGGCGCTGGTGCCCCACCCCCACCAGATGCTGCACCCACAGGAGGACCCGCGCGCTCACGCCGCCACCGGATCCAGGGGCACATTGAGCCGCTCCACCGCCAGGCCGCCCCCGGCGCGCACACGGAAGGCGTGGCCGCAGGCCCAGTCCAGCCGCACCGGGTAGCCGGCGCACATGTCCCAGCCGGTGGCGAGGGACAGGGCGGCGCGGATCACGCCCTTGTGGGTCACCGCCACCAGGGGCGGTCCGCGGGGATCCAGATCCGCGAGCCAGTCCGCCAGCCGGGCCCGCACCTCCCGGGGCGACTCGCCGCCGTCCGGGCGGAAGTCCAGGCCCCGAGCCTCGTTGGCGGCCAGGGCGGCACCGAGCTCGCCGCGCAGCGCCGCCAGGGTGCGGCCCTCGAACCCGCCCCAGTCCATCTCGGCCAGCCGCGGCTCCAGGCGCGGCGCGGGTCCGCCCAGGGCGCGGACACTCTGCACCGCACGAACCAGCGGGCTCGCATGCCACTCGCCGCCGTGCCACGGAGAAGGCGCACGCCGCGCCGCGAGCGCCACGCGGCCCGCCTCGCTCAGGGGCAGGTCCTGCCGGCCCTGGATGCGGCCGGCCGCGTTCCAGGCGGTGGGGCCGTGGCGCAGCAGCAGCAGCGAACGGCCGCGCTCAGCCACCGGCCACCTGGTCCAGGATCTGCCTGAGCGCCGCTGCCGCCGGCACCAGGTCGTGCTCGGCGAGGGCCGTGCGCCGGGCCGCCTCGCCCATGGCGCGGCGGCGATCCGGCTGGTCCAGCAGCTCCGCCACCGCGCCGGCGAAGCGATCCGGGTCCCGGGCCGGCACCAGCAGGCCGGTAATGCCGTCGCGCACCACCGCGCCCACGCCGCCCTCCGCGCCGGCCACCGAAGGCAGCCCGGCGGCGGCCGCCTCGATGAACGCCATGCCCCACGCCTCGTCCACGGCCGGCCACAGGTGCAGGTCCGCAGCGGCCAGCCACGCGGGCAGCTCTCGCGGCGCCACGGTCCCGGCGTGGCGCACCCGCGGGCCCAGCGGGGCCAGCGCCGCGTCCACCGCGACGCGTGCCGGCCCGTCCCCGATCACCAGCAGCTGCCACGGACGATGGGCGATGCGGGCCAGGGCAGCCCCCAGCAGCCGGTAGGAAGCGAGCTTGGCGCCGTCGCGCTTCATGGCCACGGTCACCAGCAGCGGCACCTCCGGGTCGAGGCCGAGGGACGCGCGCCGCACCGCGCCCGCATCGGGGCGCGCGGCGCGCCGCGCGCTGGCCCGGGCGTCGATGAACGGCGCCAGCCGGCACAGGCGGCCATTGCCACCCAGCAACGCGCGCACGCACGGCTCGTCGTTGGGGTTGAGGCAGATCACCCGCGCCGCGCGGCGCATCGCCGCCGCTGCCAGCCGGTAGCCCTCGTCCCAGGGTCCTCCGGACTGCTTGGGTGCGTGGGACGCCTCCGCCACCAGGTACGGGATCCCCAGCCCACCGGTCACCGCCGGGCCCAGGTGGTCCGGCGCCTTGTGGTAGAGGTGATAGGTGAGCCAGGCCGCCGGGCGCTGGTCTGCCGGCGCCGCGCGCAGGCGTGTCAGCAACCGCACCGCCGCGCGCTCGCCGCGGGCACGGATACGGGCCTGGACCCGTGCATCGCCGTCGCGCTCGTAGCTGCGCAGCCGCGACGCCAGGGTGACGCGGCAGCCGGCAAGCTTGAGCCCTCGCAGGAGCATGCGCGCCATGGCTCGGTCGCCGGAAGGCGTGGGGTGGTCGGGGGGTTTCAGCGGCGCGTAGAAGGCCACGTTCACGCGGCGCGGGCCTCACCCGCCGACGTCGCTGCCAGGCGGGCCGCGAGGCACGCGATGCCGGCCTCCATGGAGAAGGCCTGGCGCACCCGCGCCTCCCCCGCCGCCGCGAGACGGGCCCGCCGGCACGGGTCGCGGATCAGCGCCGCCAGGGCTCCGGCCAGCGCTGCGGCGTCGCCAGGCGGCACCAGCACGCCGGTGACGCCGTCGGCGATCAGCTCGGGCACCGCGGACACGCGGGTGGCGATACAGGCCAGGCCCTGGCTCTGGGCCTCCATCAGCACATTGGGCAGGCCGTCCCGATCCCCGTCGGCGGCCACCCGGCTGGCCAGCACGAACAGGTCGGCGTCCCGATAGCGCTCCAGCACCCGCTCCTGGGGCAGCGCCCCGTGCCAGCGCACCCGGGCCTGGAGACCCAGCGCGGCGGCGCGCCGCTGCAGGCGCTTGCCCAGCGGGCCGCCGCCCACGTGCTCGAGGCGCCACGCCAGCTCCACCGGTAGCCGCGCCAGGGCGTCCAGCAGGGTGTCGTAGCCCTTCTTCTCCACCGCGCGGCCCACCGATAGCAGGCGCACCGGGGCCGCCGCATCGCCCCCGTCGCGGGCCGCGGCGGGGCGCGCCACCGGGCGGAAGCGCGCCAGGTCCAGACCGTGGTAGACCAGGGACAGATCGGCCTGTGCCGGCGCCAGCGAACGCAGGTGCTCCAGGTTGTGGCGGGTGCAGGTCACGGTGAAGTCTGCCGCGGCGAGTTTCTCGCGCTTCTCCCATTCCGGCGAGGTCCAGATGTCCCGCGCGTGGGCGGAGATGCTGAAGGGCAGCCCGCGCAGGAGAGCGGCATAGCGCGCCACCGAGGCCGGCGTGTGCATGAAGTGCGCGTGCACCCGCGTGACGCCGGCCTCCAGCTCGTCGGCCAGCACCAGGGCCTGGCCGAAGCGCCGGATGTGATTCGGGGTGGGATCACGACCCAGATCCGCGAGCCACGCGCGGCGCGCCGCCGGGTAGCCGGGCAGCCGGCGCGCCCGCCACCAGGCGCCCAGCACCCGCAGGGGCTCGCGCACCAGGTACACGGGCAGGTAGCGCACCGGCGCGCGGATCTGACGGTGCACCGGGTGCACCCAGGCGTCCGTGGGCCGGCGCAGCGACACCAGGGTGAGCGGGATCCCCGCCGCCTCCAGAGCGTGGATTTCCTGGGCGATGAAGGTCTCGGACAGGCGCGGGTAACCCTTCAGGACGACGGCGGTGATCCCCGGGGCGTGCGGCGGCATGCGCGTCGCGCTGACGGGGTCAGCGTCAGCCGCGGGCCTCGAGGGCGCGCTCTGCGTCGTCGCGCGCGCTGGTCCACAGGCGCACCAGGCGGCGGATGTTGTCGAGCCCTTCCAGCAGGCCGGGCACCACCACTTCGGACGGCCGCGGCTGCATCGCCAGCCCGCGCAGCGCTTCGGCCATGCGTGCCGGCTCGCGCCCGCCGTCCGTCTCCAGCATGCGCACCAGCCCCAGCGCCTCGGCCCGCGACGCGCGGATGTGCTGCTCCATGCGCGGGCGCGTGCGCGGCACGATCACTGCCGGCTTGTCGAAGGACAGGATCTCGCAGAAGGTGTTGTAGCCGCCCATGGACACCACGCCCGCGGCCTCGGCCATGCGCGACTCCACCTGCGCGTCGAAGGTGATGGCCTCCACCCGCTCCAGCCGCGCCACCCGGGCGCGGAACTGGTCGCGCTTGATCGGCTGCATGAACGGGCCGAACACCAGCATCGCGCGATACGGTATCCCCGGGTCGGTTTCGTAGGCGCGCAGCACCCAGTCGATGAGGGCCTCGCCGTCGCCACCGCCACCGGTGGTCACCAGGACGTAGGGCATGCCGGTCCCGCCCACCGCGGAGAACGCCGACGGCGGCGCGTTGGAGGAGCGCCGCAGGTAGCCCGTGTAGGTGATCTTCTCCCGCACCCCCTCCGGCAGCGCGATGCCGCTCAGGGGTTCGCAGATCTGCGGCAGGCCGTAGACCAGGATGTCGTCATAGAGATCGGCCAGCGCCGGCAGCGGGTTCTTGCGCCGCCACTCCTGCGCGAGGCGTTCCGGCTGGTCCATCACGTCGCGCAGGCCGAGCACCAGGCGCGTGCCGCGCTGCCTGAGCGCACGCAGCGTCACGTCGATCTCGCCGCGCAGGCCCAGCGGCTCCTTGTCCACGATGAACACGTCCGGCGCGAACACCTTGGCGGTGTGGCGGATGATCGACGCGCGCATGCGCAGCACCTCGCCGATGCCCATGTCCAGGCTCAGCGACGAGTACTCGCCGTTGCGCAGCTTGATCACGCCCGGCACGCGCACGAAGTCCACGCGGCTGCGGAAATCGAAGCTGCCGATGATGGGGGACCCCGAGAGGATGAGCACGGACGGCCCGCTCTCCACGTCCACGATGGCGTGCGCGATGGTCTGGCAGCGGCGCAGGTGGCCGAGACCGAAGCTGTCGTGACTGTAGATGAGCACCCGCGGGGGACGGGACCTTGCAATCATGGTGCCTACTCCTCGCAGGGCCTGCCGAGCGTAGCCCATGGCCCCGGCGGCGGGCAAACGGTGCCCGGCCACCGGCCGGCATTACACTGTGGCCGCCCACCGCCCCGCCACCACCGCCAGCCGCCCGGGAGAATCCCCCAGTGACCATGCTCGCCGCCCGCATCGTCGCGCCGCGCCGCATCGAGATGGTGGAGGTTCCCGAGCCCGACCTGGGCGGCGCGAACGAGGGTGCCATCGTGGTGCGCACGGCGGTGAGCGCCGTGTGCGGCTCGGACCTGCCCAAGTTCTACCGCGAGCTCAAGCCGGGCAAGTACCCGCTGCCCGCGGGTCACTCCATGCACGAGTGCATCGGCACCGTGGTGCGCAGCCGCTCGGCGCGCTTCCGCGAGGGCGACGCGGTGCTCGCGCTGCCGGACGGGAGCTGCGGCCTCGCCCAGCAGTTCGCGAGCCACGAGCGCAGCGCGGTACCGCTGCCCGGCGGACGGCTGGACGAGGCCCTGGTGCTGGCGCAGCCCCTGGGCACCGTGGTGTGCGCGCTGCGGCGCATTCCGCCGGTGCTGGACCGGGACGTGGTGGTGGTGGGCCAGGGCCCCATGGGGCTCATGTTCACCCGCATGCTCGCGAGCCACGGTGCGCGGCGGGTGATCGCCGTGGAGCCGGTGGCCCACCGGCGCGCCGCCGCTGCCGCCCAGGGCGCCACCCACGTGCTGGATCCCGGCGCGGGCGACACCGCCGCGGCGGTGCGCGAGGCCACCGGCGGCACGCTCGCGGACCTGGTGGTGGAGGCGGTGGGCCACCAGACCGAGACCGTCAACCAGTGCATCGACCTGGTCCGGCTGGAGGGCACGATTCTCGCCTTCGGCGTGCCCGACGATCCGGTCTACCCCCTGCGCTACACGGACCTCTTCCGGCGCAAGGCGGCGCTGGTCCCCAGCGTGCAGCCGGATCCGCAGCGCGACTTTCCCCTGGCGGTGGACCTGGTGGCCCAGCGCCGTTTCGACCCGACGCCACTCATCAGCCACCGCCTGCACTTCGGCGACGCGGAGCGCGCCTTCCGGATGGCCACGGACCGATCCGACGGGGCGGTGAAGATCCTCCTCACCTATGACTGACGGCGCCCGCGGCCGCTCCACGGTGCGGCTGTTCACGCCGGGCCCGACAGCGATCCCCGACGCCGTGCGGGCCGCGGAGGCGGCGCCGCTGCTGCCCGCCCGGGCGCCGGCCTTCGCGGCGCGCATGGCCCGCGTGTCGGAGCTGCTGCGCGGCGCCTTCCTCACCCGCGGTGACGTGGTCACCCTCACCGCCTCGGGCACTGGCGCCCTGGAGGCCGCGTTCGTGAACCTGGTGCGCCGCTCCGACCGGGTGCTCGTGGCCCACGCGGGGAAGTTCGGCGAGCGCTGGCTGGCCATCGCCCGCGCCCACGGGATCGGGCACCGCGCGCTCGAGGCCCCCTGGGGCAGACCCGTGGCCCCCGCGGACCTGGCGCGCGCCCTGGCGGCCGGTCCCGCCCCCGCCGCGGTGCTGCTGACCCACAGCGAGACCTCGACCGGGGTGGTGCACGACGTGGCGGCCCTGACACGCACCGTGCGCGCCGCCGGCGACGCCCTGGTGGTGGTGGACGCGGTGTCGTCGGCCGGTGCGCTGCCCCTGCGCATGGACGAGTGGGGCATCGACGCCTGCGTCGCCGCCGCTCACAAGGGTTTCCTGTGCCCGCCGGGGCTCGCCTTCGTGGCCCTCGGCGACCGCGCGAAGGCGCGCCTCGGGGCCGCGGACCTCCCCCGCTACTACTTCGACCTCCGCCCGGCCCTCGCGGGCCTCGCCGACGGCGGCACGCCCTGGACACCGGCGGTATCCCTAGTGAACGCCCTCGCCGCGGCCCTGGAGCGACTGCTCGCCGGAGGCCTGGACAAGGCCTGGGCCCGCACCGCCGCCCTGGCCGCCGCCACCCGCGCCGGCGTCGAAGCCGGCGGCCTGGATCTGTTCGCCACGCCCCCGGGCGACGCGGTCACCGCCGTGCGCGCCCCCGCCGGCGTGGACGCCCGCCGCGTGGTCGCGGGCCTGCGTGCCCGCGGCTTCGAGATCGCCGGCGGCCAGGACGCCATCAAGCGCAGCGTGTTCCGTATCGCCAGCCTGGGCGACATCCAGGACACCGACCTGCTGGACCTGATGGACGCCCTGGAAGCGGTGCTGGGCGAGCTGGACGCACCG
>JBFHNV010000171.1:0-12751 GCA_041593595.1 Gammaproteobacteria bacterium
CCTGGTGGAGGCCAACGAGTCGTCCATCCCGGTGCTGGCCATCACCACCGACGTGTCGGTGACGTCACGGGGCAAGTTCACGCTGACGGAGCTGGACCAGGAGGCGCTGATGCGCCCGCTCACCAAGTGGAACACGGTCATCGACGAGGCCGGCGCCCTGCCCGGCGCGGTGCGCCGCGCATTCCGCGAGATGACCAGCGCGCGCCCCGGCTCGGCGCACCTGGGCCTGCCCCTGGACGTGCAGCGCGCATCCGTGGATCCCGAGCAGGTGTGGGCGGACCCGGCTCACGGGCGCTTCCCTGCCTGGCGCCAGGCGCCGGACCCGGACGCCGTCGAGGCGGCGGCGCGGGTGCTGGAATCGGCCCGCAGCCCCATCTTCGTGTGCGGCGGCGGCGTGGTGATCGCCGGCGCCGAGGCCGCGCTGGAGCACCTCGCGGTGAAGCTGGACGCGCCGGTGGCCACCACGGTCAGCGGCCAGGGCGCCATCGCCGAGACCCATCCCCTGGCGGCGGGAGTGGTGGGCAGCAACGGCGGCACGCTGCCCACCCGCGCCCTGGTGGACGCCGCCGACACGGTGGTGTTCGTGGGCTGCCGGGCCGGCTCCGTGACCACGGAGCGCTGGCGCCACCCGGCCCCCGGCGCCGCGCGCATCGTGCACCTGGACGCGGATCCGGCGGTGATCGGCGCCAGCTACCGCCCGGACGCCGCGGTGGTGGGGGACGCGCGGCTCGCCCTGGAGGCGCTGGACGCGGCCATTGCCGCAAGGCCGAAGGGAGACGCGGCGGCGCGGGTGGCGGCGGCCCAGGCCGAGAAGTTCGGGGCCTTCGACACCCTGGCCGCCAGCGAGGACACCCCCATCCGGCCCGAGCGCCTGATCGCCACCCTGCAGCAGGTGCTCCCCGACGACGCCACGGTGGTGGCGGATCCCGGCACCCCCTGCCCCTACGTGTCGGCCTACTACCGCTTCCCCCGCGCCGGCCGGCACTTCATCAGCAACCGTGCCCACGGCGCCCTGGGGTTCTCCCTGGCCGCCGCCATGGGGGCGAAGGTGGGGCGCCCGGACGCGCCCTGCGTGGCGGTCATGGGCGACGGCAGCTTCGGCATGGCGGTGGGGGAGCTGGAGACGCTCAGGCGCCTGGCGCTGCCGCTCACGGTGGTGGTGGTGTCCAACAGCGTCTACGGCTGGATCAAGGCCGGGCAGAAGACCGGCTTCGGCGCGCGCTACTTCTCGGTGGACTTCGGCGAGACGGACCACGCGGCGGTGGCCCGGGCGTTCGGCATCGACGCCTGGCGGGTGACGGAGCCAGGCGCGCTGGAGGGGGCGCTGCGCGAGGCGGCGGCGAGCGGCGCGCCGGCCCTGGTGGACGTGGTCTGCCAGCCCCTGCAGGAGGCGCGGGCGCCGGTGTCGGAGTGGATTGCCTGAGTCGACATCGACGAACGCCACTCGGTGGCGATCTGCCACGCCCCGGACATGGATTCAGTTATCGCGCGCAGGGCTGCCCCCTTGGCGTGGGCGCAGCGATGTCCAGTGCTTCAAGGACCCACCGATGCCGACGTCCAACGCGGAATGCGCCACGGCCGCTCCCGCCTCATTCCGTGACTGATGCCTGCAGCTCACCGGTCTTGACGATACGTCCGCAGCACCTCGTCCAGTCGGTCTTCAGAAAAACCAAGCACCAGCTCGTCTCCAATCGCATACGGGATCCACTCGCTGGCGCGTCGCTCGCATTGTCGTATTGCCCATGACAGCGCCAGCTCGGGGTTCGCGCGTCCGGAGCTGTAACAAGACCCTTGGCCATCGGTGCTGACCGCAAACGCCCGGAAGTGAGGCGCGTGCTTGTACCTGCGCCTGTAACTGTGCTGAACCACCGGAGTGAGTGGCATCCATTGCGCCTGCTTGATCATGTAGGAGAGCGCGCTCAGGCTTCTGACCTCGAGCACATCGGGAGTCCGAACCACGATCCCCTGGGCGGCAAGCCCTTCCAGGGTGAGCGTGACCTGCTCGCCGGGGACTGCGCCCGTGAAGAAGACGAGGTCCTCTGCAATGTCCTCGACGGTGGGTGGGGGTGCCGTGCTCGGCGATCATCAGCAGGTACTCCTCGCTCTGCGGGGTGGCGACGCGGGTCAGCGCGCGCACCTTGGAGTAGCTCACCGCGCCGCTGGCGAAGGCCTCGCGCACCCGGCGCAGGCCCCTGAGGGCCCGGGCGACGCGCACCTGCTCGCGGGCGGCGGGCGCGGAGACGCCGCACTTCCAGTTCAGCCAGCGGGCGCAGGTCAGGCACCCCTCGTCGGCCCAGCCGCCGGACGCGTCGAACTCGCCGATGAGGTCGATGAGGCGGGCCTTGCAGGCGGTGAGGTGGGCGGACAGCTCGGCGATGCGGTTGCCGAGGGCTTCGTGGGGGAGCCTGTCCATGGCGGCTTCCTTGCGGCTCGGGAGGACGCTCCGAGTGTACTGGTTTTTCGTACAGTCTTGAAGGTATCAGACACTCGGACGCGGGTGTTCTCGGGGAAGGGGTCGCCGGGCATCCGTTCGGGTAGCTCACAGTCCCCGGTTGCCGGCGCGGCTGTCCACGGCGCCGCCGCTGCCAGGGGTCGCGCGGGCATCCCGCATGGGGTCTTGCCACACGCTGCGAACCGGTCAGCCGCCACCCCCGGCCTAGTGCCCGGATTGGTGCCCGGAGCGACCGCGGCGTTCTTGACCTCCGCCCCACCCGCTGATAAACGACGGTCCCATGCCGGGGCAGCCCGCGAGCGGCGTCCCGCCGTCATCGAACCGGCACCCGGATCGAGTGGGAGGGGTCACCGTTGAAAATCAAGGACATCGCATTCACGGGGATCTCCGAGTTCCCCCGCGCAGAGATCACGAAGATGCGGCGCGGCCGCGGCACCCTGGTGGTGCACGAGTCGACGTCCGGCGTGCGGGTGGCGACCGCGGTGGACGCCCTCGCGCGCGATGCCGGCGTGGTGCTGCTCGTCGACGACGCCGACAAGCCCACGGGCCTGTTCGTGCCGGAGGACTTCCGCCGCGAGCTCCGGGCGCGGAAGAACATCGTCACCGGGACCCTGCGTGACGCCATCGAGGAGCTGCAGAGCGACCCGGAGGAGATCGCGGCGGGATTCCATCACGAGTGGCTCAACTCGCGACGCCCGAAGGTCAAGTGGTGCGACGCCTGCAAGGTGTGGGCGCTGGAACCGTGTCCCAACCACTAGGAGTCCGTACGGCGTTGCGGGCCGTCGCGGCCTGAGTCGAACCGGCCGGACCGCGTCGCCCCATGCCCACGCTGGTCTCCCTGCTCTCGTCCCTGCAGGGCGCGTTCGGCAAGCCCTTTCTGCTCTCCGGTCTCGTGCCGGGCGTGGTGCTGGTGTTCGGATGGCACGGGTATGCCGAGTCGACCTTCATCGCCAGCGTGCTCTCCGGGGAGGAGGCCGTCGGCAGCTTCACCCTGATCGCACTGCTCGAGCTGCTCGGCGTGTCCGCCCTGCTGTACGCGCTCAACCAGCAGATCATGCGCGCGTTCGAAGATCTGCCCGGCAAGCCGTTCGACCGCTTGCGCCGGTTCCTCATCGACCGCCAGCGACGTCTCTGGAACGACGCCAACGACACGCTGCAGGCGGCGTTGTGGGAGCAGACCGGAGCGACCTGGCCGACGCGGGACTTCGAGCAGGAGGGCACGTTCATCCCGGTGCCCCCCCTGTGCGGCGTCGCCGGCGGGCCGGCGCTCTCGCCCGAGGAGTGCGCCCGGCGGTCCCATGCGGCGCGCGCACGCGTGCACGAGCACGCCCTGCGCCCGCAGGCGGGAGGCGCGGTGCCGATCGTCCATTCCGCGGACCTCGAGAGCATCCTGCACGGCCTTCGCGCGCTGCTGGAGGCCGATCGCGGCGATCCCGGGAACGCGTCCGTCGACGCGGAGAAGCAGGCCTGGCGCGAGCTGTTGAAGCAGCCGGGCGCCGGGTCGGTCATCGAGGAGGTGCAGAGCCTCGCCTACCGGCGGGTGGTGGCGGCCCTGGTCCAGGTGGAACGCTTCCCCGGGGAGGGCCGATGGCTGAAGCCCACGACGCTGGGCAACCGCATCGCCGCGCTCGACGACTACGCCGAGAAGCGCTACGGCATGCCGACCACGACGCTGTGGTCGCAGCTCTTCCCGCACCTCACTTCGGAGCAGAGCGCCGGCGCCATCAACGCCCAGCTGCTCGTGCACATGCTGCTCAACGTGTCGGTGGCCGCGGGCCTGCTGCTCGCGTTGGTGTCGCTCGAGGCCCTCGCCGAGACGGTCCGCTACGCCTCGCGACACCCGGGCGTCGGTACCCTCAACGTCAGGGCGGTGCTGTACGTCGCCGCGAGCGCGGCGGGCGCCTGGGGCGCCTACCTCGCTGCCGTCTCGGCGTTCGACACCGCATGCGATCAGATCTGCCGCCAGATCGACATCCGGCGCACGAAGGTTCTGGAGGGGCTCGGCTACCAGGTGCCCGCGACGGTGGCCGAGGAACGCGTCATCTTCGAGGAGCTCCACGAGTTCCTGGAATCGGGAACGGGGCCGCTCGACTCGCGACCGCGCAAGCTCAGTGCAGGAGGCGCCGCGCCGAAATCGAAATGAGGACGGCCCCGCACGCCGACGGCAGCAGCGCACGGAGACTGGCCATGAGCTGGAATCGTCCCAGGGCCAGGCACTTTCCGAGGTCACGAGGGCCTGCCATCAGCCGTATCATGGCAGGCCCCAGCGCCGCGGAGGCCCCGACATGAGCGTCAGCGAGGAGCGCGCCGCGCAGCGGCGGGGCGGCGGGCGGCGCGCCCGCCGGGAACGCGCCCAGGCGCCGGGAGCGGCGGCCCCCGCCTACATCACGCGCGGGATCCCCTGTCTCGAGCCCCTGGGCGAGGAGGCCCTCGCGCGCATCGAGGACACCGCCGAGCGAATCCTCGAGGAGGTCGGCATCGAGTTCCGGGGCGGCGACACGCGCAGCATCGAGCTGTGGCGCGAGGCGGGCGCGCAGGTGTCCGGCGAGCGCCTCCGCTTCCCCCGCGGCCTGGTGCGCGAGGTGCTTCGCAGCGCGCCGTCGCGGTTCGTGCAGCACGCGCGCAATCCGGCGCGCTCGGTGCTGATCGGGGACGGCAGCGTGGTGTTCGCCCCCGCCTACGGCTCCCCCTTCGTGATGGATCTCGACCGCGGCCGGCGCTACGGCACCATCGAGGACTTCCGCAACTTCGTGAAGCTCGCCTACGCCTCCCCGTGGCTCCACCACTCCGGGGGCACGGTCTGCGAGCCCGTCGACCTGGCGGTGAACAAGCGCCACCTGCACATGGTGTACGCGCACCTGCGCTGGTCCGACAAGGCGCTGCTCGGCTCGGTGACGGCGCCGGAGCGGGCCGAGGACTCCGTGCAGATGATGCGCATCGTGTTCGGCGAGGAATTCGTCGAGCGCAACTGCGTCATCATGGGCAACGTCAACGTCAACTCGCCGCTGGTGTGGGACGCCACCATGACCGGCGCCATCCGCGCCTACGCCCGCGCGAACCAGGGCTCGGTCATCGTGCCGTTCATCCTCGGCGGCGCGATGGGGCCGGTCACGAGCGCCGGCGCCATCGCGCAGGCGCACGCCGAGACCCTGGTCGGCTGCGCCCTCTCGCAGCTCGAGCGCCCCGGCGCACCCACCGTGTACGGCAACTTCCTGTCGTCCATGTCCCTGCGATCCGGCTCACCCACCTTCGGCACCCCGGAGCCGGCCGTCGGCTCGCTGGTGGTCGGCCAGCTGGCGCGCCGCGCGGGGCTGCCGCTGCGCTGCTCCGGCGCCTTCACCACCTCCAAGCTGCCCGACGCCCAGGCCATGACCGAGAGCGTCACCTCGATGCAGGCGGCGGTGCTGAGCGGCGCGAACTTCGTGCTGCACGCGGCGGGCTTTCTCGACGGCCTGCTCTCCATGTCCTACGAGAAGTTCGTGCTCGATGCCGACCACTGCGGGGCGCTGCACACCTACCTCGCGGGCATCACCGTCGACGAGGACACGCTCGCCTTCGATGCCGTGCGCGAGGTGGGGCCCGGCAATCACTTCCTCGGCTGCGCCCACACCCTGTCCCACTACGAGCACGCGTTCTGGGACTCCCGCACCGCCGACAACCAGACCTGGGAGACCTGGAGCGAGTCCGGCAGCGAGGATGCGATGTCGCGGGCGAACCGGCTGTGGAAGCAGCAGCTCGCCGAGTACGAGGCACCGCCGCTGGACGAGGCGGTCGACGAGGCCCTGCGTGACTTCATCGCGCGCCGGGACGCGGCGACGTCGGACGCGTGGTACTGAGCATGGGCTCCAAGGATCCGCTGCTGCAGCCCTACCGCATCCGGCGCCTGGAGCTTCGCAACCGCGTCATGTCGACGGCCCACGAGCCGGCCTACTCAGAGGACGGGCTCCCGAAGACGCGCTACCGCCTCTACCACGAGGAGAAGGCGAAGGGGGGCATCGCGCTGACGATGACCGCCGGCTCCGCGGTGGTCGCTCGCGACAGCCCGGAGGCCTTCGGGAACCTGCACGCGTACAAGGACGAGATCGTGCCCTGGCTGCGCGAGCTGGCGGATGCCTGCCACGAACACGGCGCGGCGGTGATGATGCAGATCACCCACCTCGGGCGGCGCACCGCCTGGAACAGGGCCGACTGGCTGCCGGTGCTCGCGCCCTCGCCGGTGCGCGAGCCCGCCCACCGCGCGTTTCCGAAGGCCGCCGAGGACTGGGATCTGGACCGCATCGTCGGCCAGTATGCCGACGCCGCCGAACGCCTGCGCGCCGGTGGCCTGGACGGCATCGAGATCGAGGCCTACGGCCACCTGCTGGACCAGTTCTGGTCGCCGGCGACGAACCGGCGCGACGACGAGTACGGCGGCTCCCTGGACAACCGGCTGCGCTTCACCTGGCGGGTCCTGGACGCCATCCGGGCACGGGTCGGGCCGGACTTCATCGTCGGCGTGCGCATGGTGGCCGACGAGGACTGGGAGCAGGGCCTGTCGCGGGAGGAAGGCGTCGAGATCGCGCGCCGGCTGGTGGCCAGCGGCCAGATCGACTTCCTGAACCTGATCCGCGGCCACATCGACACGGACGCGGCGCTCGAGCGCGTGATCCCCGTGCAGGGCTCACCGTCGGCGCCGCATCTCGACTTATGCGGCGAGGTGCGCGCCGAGACGCGCTTCCCGGTGCTGCACGCCGCGCGCATCGCCGACGTGGCCACCGCGCGCCACGCCATCGCCACCGGCAAGCTCGACATGGTGGGCATGACCCGGGCCCACATCGCCGATCCGCACATCGTGCGCAAGGTGGCCGAGGGGCGCGAGGACGACATCCGGCCCTGCGTCGGTGCCACCTACTGCCTGGACCGCATCTACGAGGGCCACGAGGCGCTGTGCATACACAACCCGGCCACCGGACGCGAGGCGACCATCCCCCACGTGATCGCCCGCGGCGACGGGCCGGCCCGCAACGCGGTGGTCGTGGGCGCGGGGCCCGCCGGGCTCGAGGCGGCACGGGTGCTCGCCGAGCGGGGTCACCGGGTGACGGTGCTCGAGGCGGCCTCGGAGCCCGGCGGACAGGTGCGCCTCACCGCGCGCGTGCCGCGCCGGCGCGAGATGATCGGCATCGTGGACTGGCGCGTGCGCATGTGCGAGGCGCTGGGCGTCGTCTTCCGCTTCAACACCCTCGCCGGTGAGGAGGACGTGCTGGCCGAGGGGCCGGATCTGGTCGTCGTCGCGACCGGAGGTCTGCCCAACACCGGCATCGTCGACGGCGACGAGCACGCGGTGTCCACCTGGGATCTCCTCTCCGGCGACGTGGCGCCCGCGGAGCGGGTGCTGCTCTACGACGACAACGCCGCGCATCCCGGGCTGTCCGCGGCCGAGCTCGTGGCCGATTCCGGCAGCGCCCTCGAGATCGTGACCCCGGAGCGCTTCTTCGCCGCGGACATCGGGGGCCTCAACCACGCGGCCTATGCCCGCGCCCTGGACCGCGCCGGCGTGCGCATCACCATCAACAAGCGCGTGCGCGCCGTGCGCCGCGAGGGCAACGAGCTGGTGGCGAGCGTCGGCTCCGACTACTCGCCGCGCATCGAGGAGCGCCGGGTCGACCAGGTGGTGGTGGAGCACGGGACGCTGCCGCTGGACGACCTCTACTTCGCGCTCCGGCCCGCGAGCCGCAACCTGGGCGAGGTGGACCACGCCGCGCTCCTCGCGGGCGCGCCGCAGCGGGTGACGCACAATCCCGACGGGCGCTACCAGCTCTTCCGCATCGGCGACGCGGTGGCCTCGCGCAACGTGCACGCGGCGGTCTACGACGCGCTGCGGCTGTGCATGGTGCTGTGAGCGCACGGACATCGTTCCCGCACCTCGGGTCGCCGGTCGCGCTGCGCGGCCGGACGCTTCGCAACCGCGTGGTGTTCGGCGCGCACACGGCGAACATGGCGGTGGAGGGGCTGCCGACCGAGCGTCACATCGCCTACTACCGCGAGCGCGCCATGGGCGGCGCGGCGATGATCGTGGTCGAGCCGATGCCGGTGCACCCGGCGGCGGTGCTCACCCGCGGCAACTTCCGCCACTCCAGCGACGCGGTCATCCCCCACTTCCGCCGGCTCACCGACGCGGTGCACGAGCACGGCGCGCTGGTGCTGCAGCAGCTCTACCACGTGGGCCAGCACGGCGATTCGGACAATTCGTACCACCCGCACTGGTCGCCGTCCGGGCTTCCCAGCTATCACGACAGCGACGCGAGCCACGCCATGACCGGGGCCGAGGTGGAGGAGACCATCGACGGCTTCGTCGCCGCCGCGCGGCGCTGCCATGCGGCCGGATTCGACGGCGTCGAGCTGTGGGCGGCCTACCACGCGCTGCTGGACCAGTTCTGGACACCCTGGTCGAACCGCCGCGACGACCGCTACGGCGGCTCGCTCGAGAACCGCACCCGGGTCTCGCGCGAGATCGCCATGCGGGTGCGCAAGGTCTGCGGGGAGGACTTCATCATCGGCCTCGCGGTCAACGACGAGCCGGACTTCGACGTCGCGCTGTCGCGGGAGTCCCTCGCCGAGATCGTCGCGCGCCACGACCGCGACCAGCTGGTGGACTACGTGACCTGCGGCTCCGGGAGCTATCTCGACTTCTACAAGCTCATGCCCACCTTCCTGTACCCGGAGCGCATGGGCGTGGCGCTGGCCGCCACCCTCAAGAGTGCGGTGCGCCACGCGCTGGTCACCGCCGAGAGCCACGTGCGCACCCCCGAGAATGCCGAGCAGGTGCTGCGCGCGGGCGAGGCGGATCTGGTGTCCATCGTGCGCGGCCAGATCGCGGATCCGCACCTGGTGGCGAAGGCGCTGGACGGGCGCCCGGAGGACGTGCGGGGCTGCCTGTCCTGCAACCAGATGTGCTGGGGCCGGCGCTCCCGCGACTACTGGATCTCGTGCCTGGTGAACCCGTCCGTGGGCCGCGAGTGGGAGTGGGGCGGCGACCGCTTCACACCCTCGCCGCGCCCGCGCAGCGTGCTGGTGGCGGGCGGCGGGCCGGCGGGCCTGGAGGCGGCGCGGGTCGCGGCCGAGCGCGGCCACCGGGTGGTGCTGACCGAGGCCACCGGGGAGCTGGGAGGACAGTTCCGCCTCGCGGGGCTGCAGCCGCGGCGCGGGCAGGTGCTGGACCTGATCGCCTGGTACGAGCGCCAGCTCGAGCGGCTGCAGGTGCAGGTGCGCTACCACACGTACCTGGAGGCCGACGAGGTGCGCGCGCTGGCGCCGGACGCGCTGGTGGTGGCCACCGGCTCGCAGCCGGCTGGCGACGGTTTCCAGAAGGTGCTGCCCGGAGTGGCCGTGCTGCCCGGCCTCGAGCGCGGCCGCGTCTGGTCCGCCGAGGACGTGATGGGCCGCACGGCGCGGCCCGGCCCGCGCGTGGTGGTGCTGGACGAGGGCGGCAACTGGCGCGGCTGCGGCACGGCGTGGTGGCTCGCGGAGGGTGGGCACCGGGTCACGCTGGTCACGCCGGACCCCATGGTGGGCAAGGAGCTCGCGCGCACCGCCGCCGACTTCCCCCTGCGCCAGCGCCTCGCACGCCTCGGGGTCGAGTTCGTGCTGGAGAGTGCCATCGCGCGGTGGAGCGAGGAGGGTGCGCTGGTGCGCTCGCTGCTCACCGGCGAGGAGCACGTGGTCCCGGCCGACGACCTGGTGCTGGCCACGCCGAACCGCGCCGAGGACACCCTGGCCCGTGCCCTGGAAGGCGGCGACCTGGAGGTGCACCTGATCGGTGACGCGGCGGCGCCGCGCCAGGCGCCCTACGCCATCTACGACGGCCGGCGGGTCGGCCTCGCCCTGTGACCCACGCCAGCGTGCGCCTGAGCCTGGACGCGGCCGAGCAGCTGGGCCGGCGTGCGCTGTCGGCGTGCGGAGCCGGCGACGAGGTGGCGGCGCTGATGGCGCGGGCGCTGGTGCGCGCCGAGGCGCGGGGGCTCGCCGGCGTCGGCCTCGCCCACCTGGAGAGCTACTGCGAGGCGCTTCGCTGCGGGCGCATCGACGGGCACGCCGAGCCCGTCATCCGCCGCGTGTCGGCGGCGGCCTTCCACGCCGACGCCCGGGGCGGGGTGGGCCACCTGGCGTTCGAGCGGGTGCTGCCCGATCTCGTCGCCGCCGCGCGCGAGGCCGGCGTCGCCGTGTTCTCCCAGCGCAACAGCTACACCAACGCCGCCCTCGACTGGTTCGTGGAGCGGCTCGCGAACGAGGGCCTGGTGGCGCTCGCCGCCACCAACGGCGGCCCGGCCCTGCTCGCGGCGTCCGGGGCGCGGGAGGCCGTGTTCTGCACCAACCCGCTGGCCTTCGCCGCGCCCCGCGAGGGCGGCCCGCCGCTGGTGATCGACCAGTCGAGCAGCGCCACCGCCTACGTCAACCTGCGCCTCGCGGCGGAGCGCGGCGAGGCCATCCCCGAGGGCTGGGCCCTGGACTCCGGCGGCAACGCCACCACGGATCCGAATGCCGCCCTGGACGGTGTGCTGCTCCCCTTCGGCGGCGCCCGCGGCGCCAACGTGGCGCTGATGGTGGAGGTGCTGGCCGCGGGGCTCTCCGGCGCGAGCTGGTCGCTGGACGCGCCGTCCTTCCTGGACGGCGAGCGCAGCCCGGGGATCGGGCTGCTGGTGCTGGCCCTCGACGGCGACCGGCTGTCGGGCCGCGGCCTCGGGGCGCGCATGGCGGCGTACCTGGCGCGCCTCGAGGGTGAGCTCGGGGTCTACGTGCCGGGGCGCCGGCGCGAGGAGCACGCGGCGCGTGCGGTGCGCGAGGGAGTGGCGATCGGGCAGGACCTGCATCGACGGCTGATCGCCCTGGCGGGCTGAGCCGGGCACGGCCCGCCGCGAGGGCCACAGACGCCGCATCCGTGTTCGGATAAGGCCGGTCCGGTGCGGGCCGTGGGGACCGTCGGCCGCTTCGGATGCGGCCGTCGAGCGTACACGGACGTATTCACAGCGTGTCCCCGCGGACCGTACCGGGCCGGCCGCCCCTGGGTATGCCGTTAACCGATCACGAATGACAGGCGCCGCCGGGGCCCGGGGCGAATCGCGGGACGGCTACGGACCGGGGCGCGTACAGGGCCCGGCGCGCGGCGCGGCTACAGGACGCTCGTGATCCCACCGTCCACGTACAGCACGTGACCATTGACGAAGCTGGCGGCGTCGGAGGCGAGGAACACCGCCGCTCCGATCAGCTCCTCCACCTTGCCCCAGCGGCCGGCAGGTGTGCGCGCGCACAGCCACTCGCTGAAGCGGGCGTCGGCCACCAGGGCCGCATTCAGCTCGGTCTCGAAGTACCCCGGCCCGATCCCGTTCACCTGGATGTTGTGCCGTGCCCAGTCCGCGCACATGCCCTTGGTGAGCATCTTCACCGCACCCTTGCTCGCGGCGTACGGGGCAATGGACGGCCGCCCGAGCTCGCTTTGCACCGAGCAGATGTTGATGATGCGGCCGCCGCCGCGGGCGATCATGCCGCGTGCCACGGCACGCGAGACGAGGAACACGCTGTCGAGGTTCGTGGCCATCAGCCGCTTCCAGTCGGCCAGCTCGAACTGATCGAGGGCGCCCCGGTGCTGCATGCCGGCGTTGTTCACCAGGATGTTGATGCCGCCGGCGGCATCCAGGCCGGCGATGCCCGCGGCGACCGCAGCCTCGTCCGTAACGTCGAAGCAGGCGGCCGCGACATCGATGCCCACCGCGCGCAGCTCCGCCACGGCCGCGTCGAGGGCGGTTGCGTCGCGGGCGTTCAGCACCACCCGTGCTCCCGCCTCGCCAAGGCCCCGCGCGAGCGCGCGGCCGATGCCGCGGCTCGAGCCCGTGACCAGGGCCGTGCGGCCGTGCAGGTCGAAGAGGTCGCTGCTCACTGGGATCTCCGGGGGCGTCTCGGGACATCAGGCTTGCCGCGGCGAAGGCACCGCCGACGCGCGGCGTGGACAGGGCACGGCGGGCTCCGTGAAGATAAGCGTTCGCCGCCACCGCCCACAACCGGGGCGGCTCCGCCCACCTGCGAAGGGGAGCGACCGGCATGAAGGCAGCGGTGTTGCACGGCCCGCGGGATCTGCGCATCGAGGAGACGCCCGACGCGGGTCCCGCGTCGGGGCAGGTTCGCATCCGCACCGCGGCCGGCGGCATCTGCGGCTCGGACCTGCACTACTACCTGAACGGCGGCTTCGGGACCGTGCGGCTGCGCGAGCCCATGGTGCTCGGTCACGAGGTGGCAGGCGTGGTGGACGCCGCGGGCGACGGCGTCCAC
>JBFHNV010000172.1:0-12681 GCA_041593595.1 Gammaproteobacteria bacterium
GGCGGCAGGGACGCCGCATTCGAGCCCCCAGGGACGGGTTCACGGCGGGGCGCATCGACCCATGCCTTGCTCCTCGCGCCGGCATGTCTCGAGCGCGATACTCAACCTAGCCGTCGCGCAGCAGGTCGCGCTCCAGGGTCTCGGGGCTCACGTGGCGCACGTCCTTGCCCTGCACCAGGAACACCACGTACTCGGCGATGTTCTTCGCGTGGTCGCCGATGCGCTCGATGGACTTCAGCACCAGTGTCGCGGTGATCACGTGCCCCACGTTGCGGCAGTCCTCCATCAGGTAGGTGGCCAGCCGGCGCAGCGCCGACTGGAACTCGCTGTCCAGATCCGCGTCGCCCTTGGCCACCGCGAGCGCCTGCTCCACGTCCAGGCGCGCCAGGGCGTCCAGCGTGTCCTTCAGCATCGCGCCCGCGATGCGGGCCATGGTGTGGGTGTCGCGCAGCAGCTTCGGGCTCGGCTGCGGCCGCCCCGACTCCACCAGGTGGATGGTCATGCGCGCGATGCGCTCGGCCTCGTCGCCGATGCGCTCGAGGTCCGTGACGGTCTTCTCCAGCGACATGATGGTGCGCAGATCGCGTCCCATGGGCTGACGACGCGCCAGCAGGTTGACGCTGCGCTCGTCCGCCTGCACGTCCATGAAGTTGACCACGTGATCGCGGGCGATGACGTCGCGCGCGAGATCCACGTCCCCGTCGCGCAGCGCGCGCATGGCGCGCTCGAGCTGCTCCTGCACCAGCCCGCCCATGCGCAGCACCAGTGCCGTGAGGTCCGACAGTTCCTGGTCGTAGCTCTTGACCGTGTGCTCGCCCGTTGCCTGCGCCATGATCCGTGACTCCTCAGCCGAAGCGTCCGGTGATGTAGTCCTCCGTCAGCTTGTGACGGGGATTGGTGAAGATCTGGTTGGTGTTGCCCACCTCCACCAGGTCGCCCAGGTGGAAGTAGGCCGTGCGCTGCGACACACGGGCCGCCTGCTGCATCGAGTGGGTGACGATGGCGATGGTGTACTTGGCACGGAGATCGTCGATGAGCTCCTCGATCCTGGCGGTGGCGATGGGGTCCAGCGCGGAGCAGGGCTCGTCCATGAGGATCACCTCCGGGTCCACCGCGATGGCACGTGCGATGCACAGGCGCTGCTGCTGGCCGCCGGACAGGCCCGTCCCCGGCTCGTCCAGTCGGTCCCTCACCTCGCCCCACAGCCCCGCGCGCTCGAGGCTGCGCTCCACCACCTCGTCGGTCTCGGCGCGGGTGCGCACCAGGCCGTGGATGCGGGGTCCGTAGGCCACGTTGTCGTAGATGCTCTTGGGGAAGGGATTGGGCTTCTGGAACACCATGCCCACCCGGGCACGCAGCTGCACCACGTCGAGGCGCTTGTCGTAGACGTCGTCGCCATCCAGCAGGATGGTGCCGGTGACGCGGCAGCCGTCGATGGTCTCGTTCATGCGGTTCAGGCAGCGCAGGTAGGTGGACTTGCCGCAGCCCGATGGCCCGATCATCGAGATGACCTCGTTGGCACCCACGTCCAGGCTGACGTCCTTGATGGCGTGCTTGTCGCCGTACCAGACGTTGACGTCGCGGGTGCGGATGCGGGGGTTGTCCACTTCCACGTCGCCCACGGTGCCGGCGAAGCCGCGCTCGTCGGGGGTGCGCCTGGGCGCATCGGCACCGGCGGCCTTCACCTGGAGCCCGGGCGTGCGCGTTTCGCTCGTGGCCTCGGCGGTCTCGCTGTGCATGGTCGCTTCCCTCGGTCCGGGCTGTGGCATGGACGTCACCACCGGCGCTCGAAGCGCCGGCGCAGGATCACGGCCAGCGCGTTCATGGCGATCAGGAAGGCGAGCAGCACCATGATGGCGGCCGACGTGCGTTCCACGAAGGCGCGCTCGGGGCTGTCCGCCCAGAGGTAGATCTGCACCGGCAGGGCGGTGGCGGCATCCAGCGGCCCGCCGGGGATGTCCACGATGAATGCCACCATGCCGATCATCAGCAGCGGAGCGGTCTCGCCCAGGGCCTGCGCCATGCCGATGATGGTGCCGGTGAGCATCCCGGGCATGGCCAGCGGCAGCACGTGGTGCAGGACCATCTGCATGCGCGACGCGCCCATGCCGAGCGCCGCCTCCCGGATCGACGGCGGCACCGATTTCAGCGCCGCACGGCTGGCGATGATGATGGTGGGCAGCGTCATCAGGGTCAGGACCAGCCCGCCCACCAGGGGCGCGGAGCGCGGCAGGCCGAAGAAGTTGATGAACACGGCGAGGCCCAGCAGCCCGAACACGATGGACGGCACCGCGGCCAGGTTGTTGATGTTCACCTCGATGAGGTCGGTCCAGCGGTTCTTCGGAGCGTACTCCTCCAGGTACACCGCCGCGGCGATGCCGATGGGGAAGGACAGCGCCAGGGTGACCGTGAGGGTGTAGAAGGAGCCCACCACCGCGCCCCAGATGCCGGCCAGCTCGGGCTCGCGGGAGTCGCCCGCGGTGAACAGGGTGGTGTTGAAGCGCTGCTCGATGATGCCGCGCTCGCGCAGCCGATCGATGAGGGTCAGCTGACCGTCCTTCACCCGGCGCTCGCTCTCGGGGAGGTTGCGGTCGATATGACCCTTGACGACCATGTCCACGTCGTCGTCGGCGGGTACCCACACGGTGATGGTACGTCCCACCAGCGACGGATCGTTCATCACCATCTCGCGTAGCAGGAAGCCGGCGCCCGGACTCACCAGGTCGGTGACCTGGCGCTGCTCGCGCCGCCCCGTGATCTCCGGGAACAGCGCACGGGCGGCCCGCTTCACGACGCCGTCGTAGTTGGCCCGCGCGAGCGCGTCGCGCCCGGGCGAAGGCCCCACCTCCAGGACGTCCGCGTCCAGCGTCACCTCGAGCTGCATGTAGGTCTGGGCGAAGGCCGTGTAGCCCTTGCTGGCGATGTCGATGAACAGCGTCGAGACGAAGGCCATGCCCAGGAAGATGGCGAACAGGCCGTACCAGCGGAACCGCCGCTCACGCGACTGGCGCTCGCGCAGGCGCTCGCGGGCCGCGTCGGTGGTGTGGGGCGAGGCCGGCTGCGGCGCCGGGAAGGTGCTACTCGTACTGCTCACGGTACTTCCTCACCACCTGCAGGGCGACCACGTTCAGCGCCAGGGTGGTCACGAACAGCAGCAGCCCGAGGGCGAACGCCGCCAGCGTCTTGGCGCTGTCGAACTCCTGGTCGCCCACCAGGAGGGTGACGATCTGCACCGTCACCGTGGTCACCGCCTCCAGGGGGTTCATGGTCAGGTTGGCGGCGAGGCCCGCGGCCATCACCACGATCATGGTCTCGCCGATGGCGCGCGAGACCGCCAGCAGCAGGCCGCCCACGATGCCGGGCAGGGCCGCCGGGATGATCACCTGCTTGATGGTCTCCGACTGCGTGGCGCCGAGGGCGTAGGATCCGTCGCGCAGCGACTGGGGCACCGCGTTGATGACGTCGTCCGAGAGCGACGAGACGAAGGGGATCAGCATCAGCCCCATCACCCCGCCGGCGGCCAGCGCGCTTTCGGAGGACACGTCCAGGCCCACGGAAGCGCCGGCGTCGCGCAGCAGCGGTGCCACGGTGAGGGCGGCGAAGAAGCCGTACACCACCGTGGGGATGCCCGCGAGGATCTCGATGGTGGGCTTGGCGACGGCGCGCAGCTTCGGGCCCGCGTACTCCGCCAGGTAGATGGCGGAGAACAGGCCGATGGGCGCCGCCACCAGCAGCGCGATGGCGGAGATGAGCAGCGTGCCCACCAGCAGGGGCACCGCGCCGAAGGCACCGCTGGCTCCCACCTGGTCGGCGCGGATGGCCACCTGCGGGGACCACTCGAGGCCGAACAGAAACTCCAGCGGTGGGATCTTGTTGAAGAAGCGGATCGACTCGAACAGCACCGAGAGCACGATGCCCACAGTGGTGAAGATGGCGATGGTGGAGCTCGCGATGAGAAACACCTTCACCGCCGTCTCGACGCTGTTGCGCGCGCGCAGTTCCGGGCGGATCAGGCGCAGCGCCAGCAGCGCGCCCAGGATGGCGATGCAGGTGCACACCACGGCCAGGGCTGCGTGGCTCACGAGCCTCAGGTTGACGTAGTGGGCCGCCGCGGTGGCGATCACGGGATCGTCGCTGGACGCCACGTTGCCCGACGCGGTGTTGCGGATGTCGTTGAGCAGCAGCGCGACGCGCTCGGGTGGCAGAGACCGGATCTCCGCGGGCAGCCCGCTCACCACCAGGTGGGTGATGATGCTGCCCTCGAACGCCGTCCACAGGGCGAAGACGAGCAGCGCCGGCACCCCGCACCACAGGGCCGCGTAGTAGCCGTAGTAGCCGGGCAGGGAGTGCAGGCCCGCGGTGCCGCCGACGGAGGACGCCGTGCGGATGGAGCGCCTGCGCCCCAGGTGGAACGCGATCGCGCTCAGTGCGAGCAGCACGGCGGCGACGACGGTGGGGCTCATGGGCGGTCCCGGTGGGCAAGGGGTCGGGCTCGACCGCCCGCACCCCGGAACAATGCGGGGCCCGCAGGCCCCACTTCCGATCGACGCTTCCCGCGGTCAGAGATTGATGTTGTTGGCGAGCTGGCTCGCGTCGCCCGCGAACTTCGCGCGCTCCTTCTCCGGCATCGGAATGAGCCCCTTGTCCACCAGGTAGCCGTCCGGGCCCCAGGCCTTGGCGCTGGTGAACTCGCCCAGGTACTCCTTGATGCCCGGGATGACTCCCACGTGGGCGGTCTTCACGTAGAAGTACAGGGGTCGCGAGACCGGGTAGCTGCCGTCGGCGATGGCCTCGAAGGTGGGGTCCACGCCGTCGATGGGGTTGCCCTGGATCTTGTCCGCGTTCTGGTCGAGGAAGCTGAAGCCGAAGATGCCGAAGCCCGCCGGGTTGGCATCCAGCTTCTGCACGATGAGATTGTCGTTCTCCCCGGCCTCCACGAAGGCGCCGTCCTCGCGGATGGAGTGACACACGACCTTGTGCATGGTCTTGTCCTTGTCCTTCATGGCCTTGACCATGGGGAACGCGTCGCAGCCTTCCTCCATCACCAGCTCCACGAAGGCGTCACGGGTGCCGGAGGTGGGCGGCGGGCCGATGACCTCGATCCTGCGCGGCGGCAGGGACGGGTCGATCTGCGCCCAGGTCCGGTAGGGGTTGGGCACCAGCTTGTCGCCGCCGCTCGGGTCCGGCACGTCCTTGGCCAGGGCCTGCCACAGCTGCTTGCGGGTGAGCTGGATGGGCGTGTCCTTCCTGGACGACCCGAACACGATGCCGTCGTACCCGACCTTCACCTCGACGATGTCCTTGACGCCGTTCCTGGCACAGTTCTCCACCTCGGACTTCTTGATGCGGCGCGAGGCGTTGGTGATGTCCGGATGCTGCACGCCGACCCCGGCGCAGAACAGCTTCAGGCCGCCGCCGGAGCCGGTGGACTCGATCTTGGGGGTCTTGAAGCTGGTGGTCTTGCCGAAGCGCTCGGCCACCACCGTGGCGAAGGGGTACACCGTCGAGGAGCCGACGATGCTGATGTAGTCGCGCCCGGCCTGGGCCATGCTGGCCTGTGAGGCGACTGCCGCGGCCAGTGCGCCGGCGAGGACGTATTCCTTCATGGATGACTCCGCTGAGTGGATGTCTGGCGATCGGCGGGGGTGTGGCAGCGCAGGACTTCGCACCTGTCCGGTGGCGTCAACTCCCCGCGACGAGCGTTATAAGGGGACCGTGTGACGAATCTGATACCTGGTCATGACAGCGATGTGACAGGAGCGGCCAGGTCCCGGCCGGGCCCGGGGGTGTCACTCCGGCGCCAGCGGCTCGACGCAGCGGGGATCGTCGTTGCGGGCGTCGTTCACGTGGCTGGACACGGCCAGCGTCTCGAACTCCGGGGGCTGTTCCACCGCGAGCAGGCGCAGCGCCTCGTGCGCCGACTCCAGGGCCGGGTCCAGCCAGGCCTCCCAGGCGTCGTCGGGGGCGACCACCGGCATGCGGTCGTGCAGGTGGGCGATGGCCGGCGCGGCGGGCGCGGTGAGGATGGCGCACGACAGCAGCCCCTCGCCGTCCCGCTCCCACCGGTCCCACAGCCCCGCGAAGCAGAACGGCGTCCCGCCCGGGCGTTGCAGCAGCCAGGGCTGCTTGCGCCCGTCCAGCTTCTGCCACTCGTACCAGCCGTCGGCAGGCACCAGGCAGCGGCGCCGGCGCACCGGGCCGCGGAAGGCCGGCTTGCCGGCGATCCCCTCCAGTCGCGCGTTGTGCATCGCGTAGCGTCCGTCGGGGCCCTTGCTCCAGGCCGGCACCAGGCCCCAGCGCATCAGCTCCAGGCGGCGCCCGCCGTCGGCGGCGCGCAGCACGGGCACCGGCTGGGTGGGAGCGATGTTGTAGCGCGGCGCCAGGTCCGCCGGTGGCTCCACGCCCAGCCGGCGAGCCAGGTCCGGGACCGAGATCCTGAGAGCATAGCGGCCGCACATGGGCCCATTCTAAAGACGACCGCCGCCGCGCCCCGGGGGTAAGCTCCCACCCGCAATGCTCGCGGATCTGGACGCCCGGCTCGCCCGTTGCTGCCTGGAGCACCGGGCGGCACTGCGGCGGCGCGCTCGCCGGCTGCGTGCCGACACCGGCGACGGGGCCGCCGACCCGCGCTGGGCCCGCCTGGAGCTGGATCTGGCCCGCAGCGAGGCCCTGTTCGCGCGCCGCCGCGAGAGCGTGCCGCCGGTGTCGGTGCCGGGCGAGCTTCCCATCGCCGCTCACCGCGACGAGATCGTGGCGGCCATCCGCGCCCACCCGGTGGTCATCGTGAGCGGCGACACCGGCTGCGGAAAGTCCACCCAGCTGCCGAAGCTGTGCCTCATGGCCGGGCGCGGGGTGGCGGGCCAGATTGCCCACACCCAGCCGCGGCGGGTGGCGGCTCGGGGGGTGGCCCGGCGCCTGGCCCAGGAGCTGGGCCAGCCGCTGGGCGAGAGCGTGGGCTTCCAGGTGCGCTTCGACGCCCGGGTGCGCCGGGAGAGCCACATCAAGGTGGTGACCGACGGGCTGCTGCTGGCGGAGCTGGCCCGGGACCGGCAGTTGCGCGCCTACGACACGGTGATCGTCGACGAGGCCCACGAGCGAAGCCTGAACGGGGATTTCCTGCTGGGCTACCTGAAGCGCCTGTGCGCGCGCCGCCCGGAGCTGCGGGTGGTGGTGAGCTCCGCCACCCTGGACGAGGAGCGCTTCGCGGCGTTCTTCGACGGCGCCCCCGTGATCAAGGTGGCGGGGCGCAGCTACCCGGTGGAGATCCGCTACCGGCCGGACAGCGGCGGCACGCCGCTGCCGGAGCAGGTGCGCCGCGCCGTGACAGAGCTGATGGGGGAGGGTCCCGGCGACGTGCTGGTGTTTCTCTCCGGCGAGCGGGAGATCCACGACACGGGGGGGCGGCTGCGCGCCGCGCTGGGCGACGCCGTCGAGGTGCTGCCGCTCTACGCCCGCCTGCCGCTGGCGCGCCAGGACCGGATCTTCGCGCCCGCGGGCCGGCGGCGCGTGGTGCTGGCCACCAACGTGGCGGAGACCTCCCTCACCGTGCCCGGCGTGCGCTACGTGGTGGACGCCGGGCAGGCCCGGGTCAGCCGCTACAGCCCGGGCAGCGCGGTGCAGCGCCTGCCGGTGGAGCCCATCTCGAAGGCGTCCGCCCGCCAGCGCGCCGGGCGCTGCGGCCGCGAGGCGCCGGGGATCTGCATCCGGCTGTATGCGGAGGAGGACCACGCGGCCTTCGCCGAGCATGCGGTGCCCGAGATCCTGCGTACGGACCTGGCGGCGGTGCTGCTGCGCATGCTGTCGCTGGGGGTGGACGACCTGGCCGCGTTCCCGTTCCTGGACCCGCCGGCCCGCCGCCACGTGAACGACGGGCTGCGCCTGCTGCGCGAGCTGGGCGCCCTGGATGCCCGGGACCGGCTCACGGGCACGGGGCGGCAGCTCGCGCGGCTGCCCCTGGATCCGCGGGTGGGGCGCATGCTGCTGGCCGCCGCCGAGCACGACTGCGTGTCGGAGGTGCTGGTCATCGCTGCCGGGCTGTCGGCGGGGGATCCCCGGGAGCGCGAGCGCGGCCAGCGCGGGCCGCTGCCCCAGCACCTGCGCTTCGAGGACGAGCGCTCGGACTTCCTGCGGCTGCTGAAAATCTGGCGTCACGTGCACGAGCACACCCGCGGCAAGGGCATCGCGGCGCTGGCGGACCTGTGCCGCCGCCGCCGCCTGTCGGTGGCGCGGATGCAGGAATGGCGCGAGGTGCACCTGCAGCTCTCGGTGGCGGCGCGGGAGATGGGGCTGCACCCGCGGGCCCGCCCGGCCGGCTATGCCCGCGTGCACCGGGCGCTGCTCACCGGCCTGCTGCGCCACGTGGGCGTGCGCCGCGACGAGCGAACTTACCAGGGAATTCGCGGCAACGTGTTCCGCATCTCGGCAGGCTCCGGTCAGCGCGGGCGGCGCCCGCGCTGGGTGCTGGCGGCCGAGGTGGTGGACGCGGGCAGCGCCTTCGCCCACACGGTGGCGGGGATCCGCCCCGAGTGGGTGGAGACCGCCGGCGGCCCGCTGATTCGCCGCAGCCACCACGGCGCGTACTGGGATCCGGCTCGCGGCGAGGCCATGGTCCACGAGCAGACGGCGCTCTACGCCCTCACCGTGACGCCGCGGCGCACCGTGCGCTTCGCGCCGGTGAGCCCCTCCGGGGCGCGGGAGGTGTTCATCCGCGGCGCGCTGGTGGACGGGCGGATCGAGTCGGCAGCGCCGTTCCTCGCGGCGAACCGGCGCCACATCCGGGCCCGGCGCGAGCGCGAGGCGCGGCTGCGCCAGCCGGACCCGGCCATCAGCGAGGAGCGGCTGTTCGAGTTCTACGACGAGCGCATCCCCGACCACGTGTGCGATGCCGCCGGCTTCGAGGCCTGGTGGCGCGGGGCGGACGCGGTGGCCCTCGAGCCGCTGGACCTGTCGCGCTGGCACGCGTGGCGCGCGCCGACGTCGGATCCGGACGATCTCGCGGCACGCTTTCCCGATCGCCTGTCGGTAAGCGATCTGAGCCTGCCGCTGGAGTACCGCTTCACGCCGGGCCGCGAGGACGACGGCATCACCGTGCCGGTGCCGCGGGAGCTGCTCGGCGCACTGGAGCCCGCGGCGCTGGAGTGGTCGGTGCCGGGCCTGCTGGCGGAGCGCGTGGAGGCGATGCTGCGGGCCCTGCCGAAGGCCATGCGCCGGCGCTTCCCGCCGGCGGCGGACGTGGCCCGGGAGTTCCTGGCCGAGGCCCGGGCAGCGGCTGCCCCGGGGGCCGGCGAGCCGGTGGCCGCGGCGCTGTCGCGGCACCTGGCGGCGCGCCACGGGGTGGTGGTGGACCGGGAGGTCTGGGCCCCCGAGGCCCTGGACGCGCGGCTGCCGCCCCATCTGCGGCTGCGCTACCGGGTGGTGGACGCGGACGGGACGGTGGTGGCGGAGGATCGGGATCTCACACGGCTGCAGCGCCGACATGGCACCAGGCGCCCGGCCGCGCCGGCAGTGGCGCGGCCGGGGCTGCACACCCGCTGGGACTTCGGACCGCTGCCGTCGCGAGAAGCCGTGGAACGCTCCGGTGCCCGGGGCTGGCTGTACCCGGCGCTGGAGGCCCACGACGCGGGCGTGTCCGTGATCCGGGTGGAGGACCCGGAGCAGGCGGGCCGCGTGCACGAGGCGGGGCTGGCCCGGCTGGTGATGTGCGCCGAGGACCTGGACCCGGCCCGCCTCGCACGCCGGATCCCGGACCACGAGCGCCTGTGCCTGCTGAACACCCTCGTCCCCGAGCATCCCCTGGACAACGGCGCCGCGGCGGACGGGGCCTGCGCGCGGCTGCTGGGCGAGGTGGCCCGGGCGGCGGTGGCGCGTGCCTACCTGCCCGACGGCGGCTGGCAGGTGCGCGACGCGGATGCCTTTGCCGAGGCCTGCCGGCACGGTCGCGATCGGGTCGCGGACACCCTGGTCGAGGATGCGGCACTCGTGGGGCGGGTGCTCGAGGCCCATCGGTCGCTGCGCCTGGTCCTGGACGAGGACTGGCCCGCCGCCTTCGCCGAGAACCTGGCGGACGTGGGCGAGCAGCTCCGGTGGCTCGTGTTCCAGGGCTTCGTGGCCGCCACCCCCGGCCACCGCCGCGTGCACTTGGAGCGCTACCTGGAAGGCGCGCGCCTGCGGCTCGAGAAGCTCCACCGGGGCGGCGCCCGGGACGGCGAGAAGCTGGCCCTGGTGCGCCCGGTGTGGGAGCGCATGGTGGCGCGGGCGCGGGCGCACGCCCTGCGGGGCCGGCGCGATCCAGCGCTGGCCCGCTACCGGTGGCTGCTGGAGGAGTACCGGGTGTCCCTGTTCGCCCAGGAGCTGGGCACCGCCGAGAAGGTGTCCCGGCAGCGCCTGGACCGCCAGTGGGACCGGGTGCCGCCGTGAGCCAGCAGCGAGGCCGCCGCGGGTGCGTCAGATACCGGTAACATCTGCTCGGTGAAATGCGCGCCGGGAATCCCTCGGAAGATCACATGACTGGCGAGCAGATTTTGCTGGTGGAGGACGACATGGCCATTGCCGACATGGTGGAGGACGCCCTGTCGCGCAACGGCTTCGGCTGCGTGCGGGCGGTGGATGCCAACGAGGCCCAGGCACGGCTGCGCGAAGGCCCGCCGTCGCTGATCCTGCTGGACTGGATGCTGCCCGGCATCAGCGGCATCGAGTTCGCCCGCCGGCTACGCCGCGAGGAGACCTTCCGGGATCTGCCCATCATCATGCTCACGGCCCGCGCCGAGGAGGCGGACACGCTGGCCGGCTTCGAGGCCGGGGTGGACGACTACGTGGGCAAGCCCTTCTCGGTGCGCGAGCTCATGGCCCGGGTGCGCGCCGTGCTGCGGCGGGCCGCGGGCGAGCGCCCCGGGCAGACCATCGTGGTGGACGGCCTCGAGCTGGACCCGTCCAGCCACCGGGTGACCGCGAACGGCGGGACCGTGACGATGGGGCCCACGGAGTTCCGCATGCTGCGCTTCTTCATGGAGAACCAGGAACGGGTGTTCACCCGCGGCCAGCTCCTGGACCACGTGTGGGGCAGCAACGTCTACGTGGAGGAGCGCACCGTGGACGTGCACATCCGCCGCCTGCGCAAGGCGCTCGGCGGCGCCGGCTTCGACCGTTTCGTGCAGACCGTGCACGGCACCGGCTACCGCTTCTCGCGCAAGGTGTAGCGACATGCCCCCGGCGATCTCCGCCGATCTGCGGCGTGTCGCCTTCATCCTGGCGGCCGCGATGATCGCGGGCGCCGTGCTTGGCAGCGTGCTCGCGGGGCTGGCCGCCGGGCTCGCCCTGGTCCTCGGGCTGCAGTTTCGCGAGCTCTGGCTGCTGCACCGCTGGGTGCACCGCAACGGCGAGCGTCCCGCGCGCCGGGTCGGGCTGCTGGGCGACGTCTCGAACCGGCTGGACCGCCTGCAGCGCCAGGCGCGCAAGCGCAAGAAGCGGCTGCGCAAGTCGGTGCAGCGCTTTCGCCAGGCCTCCGAGGCCAACCCGGACGGGGCGGTGATGCTGGAGGCGGACGGGCGCATCGAGTGGCTCAACCGATCGGCGGGAAGGCTGCTGGGCCTCAAGCCCGCCCAGGACACGGGCCAGATCATCTCCAACCTGGTGCGCCATCCCCGCTTCGCCGCCTGGTTCGACGGCGATCCCGCCAGGGAGCCCTTCGAGATGGACTCCCCTGCTGCCGAGGGCCAGCGCCTGCTGCTGCGGGTGGTGCCCTTCGGCGAGTCGCGGCGCATGCTGCTGGTGCGCGACATCACCCGCCTGCACACGCTGGAGCAGATGCGCCGCGACTTCGTGGCCAACGTGTCCCACGAGCTGCGCAGCCCGCTCACCGTGGTCATGGGCGACCTGGAGATCATGAGCGGGGACACGGACCTGCCCGACGGCTGGCGCCGCCCGGTGGCGCGCATGACCGAGCAGGCCGCGCGCATGAGCCGCATCGTGGAGGACCTGCTGCGCCTGTCGCGCATCGAGAGCGATCCCGGCGGCGCCGCCCGCCAGCCCGTTCAGGTGGCGGACATGATCGCGGCCATCCTGCGCGACGCCGCGCGGCTCTCCACGTCGCGCCACGAGATGATCGTGGAGGCCGACCCGTCGCTGATCCTGCTGGGCGATTACGGCGAGCTCTACAGCGCGCTCTCGAACATCGTCTTCAACGCGGTGCAGTACACGCCCGCCGGCGGCCGCGTGACGGTGCGCTGGCTGGCGCTCGAGGAGGGTGCCTGCTGCGAGGTGGAGGACACGGGCGTCGGCATCGAGGCGCACCACATCCCGCGCCTCACCGAGCGCTTCTACCGCGTGGACAAGGCACGTTCCCGGGAGCTGGGCGGGACGGGCCTCGGGCTCGCCATCGTCAAGCACGCGCTGATGCGCCACGACGCCGGCCTGCACGTCACCAGTGAGCCGGGGGAGGGGAGCACCTTCCGCTGCGTGTTCCCCGCGGACCGGGTGCAGCGCATCGAACGCGATGCCGCGGGGGACGCGGCAGCCGAGGACAGCGGGGGCGAGCGCGGACTGTCCGCCGCACTCTGATCGGAGGGCCCGCGCACGCGCGCATTTCTCACCGCGGCACACAGCCAGGGCGTGGAGATGCCTGCAGATTCGGGTCGCACGGACCGAGGAGCGAGGAGGGCGTAGTCGACACTACGTCGACGAGCC
>JBFHNV010000173.1:0-12613 GCA_041593595.1 Gammaproteobacteria bacterium
CGCGGCCTGTGGCGAGTGCGGCAAGTGCCGGGGCACCGCCGCCTGGCGGCGCACCCCGGTGGCGCTCACGGCTCCCGGGAACGGCGAAGCAGCACCAGGACGGCCCCTGTTCCGCCGTCTCGTGGAGGCGCGGAGCAGAACGCCAGCACCTCCGGACGCAGCCGCAGCCAGCGATCCACCTGGGCCTTGAGCACCGGCGCGGCGCCCCGCGAGCCGAGCCCCTTCCCGGTGACCACCCGCACGCAGCGCCAGGCGCGTCGCCGGCATTCCTCGAGGAAGCGCGCCAGGGCGTCGCGTGCGTCGTCCACGCGCAACCCGTGCAGGTCCAGCTCCTCATCCACGCGCACCTGACCCCGCGCCAGGCGGCGGAGCAGGCGCTGCTGCACCCCGGAGCGGGCGAAGAACTGGCGATCGCCCAGTGCCGGCACGGCCTCGCCGACGCCGTCGGGCATCAGCGCGTCGCTCACCGCGTCGGCCACCGGCCGCGGCCTGCGCCGCGCCGGCGGCCGCGCGGGCGCGACTGCCGGGCGCTCGGACTCGATGCGGCGCACGCCGGCCACGGCGCTGCGGAACAGCGCGGTGTCGTCGTCGCTGAGGGGATGGCGTGGCGGCACGGTCGGACCCGGCTGGGAAGGGTTCACAGGAGTTTCCGGCCGTCGGCCCGCGGCGTCAAAGGCGTGGCCGGTGCACCACGTCAGCGGGTGGCGGCGGCGGTGCGCAGGCGCCCGAGGCGCCCTAGCCGGCGCGACACGGTGGGCACGCGGGCAAGCATGAGCAGTGCGAACACCGCCAGGTACAGCAGCGGCTCGCGCAGATCCGCCTTGACCAGCCAGATGAAGTGCAGGATCGCGGCCAGCGCCGCGAGGTAGACGAGCCGGTGCAGGCGCTGCCAGCGGCGCGCGCCGAGGCGCCTGATCATGGCGTTGGTGGAGGTCACCGCCAGGGGCAGCAGCAGGCAGAACGCGGTGAAGCCGGCGGTGATGTAGAGCCGCTTGGCGACGTCATCCCAGATGTAGGCGAGGCTGAAGAACGCGTCCAGCACCACGTAGGTGAGCAGGTGCAGGCAAACGTAGAAGAATGCGTACAGTCCCAGCATGCGCCGTACCCGCATCACCGCGTTGAGCCCGGTGAGCTTGCGCAGCGGCGTCACCGCGAGGGTGACCAGCAGCAGCCGGAGCGCCCAGTCGCCGGTGCGGTGGGTGATGCTCTCCACCGGGTTGGCGCCCAGCCCGCCGGTGAAGGCGTCGTAGGCGAGCCACAGCGCCGGCACGGCGCAGGCGGCGAAGACCAGCGGCTTCAGTGCGCTCGTGGGAGGCTTCACGGGACGGGGCCGCGCCCGGCGACGTGCGGGCTCAGATGAACTTCTTCAGATCCATCCCCGCGTACATGTGGGCCACCTCGTCCGCGTAGCCGTTGAACATGGGCGTGGGGATGCGGAAGTACTCGCCTACCCGGCGCTCGGTGGCCTGGCTCCAGCGAGGGTGATCCACCTTCGGATTGACGTTGGAGTAGAAGCCGTACTCGTGCGGATTCGCGATGCTCCAGCTGGTGGGCGGCTGGCTCTCGCTGAAGCTGATGGTGACGATGGACTTGATGCTCTTGAAGCCGTACTTCCACGGCACCATCAGCCTGAGCGGCGCGCCGTTCTGGTTGGGCAGCACCTCGCCATAGAGGCCCACCACCAGCAGCGAGAGGGGGTGCATGGCCTCGTCGATGCGAAGCCCCTCCACGTACGGCCAGTCGAGGATGGGCAGGTTCTGCCCGGGCATCTCCGCCGGACGGAACACGGTGCGGAAGGCCACGTACTTCGCCTTCGAGGTGGGCTGGAAGCGCTTCAGCACGCCGGCCAGCGGGATTCCCACCCACGGCACCACCATCGACCAGGCCTCGACGCAGCGCAGGCGGTAGATACGCTCCTCGAGCGCGTGGGGCTTCAGGATGTCCTCCAGGTCGTAGTCGCCGGGTTTCTCGCACTCGCCCAGCACCTTCACGGACCACGGCCTGGGAACGAAGCTCTGCCCGTAGCGCGCCGGGTCCATCTTGCCGGTGCCGAACTCGTAGAAGTTGTTGTAGCTCGTGATCGCGTCCCAGGAGGTCAGCGCCTCGTCCGCCACCCGGTAGTCCGTCTCCACCACGCCTTCGAGGGCGTTGCCCGGGCTCTTGGGGTCCTTTGCGACGGCGCCCGCGGCGCGCGGGGCAAGCAGTCCGGGCAGCGACGCGGCGCCGGCGATGGCGCCGGCGCGGGCGATGAACCGGCGCCGGTCCAGGTAGGTGTCCCGGGGCGTGATCTCCGAGGCACGGAAGCGATCGGGGCGCTTGATGAGCATGGGGGAATCCGTGGTGTGGGATGCGGCCTGTGACGGACAGACTACCCGCACGCGCCGATGGTTCCATTGCGCTCGCGGCATCGTCTCCATGCAGGGCGTGGAACCCGGCACAGCCGGGGACGCGCCGGGCCCCTCATCCCAGCCAGCGCCGCGCGTTCCTGAACATGCGCAGCCACGGGCCATCCTCGCCCCACACCCCCGGGTGCCAGGAGTGCTGCACCGTGCGAAATACCCGCTCCGGGTGGGGCATCATGATGGTGAAGCGCCCGTCCGGGGTGCAGAAGCCCGTGAGCCCCAGGGGCGATCCGCTGGGATTCTCGGGATGGCGCTCGGCGGGGCGGCCGCGGCCGTCCACGTAGCGCAGGCAGACGAGCCCCGCGTCCGCGATGGCCCGGGCGCCCGCGTCGCCTCCGGCGAACACGGCGCGGCCCTCCCCGTGGGCCACGGCGACGGGCAGGCGCGAGCCCGCCATGTCCGCGAGGAACAGTGACGGCGACGGCAGCACCTCCACCAGGGACAGGCGTGCCTCGAACTGCTCGCTGCGGTTGCGGTGGAAGCGCGGCCAGCGCTCCGCGCCGCGGATGATGCCGGCCAGGCGCGACATCATCTGGCAGCCGTTGCACACGCCGAGGCCGAACGTGCCGTCGCGGGCGGCGAAGTCGGCGAAGGCGTCGCGGGCGCGGGCACTGTGCAGCAGCGAGGCGGCCCACCCGCCGCCGCCGCCCAGCACGTCGCCGTAGGAGAAGCCGCCGCCGGCCACCACGCCGTGGAATGCGTCGAGCCCGGTCTCCCCGGACACCAGCTCGCTCATGTGCACGTCCACCGCCTCGAACCCGGCCCGGTCGAAGGCGGCGGCCATCTCCACGTGGCCGTTCACGCCCTGCTCGCGCAGGATGGCCACCCGCGGGCGCGCGCCGCCGGCCAGGGGCGCGGCCACGTCCACGCCCGGGTCGAAGGTGAGCTCGACCGCGTCGAGCCCCGGATCCTCCTCGTCGTCGATGCGCGCATGCTCCTCGGCGGCGCAGTCCGGGTCGTCGCGCAGCGACTGCATGCGGTGGCTGGTCTCGGACCAGGCGCGCTCCAGGGCGGCGCGATCCCTCTCCAGCAGCACGTGGGCGCCGTGGGTGAGCACGATGCGCTGATCCGTGCGCACGCGGCCGATGCGGTGCACGTGGCCCGCGAGGCCCGGGGCGGCCGCGAACGCATCGACCACTGCGTCCGTGTGTTCCTCCGCCACCTGCAGCACCGCGCCCAGCTCCTCGCAGAACAGGGCCGCCACCGGGTCGGGACCCAGGGCGTCCAGATCCGCCTCCACGCCGGCCCGCCCGGCGAACGCCATCTCGCACAGGGTCGCGAGCAGGCCGCCGTCGGAGCGATCGTGGCAGGCCAGCACGCGACCATCGCGCAGCAGGCGTTGCTGGATCTCGAAGTAGGCGCGCAGGGCAGCGGGATCGTCCAGGTCCGGTGGGTCGCCGCCCATGCGGCCCTGCACCTGGGCCAGCGCCGAACCGCCCAGGCGGTTGCGGCCGGCGCCCAGATCCACCAGCAGCAGCGCGCTGCCGGGACGGCGCGCGAGCTCCGGCGTCACGTGCAGGCGCACGTCGTCCACCGGCGCGAAGGCGGACACCACCAGCGACACCGGCGCGGTCACGGCGCGCTCGGTCCCGTGCTCCCGCCACACGGTCTTCATGGACAGGGAGTCCTTGCCCACGGGGATGCAGATTCCGAGCGCCGGGCACAGCTCCATGCCTACCGCGCGCACCGTGTCGTACAGCCGCGCGTCCTCCCCGGGGTGGCCGCAGGCGGCCATCCAGTTGGCCGACAGCACAACCTCGCTCAACGAGCGCACCGGCGCGGAGGCCAGGTTGGTGAGGGCCTCACCCACCGCCATGCGGCCCGAGGCGGGCGCGTCCAGCAGCGCGAGCGGCGTGCGCTCGCCCATGGCCATGGCCTCGCCGGCGTGGCCGGCGTAGTCCGCCAGGGTGATGGCGCAGTCCGCCACCGGCAGCTGCCACGGCCCCACCATCTGGTCGCGGCACACCAGGCCGCTCACCGTGCGGTCGCCGATGGTGACCAGGAAGGCCTTGCCCGCTACCGCCGGCAGGCGCAGCACCCGCGCCACGGCTTCCTCCAGGGGCAGCGCGGCGGTGTCCAGCGGCTCGCGCGGTGCCGGGACGCGCCGCGCGTCCCGGTGCATGGACGGCGGGTTGCCCAGCAGCACCGACAGGGGCAGGTCGATGGGGCGCTCGCGTGGCGGGTCGTCCAGCACCAGCCGCGGCTCGGCGAGCGCCTCGCCCAGGTCCGCGAAAGGACAGCGCTCGCGCTGGCAGATGCGCTCGAACTCCGCCATGCGCCCGGGCGCCACCGCCAGCACGAAGCGTTCCTGGGACTCGTTGCACCACAGCTCCATGGGCGTGAGCCCGGCGTCGTCGCGGGGAATCGCCGACAGCGCGAAGTGCCCGCCGCGCCCGGCACCGTGGACGATCTCCGGCACCGCGTTGGACAGTCCCCCGGCGCCCACGTCGTGGATGGACAGTAGCGGGTTGTCGGCGCCCATCTGCCAGCAACGGTTGATCACCTCCTGGGCCCGGCGCTGCATCTCCGGGTTGTCGCGCTGCACGGAGGCGAAGTCCAGCGCCTCCTCGCCCGCCCCGCTGGCCAGCGACGAGGCGGCCCCGCCGCCGAGGCCGATGAGCATGGCGGGCCCGCCCAGCACCACGATGCGGGTGCCGGGCGCGAAGGCCTCCTTGTGCACCAGCGCGCGGGCCACGCTGCCCATGCCGCCGGCGATCATGATGGGCTTGTGGTAGCCGCGGATCTCGCCGCCGTGCTCGGTCTCCAGGGTGCGGAAGTAGCCCCCAAGCGCCGGGCGGCCGAACTCGTTGTTGAAGCTGGCGGCGCCGATGGGGCCCTCGAGCATGATGTCCAGCGCCGACACGATGCGCGCCGGGCGGCCGTGATCCCGTTCCCAGGGCTGGTCGAAGCCCGGGATGCGCAGGTTCGACACGGAGAAGCCCGTCAGCCCCGCCTTGCTGAAGGCGCCGCGACCGGTGGCGGCCTCGTCGCGGATCTCGCCGCCGGACCCGGTGGCGGCGCCGGGGAACGGCGAGATGGCGGTGGGGTGGTTGTGGGTCTCCACCTTCATCAGCAGGTCGAACTGCCCGCGGCGCCCGCGGTAGGTCCGGGTGGCGGGATCCGGATGGAAGGCCAGGCGCTCGCTGCCCTCGGTGACCGCGGCGTTGTCGCGGTAGGCGCTCAGCACGCGGCCCGGATGGCGGGCGTGGGTGTTGCGGATCATGTCGAACAGGGAGTGCGGCTGGGGCTCGCCGTCAACGGTCCAGGTGGCGTTGAAGATCTTGTGGCGGCAGTGCTCGGAGTTGGCCTGGGCGAACATCATGAGCTCCACGTCCGTGGGGTCGCGTGCGAGCTCGCGGAAGCTCTCGAGCAGGTAGCGGATCTCGTCCGGGCTGAGCGCCAGGCCGAGGCGCGCGTCGGCGGACTCGAGGGCGGCGCGCCCCTGCGCCAGCACCGGCACCCGTTCCAGGGGGGCGTGCACGCCGGCGGCGAACAGGGCACCGGCGGCGTCCTCGCCGTCGAACACGGACTGGGTCATGCGGTCATGGAGCAGCGGGGCGATGCGCGATCGCGCGCCGGCGCCGGCACCCGGCAGCCGGTAGCGGATGCTGCGCTCGATGCGGTGCACCCGTGCGAGCCCGCAGTTGCGGGCGATGTCCGTGGCCTTGCTGGACCAGGGTGAGATGGTGCCCGTACGCGGAGTCACCACCAGCACGAGGCCCGCGGCGGGACCCGGAGCAGCGCCGGGCAGCTCGAGAATTTCCCGCAGCACCGCCTGGTCCCGGTCCGACAGCGGCTCGCGCGCCTGCACGAGGTAGTGGTAGCGGGCCTCGATCGTGGGATCGGACAGGTCAGCGACGGCGGCGATGCGTCGCTCCAGCCGCGCGCGGCGAAGCCCGGACAGCGCAGGTCCGCCCGCCAGGTGGATCAATACAGTGGGATCAGCGGCACGGTCCATCGGGGGCCGCGATCATAGCCCGGGTGGGCGCCCCGCGGGCACCGGGACTGGCACGCCGGGACTGGCACGCTTGCGTGCCTGTCCCGAACCCGGTGTCCCCGCGAACGATGTCCCGTGTGGATCGAGCCGCCGCTGGCGGGCGTGCTACCATCGAAATCGCGCCGCGGCCCGCTGTCCATTACGGCGGGAAGCAGGCGGTGTCGGACTGAATCACGGGGATCCTGCAACCATGGCAGACGACGACGACAAGACCGCAGCCGAGAGGAAGGCCGCCGGCAAGAAGAAGGCCAAGAAGAAGGCGGCGAAGAAGAAGACCACGAAGAAGAAGGCGGCGGCGGGCACGAGCACGGCGCGCGCGGCAGCGGCCGGCACCAGCACGGCAGCGGCGGGCACGAGCGCGGCGCGCGCGGCGGCAGGCGACGCCCCGACGGCGCCCGCCGAGGCGCCGCGCCCGCCCAGGCCGGACTCCGGACCCGTGGCCCAGGCCGCGAGTCCCGATCCCGGCGGTTTCGGTGCCGGCGAGGAGGAGACCGGGATGAGCGGCTGGCTGGTCATGTGGGGCCCGCTCATCATCGTGGGCTTCCTGATCCTGGTGTTCATGGGCGACGAGCGCGCCCCGGCCACCATGGCCGCGGCTCCGCCGCCGGCGGAGGTCCCGGCCACGACGCCGGAGACGCCGGCGGTGCCCATGGAGCCGGGGCTCGACATCTCGCCGGAGAAGGCCGCGGCAGATCTCTCGGAGGCCTTCAAGGCCGCCGGGATTCCGCTGCCCGAATCGGCGCAGCCGGCGACGCAGGCGCCCGACCGGCCGGAGATCCCGCCGGAGCTGCGGGACAACCCCTGGGCACCCCAGGCGGATCAGGGCGCACCCGGCGCCCCGCCGCCACCGCCCGCCTACGGCCAGTATCCCTACGGCGGCTATCCCCCGCCGGGCTACGGCTACGGCTACGGCGGGCCGCCTCCCGGATACGGGTACGTGCCTCCTGGCTACATGCCCCATATGCCACCGGGCACGGGCTACGGCTACCGGCCGCCAATGGGACCCGGCATGGGAGGCCCGGGAATGGGAGGCCCGGGCATGGGAGGCCCGGGCATGGGAGGCCCGGGCATGGGAGGCCCGGGAATGGGAGGCCCCGGGAGCCCGCATCAGGGCATGCCCGGCCCCCGCGGCATGCAGGGGTACACGCCGCCACCACCGCCGAGCAACTGACGCGGCGGGCGCCGGCGCATCCGTGCTCGGATGAGGCCGGTGCGGTGCGGGTCGCGAGGACCGTCGGCCGCTTCGGATGCGGCCGTCGAGCGTACAGGGACGTATTCACGGCGTGTCCCCGCGGCCCGTATCGGGCCGGCCGCCCCTTGGGAGACCGTCAACCGAGCACGATTGGGCGCCGGCGGCGCGCCGCCGCCGGGAATCAGTCCAGGCGCTCCACCTTGACGTAGAGGGCGTCGCGGCGCGTGGTGGTGACGGTGCGCGAGCCGCCCAGCCGGCTGGCGGTGCGGGTGCTCTCGCTGTCCACGCCGCCGATTTCCATCCATCGGCCGAGGGTCCCGGACACGGCGGTGGATGCCTCCTGCACCTGCGCGCTGCCGTCGCCGCGAAGCACGCGCCGGCTCGGAATGACCTCGAGCGTCACCCGATCACCGTTCAGCCGCGGCCGTACGTAGAAGCCGCTGCCGAACTCCTGGTAGCGCACGCCCTCGGCGACCGACACGCCGGCGCTGGTGATGACCACGCTGCGTTCGCCCACCGGCACCGACTCGCCAGTGTGGATGAAGGCCTCGCGGCCCTCCAGCACGCGCACGCTCTGCACGTCGCCGGCCCGGTGGGTGCTGGTGCCGTGCTGCACGCGCGCGCCGGCGGTCACCTCGCCGCTGCCGATGCGGGCGCTGGCGCCCGGTCCGCCGGTCACGCCGCCGGCGGACACGGACAGGTCGCCTGCGCGCACCCGCGCCGCGGCTTGCGCCAGATCGCGGCGCACCTCGCTGTCCAGGGTGCGCCGCACCGTCACCAGCAGGTTCGCCGGGGCCCGGTCCAGGCTCGCCAGCACGCCCTTGATCTCCTCCATGTTGGCCGGCGTGGTCTTGATCACGAGCTGGTTGCCGAAGCCGTTCACGCTGCCCGGCGGCGGCACCAGGGGCCTGAGGATGGCGGCGAGCTCGTCGGCGCTGCGGAAGCCCGCGGGCAGCACCTCGGTGACCATCTCCGAGGCGCGTGCCGGTGCCGCCGCCAGGGCAGCGGCAAGGAGCATCGCCACGGCGGCCTTCACAGGACCATCCTGCGCAGGTTGGGGTCCGGGCGCGCGGTGTCCCACAGGAGATCGAACTGGCGCTGCGTCTCGTTGGCCAGGTGGCGGTCGCCGAAGGCCACGACGGCCTCGTAGCGGTCCGCCAGGCCCCGGTACACGACGCCGATCCCGTCCGCCATCACGAATGCCGCGTTGTAGTGGTCGTGCTCCGGCGCCGGCACCCGGATCTCGGCGAAGCTGGACAGCCGCTGTGCCAGTGCCACCACCTGGTGCCCGTTGCGCACCGCCAGGTTCGGATCCTTCACCAGCACCCGCAGCCGCACGCGCTGGCTGCGCAGCACGAACTCGCGCAACGCGTCGGCAGTCTCCTGGTTGTCGAACAGCACCGGGTCCAGCTCCCGGGTCATGATGACCACCTCGCGCCGGGCCTTGCGGATGAGCGCGAGGCACGCGTCGCGCACCGCGTCGCTGGTGTCCACCTCCAACGGATCATGGGCGCGGCCCAGCTCGAAGGCGGAGAAGTCGGGGTGATCGGGGATCGCCATGGGTGTCCTCCTCGTGCGGGCCGCGGACGGCTCAGACGTCGCGTGCCAGCCGCTCGGCCGCGCCGGTGTAGCCCGCCGGAGTGAGTGCCAGCAGGCGCTCGCGGGCCTCGGGGGGCAGGTCCAGGCCGGTGATGAACTCGCGCAGCGCCGCGGCGTCCACCGTGCGGCCGCGGGTGAAGTCTTTGAGTCGCTCGTAGGCGTCGGCGAGGCCGTGGCGACGCATCACGGTCTGCACCGGTTCGGCCAGCACCTCCCAGGCGGCGTCCAGATCCTGGGCGAGGCGCGCGGCGTCCACCTCGAGCTTGCCGAGGCCCCTGAGCATGGACCGCCAGGCGATCACGCAGTGCGCCAGCGCCGGTCCGAGGCTGCGCATGGCGGTGCTGTCAGAGAGATCACGCTGCCAGCGCGATACCGGGAGCTTGTGGCCCAGGTGCCCGAGCAGCGCGTCGGCGACGCCCAGGTTGCCCTCGGCGTTCTCGAAGTCGATGGGATTGACCTTGTGGGGCATGGTGGAGGACCCCACCTCGCCGGCCACCGTGCGCTGGCGGAAGTAGCCCAGCGCGATGTAGCCCCACAGGTCGCGGCTCGCGTCCAGCAGCACCGTGTTGAAGCGCGTGAGCGCGTGGAACAGCTCCGCGATCCAGTCATGGGGCTCGATCTGGGTGGTGTAGGGATTGAAGGTGAGCCCGAGCCCCTCCACGAAGGCCTGGCAGATCCCCGGCCAGTCCACCTCCGGATACGCGCTCAGGTGGGCGTTGTAGTTGCCCACCGCGCCGTTCATCTTGCCGAGAATCCGGGCCCCGGCCACCTGCTCGCGCTGGCGCGCCAGGCGATGGGCGAACACCGCCATCTCCTTGCCCAGGGTGGTGGGCGAGGCGGTCTGGCCGTGGGTGCGCGAGAGCATGGGCCGCGCCGCATGCTCGTGGGCCAGGGCGCGGAATCCCTGCACCACCTGGTCCATCAGCGGCAGCAGCACCTCGCCACGGGCGCGCTCGAGCATCAGCGCCCAGGCCAGATTGTTGATGTCCTCCGAGGTGCAGGCGAAGTGCAGGAAGGCACTGGCGCGTGCGAGCTCCGGGTCCGGCTCGCAGCGCTCGCGGAGGTAATACTCCACCGCCTTCACGTCGTGGTTGGTGCGCGCCTCGATGGCCTTCACCCGCGCGGCGTCCTCCTCGCCGAAGCCGTCGGCCAGGGCATGCAGCCGTGCCAGCGCCGCGGGGCCGAACGGGGCCACCTCCGGCACGCCGTCACACACCGACAGCGCCTCCAGCCAGCGCACCTCCACCAGCACGCGATGGCGGATCAGCCCGTACTCGCTCAGCAACGCGCGCAGCGGCGCCGTGTGGCGGGCATAGCGCCCGTCCACCGGCGACACCGCCGTGAGCGGCGTCAGCGCCGGCTCGCCCGTGTGCGTCACCGTCCGGTCAGCCTGCCTCGCGCCGGCCCTGATCGAAGGCTGCCTGCTGCGCCGGCGTGGCCTCGGTCTGGTAGCGCTGCTTCCACTCCTCGTAGGGCATCCCGTAGACGATCTCGCGCGCTTCTTCGTAGCTCATCTCGATACCGCGCTCCGCCGCCGCGGCCCGGTACCACTTGGAGCAGCAGTTGCGGCAGAAGCCGGCCAGGTTCATGAGATCGATGTTCTGCACGTCGCTGCGGCCGCGCAGGTGCTCCACCAGCCGGCGGAAGGCGGCGGCCTCGATCTCGGTGCGGGTTCCGTCATCCATGGTGCGCATCCCCGTGTGACTGCAAGCTCCTGATTGTAAACGGGGCAACACCCGAGCGCGACACGACCGGGTGGACCGCGCTGGTATGCTCGGCCCGCATCCGCACGGCATCGGGAGGTGGGGCATGACGGCGAAGACACGCATCGAGCGGGACAGCCTCGGCGAGGTGCAGGTGCCGGCCGGGGCGCTGTGGGGCGCGCAGACCCAGCGCGCGGTGGACAACTTCCCGCTGGGCGGCGGCCCCATGCCGCGCGCCTTCCTGCGGGCGCTGGGGCTCGTGAAGCAGGCCTGTGCCGAGGTCAATGCGGAGCTGGGTCTGCTGGACGGCGGGATCGCCGCCGCGGTCGCCGACGCCGCGGCCGCCGTGGCCCGGGGCGAGCACGACGGCGAGTTCCCGGTGGACGTGTTCCAGACCGGCTCCGGCACCAGCTCCAACATGAACGCCAACGAGGTCATCGCGGCGCTGGCGTCGCAGTCCTCGGGGCAGGCGGTGCATCCCAACGATCACGTGAACATGGCCCAGAGCAGCAACGACGTGATCCCCACCTGCATACACCTTGCCGCGGAGCTCGAGCTCAACGAGCGGCTGCTGCCGGCGCTGGCGCACCTGGAGGCGACGATTGCGCGGCGCGCCGCGGACCTGGCCGGCGTGGTGAAGACCGGCCGCACGCACCTGATGGACGCCATGCCCCTGCGCATGGACCAGGAGCTGGGCGCCTGGGCGTCCCAGGTACGCGATGCCGCGGCGCGGCTGCGTGCCGTGGAGCCCCGACTCGCCCGGCTCGCCATCGGTGGCACGGCGGTAGGTACCGGCATCAACGCGCCGGCGGAGTTCGGGTCGCGGGTGGCGGCGCGGCTCGCCACGATGACCGGGCTCGCCCTCGAGTCCAGCGGCGATCACTTCCGCGACCTGGCCTGCCAGGACACAGCGGTGGAGCTCGCCGGCCAGCTCCGTGCCGGCGCCGTGGCGATGATGAAGATCGCCAACGATCTGCGCTGGATGAACAGCGGCCCGCTGGCGGGGCTCGGCGAGATCCGACTGCCGGCCCTGCAGCCGGGCAGCAGCATCATGCCCGGCAAGGTCAATCCCGTGGTGCCGGAAGCGGTGGCCATGGTGTGCGCGCGGGTCATGGGTCACGACACCACCGTGGCGGTGGCCGGGCAGAGCGGCAACTTCCAGCTGAACGTCATGCTGCCGGTGATCGCCGCGAGCCTGCTGGATGCCATCGCCCTGCTGGCCAGCGCGGCACGGCTGCTGGCGGATCGAGCCATCGCGGGCTTCGAGGTCGACCGGGAGCGGCTGGACGCGGTGCTCGGGCGCAACCCGGTGCTGGTGACGGCCCTGAACCCGGTGATCGGCTACGAGCGCGGCGCCACCATCGCCAAGGCCGCCTACGCGGAACAGCGCCCGGTCATGGAGGTGGCCCGGGAGCGCTCGGGCCTCGACGCCGGGGAGCTCGAGCGGCTGCTGGATCCCATCCGGCTCACCCGCGGCGGGCTCCAGGACTGAGCTGCTGTCGCGAGCCGGGCTAGCCCGGACCCGCGATTCCGAGCAGCGCTCAGGGCAGCTCCCGCGCCAGGGCGCGCCCGCGCTCGATGTCGTCGGCGCTCAGGTCCTCTTCCAGCGAGCGCCGGGCGCGGATGGCCGGCACGCTGCCCTTGCCGGCGGCCTTGTGCACCCACGCGTAGCCCTTCACCGGGTCGCGATCCACGCCGTTGTCCTTGTAGTAGCGCAGGC
>JBFHNV010000174.1:0-12557 GCA_041593595.1 Gammaproteobacteria bacterium
CCGACCCCATTCCCCATCCCCGGCCTACCGCCTACCATGCCCCGCTGCCGCACGAATCCCCGGAATGCCCATGCCCGCGCTCTTCCAGCCCCTGACGTTGCGCTCCCTCACCCTGGCCAACCGCATCGTCGTCTCGCCAATGTGCCAGTACTCCGCGGTCAACGGCTGTGCCACGGACTGGCACCTGATGCACCTGGGGCAGTTCGCGGTGGGAGGCAACGGGCTGCTCATCATGGAGATGACCAACGTGGAGGCTCGCGGGCGCATCACGCCCGGCTGCATGGGTCTCTACGACGACGCCTGCGAGCGGGCGCTGCGCCCGGTGCTGCGCTTCGTGGAGCGTTACGGCAACACGCCCTTGGGCATCCAGCTCGCCCACGCGGGGCGCAAGGCCTCCACCGCCGCGCCGTGGGAGGGGCGCCGGCGCCTGACGGCGCAGGAGGGCGGCTGGACCCCGGTGGCCCCCTCCGCCATCGACGACGGCGACGGCACCGTCCCGCGGGCGCTGGAGCACGGCGAGATCCAGGGCATCGTGGAGGCCTTCGCGGGCGCGGCGGTGCGCGCGCTGCGTCTGGGCTTCCAGGCCATCGAGCTGCACGCGGCTCACGGCTACCTGCTGCACCAGTTCCTCTCGCCGCTCTCGAACCACCGGGACGACGAGTTCGGCGGCAGCCTCGAGAACCGCATGCGCCTCCCGCTGCAGGTGTTCGACGCGGTGCGACGCGTGTGGCCCGCAGACCGCCCGCTGGGCGTGCGCGTGTCGGCCACGGACTGGATCGAGGGCGGCTGGTCGGTGGACGACACGCTGGCGTTCGCCGGCGAGCTCGAGCATCGCGGCTGCGACTGGATCGACGTGTCCAGCGGCGGACTGGCCCGCGGCCAGCAGATCCCCGTGGCGCCGGGCTACCAGGTGCCGCTCGCCCGCCGGGTGAAGGCGGCCACCGGCATGCCGGTGATGGCGGTGGGGATGATCACGGAGCCGCAGCAGGCGGAGCAGATCGTGTCCCGCGGCCTCGCCGACTTGGTCATGCTGGCCCGCGGCATGCTCTACGACCCCCGCTGGGCCTGGCACGCCGCCGAGGCGCTGGGTGTGGGCGATGCCGCGAGCTTCCCGAACCAGTACCAGCGTTGCCGGCCCTGGGGGCGCCAGGACGTGTTCGCGGAGCGCCGGGCGCAGGCCGGGAAGAGCTGATCCGCGCCCGTTCCCGGTGCGGCGTGCCCCAGGATCGATCCCCGCCCTCGTCGCATCCCCACGCAAGCCGTTGAATCGCCGTGCCCGTGGTGTTGGCACGGGGCATGCAAGTCATGACGCGACACTTCCCCGGTGTTGGCATCGCCATCCACGCGATGACGCGGATTCCGGATGGCTTGGGGGGCGCACCGCGAGGGCGCCCCCGGTCTTTTTCTCCCGACGTGCCATCCCGCACCCGCGCTCCTGGACAGCGCTTCCGCGCGCTGGCGACAATGCTGCCGCGGGTAGCCGGGCGGCTTCCCGCGGCAACAGAATCGAGGAGATTCGAGATGAAGATCAGAAGCCTGCTGGCGGCCGCGGGAGTGCTGGCCGTCGCGCTGCCGGTCGCCGTGTCTGCCGATTCCACGCGGGTGGGGGTGCTTACCTGCGACACCGTCCCGGGCAGCCGGGTCAACCTGCTCGTGCGCTCCACCGCCGACGTCATGTGCGAGTTCAAGGACAGCCAGGGCAAGTCCGAGAAGTACAAGGGCGAGAGCGGCATCGCCCTCGGGCTCGACCTGAGCTTCCAGACCGAGGAGACCTTCGCCTTCGCCGTGATCTCCACCTCTGACATGTCCGCCGGCGCCCACTCCCTGGCGGGCAAGTACGTGGGCGGCAAGGCCAGCGCGAGCGCCGGCGTCGGGCTCGGCGCGGCGGCCCTGGTGGGCGGCGCCAACGACCAGTTCGGCCTCAACCCCATCGCCGTGGGCAGCAACAAGGGCCTGGGCGCGGCCGCGGGTATCGGCTTCCTCTACATCGAGCCGGTCAACTGAGGCACGCGCCCCGCGCCAACCGCCGCTGACACCGCCGGCCCGGGTGGCCGTGATCGCCCGGGCCGGCCCCCTTGCGCGATCAGTGGCCGCCCAGGTGGTTCCACTCGGGCAGCAGCACGATGCTGTTGGGGTTGTAGCCCGCCTCCTTGAGCGCGTCCATGCTCTTCACCACCGCGTGCTTGCGCAGGTCCACCACGGTCACCGCGCCGTCGCTCATGCCCGGCAGGTTGAGCAGGGCGTTCTGCACGAAGGCGTAGCGAAAGTCCCGGGTGAACGCCACGTGGTGCGCACCCTCGCCGGCGGGCACCGCGCTCACGTGCTCCGGCTTCGCAGGGTCGTCCGAGATGTCGAAGCGGTGCAGGTGCCCGGGCTTCGCGGTGGTGACGTAGAGGGTCTCCGCGTCCGGGGTGAAGTACATCTCCAGGGGCACGCCGGCGCCCTGGGCGGAGAAGTCGTGGGCCTGCGCCGCGACGAAGTCCTGCTTCTCGGGATCCCAGGTGAGGGTCCACAGGGTGCCGCCGAACATGTTGGTCACGTAGGCCACCGGAGGCTGCGCCCCGGGCACGAACAGCACCTCCACCGGCGCCTCGCCCGAGGGTGACGGCTTGTCGGAGAGCTTGATCTCGCGCAGCACCTCACCGGTGCTCGCGCGCACCACGGTGACGGTCTCGCGTGCGTCCTTGAGATCCGCGCTGACGGTGCTGGTCACCACCAGGCGGTCGATGCCGGTGTGCACGCCGAGCCCGTGAGGGAAGGTGCCGGGGATCTTGATCTCGCGGCGCACCGTGTCGGTGGCCACGTCGCCCGCGAACACGTTGGCGGACGCCATGCAGGTCAGGTACCAGGTGGCGTTGGCCTCGTCGAAGATCACGTCCTCGCCCATGGTGCAGCCGGGCACCGGGATGGTCTTCATGCGATACGGGTTGCGCGTCATGTCGATCACGCGCAGCTCGCTCTTGCCGAGCGCCGTGACGTAGGCCTTGGTCTGGGTGCGGTCGTAGAAGATGTGGTGTGCCACCAGGTCCGGCGGCAGGGGGATGTCCGCCACCACGCGGCCGAAGCCCTCGGACTCCGGGTCCACGTCGATGATCGCGATGCCCTCGCGGCGCGGCGGCGGCGCCGACAGCTTCAGCGACTTCAACGAGTCGGCGCTCTTGCTCTCGTAGTTCATCATGGCCAGGATTTCGGCCTGGGCGCTCGCGGTCGCGGCGCTCGCGGCGGCGATGATGGCGGCGTGCAGGAGCTTGGGCATGGCAGACCTCCGAATGCCGCGCGCTGTGCGCGGCAATGACGTTGGGGACCGTTGAATGTACGCCGGTGGCCCGGGTGGAACCAGCGTGCTCGCGTGACGGCGGTGCGCACCGGCACCCGCGCGTTCGGCCATGCCCTCGTCGCGGCGGCGCTGCTCGCGGGGGCCGCTGCCGCCGAGACGCCGCGGGAGCACCGCGTGATCATCGAAGGCCGCCGGGTCGTGGAGCCCGCCGGCGCACGCCTGGTGCTGCACCGCGGCGACACGCTGGTGATCCGCTGGCTGACCGATGAGGCGGTGGACCTGCACGTGCACGGCTACGACATCGAGGTGGCACTGGAGCCCGGCGAGCCGGCTGACACGCCCTTCGAGGCCCGCGCCACGGGACGCTTCCCCGTGACCAGCCACGGCTTCGGCGCCGAGCGCGGCCACCACCATGGCCCGCCGCTGCTGTACATCGAGGTGCATCCCCGGTGACGCGCCGTGTCGGGCTTCGAGCCGTCCGCGACCCCGCCTCGGCGCGGCCTGCCCGCGGCCCCGTTCCGTCCCTGCCCCGGGTCACGGGGAGGCGGGCGCTCGGCGGCTGCGCGCACCCGTGGCACCTGTCCGGTCCGCGACCTGGATGCCTTCCCCCTCGCCCCGTCCCCCGCCCTTGTCACGACGGGTAGGGCAGGGGGCGGATCTGCCCGCGGGCGCCGCGCCCCCGCTCCGTGGCTGCCCGCACGTATCCCGCCTGCCCGCGGGGATTGCCGGGGCAGCGGCCCTGGCAGCCCTCGCGTGGCCGTGCGGCGCCGCGGCGCACGCCTTCGGCGCGCGTTACGACCTGCCCCTGCCGCTGGCGCTCTACCTGGCCGCCGCGGGCGCGGCGGTGGCGGCGTCCTTCCTGATCCCGCTGGCGCTCGCCCGCGAGGGTGCCGTTGCGCCGCGGGAGACGGCCCGGGCACCGGCAGCGGCGCCGGCGGGCCTCGTCCTCGAGCTGCTCCGCGCCGCCGCCGTGGGGCTGCTCGCGCTGGTGCTGGCCTGCGCGCTGCTCGGGCCGGAGAGCCCCACGGGCAACCTGGCCGCGGTGTTCGTGTGGGTGATCTGGTGGGTGGGCCTGGGGCTGACCCAGGCGCTGGTGGTGGATCTCTGGTCCGCCCTCGACCCGTGGCGCACGCTCGCGCGGGTCCTGGAGCGAGTGCGCGGCGCGCACGCGCCGCGCCCCTATCCGCCGGGTCTGGGCAGCTGGCCGGCGGTGGCAGGCTTCGCACTGTTCGCCTGGCTCGAGCTCGTCAGCAGCCTCGGCGAGCAGCCCCGGGCGCTGGGCGTGCTCGTGGTCGGCTACACGGCGCTGACGCTGGCCGGCGCCTGGCGCTACGGCCGCCGGACCTGGTTCGGCAACGCCGATCCCTTTGCCGTGCTGCTCGCGACCCTGGGCCGCATGGCGCCGCTGCGGGTGGCGGACGGGCGCCTGCGTGCGCGCCTGCCCGGGGCCGGGCTGCTGGCAGCGCGTCCCGTGTCATCGTCACTGGGCACCCTGGTGCTGGCACTGCTGGCCACGGTGTCCTTCGACGGCTTCAAGGAGACCTCGGCGTGGGCCGCCGTGCTCCAGGGCGTCACGGAGAGCACCACCCTGCGTGCGCCCCTGCTGGCCCTGCAGACCCGGGGCGTGGACCTGCTGGCGCTGGTGGAGACGCTGGGGCTCGCCGCCGCCGTCGCCCTGTTCGCCTGCGTGTACCTGCTGGCCGCCGGGATCATCGACCGGGCGTCGGGCCGGCCGGTGGGGCTCGCACGCTGCGCCGGCTGCTTCGTGCTGACCCTGGTGCCCATCGCGGTGGCCTACCACCTGGCCCACTACCTGTCCTACCTGCTCATCGCCGGACAGCTCGCCATCCCGCTGGCGTCGGACCCCTTCGGCCGCGGCTGGGATCTGTTCGGCACCGCCGGCTACGCGGTGGACATCGCCATCGTGGACGCGCGCTTCGTGTGGTACGCGGCGGTGGCCAGCATCGTCGCCGGACACGCACTGGCGGTGTTCCTGGCCCACGTCATGGCGCTGCGTGTGTACCGGGACCCCCGGGCCGCGGTGCGCAGCCAGATCCCCATGCTGGCGCTGATGGTGGGCTACACCATGACCAGCCTGTGGATCCTGTCCCAGCCCATCGTGGCGGTGTGAGGCGCTCGCGCCCGAGGGGCCAGCGCGCGCCGCCGGCGTGGTGAACCTCGACCAGGCCCGGTCAGTCCAGCGCCAGCGCCACCAGCACCACGCCTTCCTCCACCTGCACGCCCTCGGCGCAGCCCACCTGCTCCACGCTGCCCGGGCCCGGAGCCGTCAGGGTGTGCTCCATCTTCATGGCCTCCAGCACCACCAGGGCCTGGCCCGCCTCCACCCGGTCCCCCGCCGCCACGTGCAGGGCCACCACGCGTCCGGGCATGGGCGCCACCAGGGCGCCGGCACCGTGAGCTGCGTCGCTGCTGGCGGGTGTCGCCGTGGGGAGCACCCGCACCTGGGCCGTGGCCTCGCCCGTGTCCAGGTGCAGCGCGTCACCGTGCAGCCAGGCGTGCAGCCGGACCCGGCGGCCTTCCTCGCGATACTCCAGCAGGCCGCCGTCCCGGTGCACACCGGACACCGTGCGCGGCCCCGCGGCCGTGCGCACCGTGGCGCCACCGGGCCGGGGCTCGATGGAGACGTCCACCGGCTCGGCGGACGTGGGGTCACCATCCATCGCGAGCCGCGCGCGCTCCGCCGGGGGCAGGTTGAGGCGGAATCCCCGCAGCCGCTCCCAGGGGCCCGCGGCCGCAGGCGCAGGCGCCGCCGCCAGCCACAGCGCCGCCGCCAGCAAGGCGTCGGCCGCCGTCATGCGCGCCGGCTGCAGCGCGTCCATCCTGCGACCCAGGAAGCCCGTGTCCACGGCGCCCCCGGCCCACTCCGGGTGCGCGGCCACCGCGCGCAGGAACGCCACGTTGCTGGCCAGCGGCCCGATCCGCGCCCGGGCCAGGGCGGCGCGCAGCCGCGCCACCGCCTCGCCCCGGTCGGCGCCGTGCACGATGAGCTTCGCGATCATGGGGTCGTAGTGCACTCCCACCGCGTCGCCGCGGCGCACGCCCGTGTCCACCCGGGTGTGGGCGTCCTCGGGCAGCGTGAGCCAGTGCAGGGTGCCGGTGGCCGGCAGGAAGTCCCGGGACGGATCCTCGGCGTACAGGCGTACCTCGATGGCGTGTCCGCGCCGCGGGACTTGCTCCTGGGTCATGGGCAGCGCCTCGCCGGCGGCCACCCGCAGCTGCCACTCCACGAGATCGACGCCGGTGATCATCTCCGTCACCGGGTGCTCCACCTGCAGGCGCGTGTTCATCTCCATGAAGTGGAAGTCGCGCTGTTCCGGGTCGTAGAGGAACTCCACGGTGCCCGCGCCCCGGTAGCCGATGACCTGGGCCGCGCGCACCGCCACCTGGCCCATGCGCGTGGCCACGTCCTGCGGCAGGTCCGGGGCCGGTGCCTCCTCCACGATCTTCTGGTGGCGGCGCTGCACGGAGCAGTCGCGCTCGAACAGGTGGATGCAGTTGTCGTGGGCATCGGCGAACACCTGGATCTCCACGTGGCGCGGGCGCTCCAGGTAGCGCTCCAGCAGCAGGGTGTCGTCGCCGAAGGCCGCCCGGGCCACGCGCCGGGTGGCCGGCAGCAGCTTCGCCAGCTCCCGCGCGTCGCGGGCCACCTGCATGCCCTTGCCGCCGCCGCCGGCGCTGGGCTTGACGATGACGGGGAAGCCCGCCTGCTCCGCGGCTGCCACCAGCGCCGCGTCGTCCTGGGTCTCACCCCGATAGCCGGGCAGCACCGGCACCCCGTGCTCCGCCATCAGCGCCAGCGCCTCGCGCTTCGATCCCATGGCGACGATGGCGTCCACCGGCGGCCCCACGAAGCACACGCCCGCCTGCGCGCAGGCCCGCGCGAAGGCGGCGTTCTCCGACAGGAAACCGTAGCCCGGGTGGATCGCGTCGGCGCCGCTCGCGCGCGCCGCGTCCAGCACCGCCTCGTGGCGGAGGTAGCTCTCCGCGGCGGGCGCCGTGCCGATGCGCACCGCCTCGTCCGCGAGCTCCACGTGCAGCGCGCCGGCGTCCGCGTCGGAGTACACCGCCACCGTCGCGATCCCAATGCGCCGCGCGGTGCGGATGACCCGGCAGGCGATCTCGCCCCGGTTGGCGATGAGCAGCTTGTTGATTACCAGGGACATTCAGAGTTCGAAAGTCATTGAGTCACTGTCAGGAGACCCTGGCTCACATGCGGAACACGCCGAAGCGCATCTCCGGGATGGGGGCGTTCAGCGCCGCGGCGAGGCCGAGGCCCAGCACGTCGCGGGTGCGGGCCGGGTCGATGATGCCGTCGTCCCACAGCCTCGCGCTGGCGTAGTAGGGGTGGCCCTGGTGCTCGTACTGCTCGCGGATGGGTCGCTTGAAGGCCTCCTCGTCCGCCTCGCTCCAGGTCTCGCCGCGGCCCTCCAGGCCGTCGCGGCGCACCTGGGCCAGCACGTTGGCGGCCTGCTCGCCGCCCATCACGGAGATGCGCGCGTTGGGCCACATCCACAGGAAGCGCGGCCCGAAGGCACGCCCGCACATGCCGTAGTTGCCGGCCCCGAAGCTGCCGCCGATGATGACCGTGAGCTTCGGCACCTGGGCACAGGACACGGCGGTGACCAGCTTGGCGCCGTCCTTGGCGATGCCGCCGGACTCGTACTTGCGGCCCACCATGAAGCCGGTGATGTTCTGCAGGAACACCAGCGGGATCTTGCGCTGGCAGCACAGCTCGATGAAGTGCGCGCCCTTCAGGGCCGACTCCGAGAACAGGATCCCGTTGTTGGCCAGGATCCCCACCGGCATCCCGTGGATGCGGGCGAAGCCGCACACCAGCGTCGCGCCGTAGAGCTGCTTGAACTCGTCGAAGCCCGAGTCGTCCACGACGCGCGCGACGATCTCGCGCACGTCGAAGGGCCTGCGCAGATCGTCGGGCAGGATGCCGTAGATCTCCGCCGGGTCGAACCGCGGCGGCGGTGCCGCAGCCGGCGCCGGTCCCGGCCGCGCGGGCGAGTTCAGGTGGGCCACGGCGCGCCGGGCGATGGCCAGCGCGTCGCGGTCGTCCTGGGCCATGTGGTCGGTGACGCCGGAGGTGCGGCAGTGCACGTCGGCGCCGCCCAGGTCCTCGGCGGTCACCACCTCGCCGGTGGCGGCCTTCACCAGCGGCGGTCCCCCCAGGAAGATGGTGCCCTGGTCGCGCACGATGACGCTCTCGTCGGACATGGCGGGCACGTAGGCGCCGCCGGCCGTGCACGAGCCCATCACCACCGCCACCTGGGGGATGCCGGCGGCGCTCATGGTGGCCTGGGTGAAGAAGATGCGCCCGAAGTGCTCCCGGTCGGGAAACACCTGATCCTGGCTCGGCAGGTGGGCGCCGCCGGAGTCCACCAGGTAGATGCACGGCAGCCGGTTGGCGGCGGCGATCTCCTGAGCGCGCAGGTGCTTCTTCACGGTCATGGGGTAGTAGGTCCCGCCCTTCACCGTGGCGTCGTTGGCCACGATCACGCACTCGCGCCCGCTCACCCGGCCGATGCCGGTCACGATCCCCGCCGCCGGCACCTCGCCGCCGTACATGCCATGGGCGGCGAGCGCGGAGAGCTCGAGAAACGGCGAGCCCGGGTCCAGCAGGGTGTCGATGCGATCGCGCACCAGCAGCTTGCCCCGCTCCAGGTGCCGCGCCCGGGCGCGCTCCGGGCCGCCCAGCGCCACCCGGGCGGTCTCGGCGGCCAGGTCGTCCACCAGCGCCTCGAGCCGCGCCGCGTTGGCCTGGAAGGCCGGCGACCGCGGGTCGACGGTGCTGCCGATGTGGTTCATGGGCAGGCGCTCACCAGCCGCCGCGGGCCAGCCATTCGTCCACCTGGTCCAGGCGGTCGTTGCCCCAGAAGGGCTCGCCGTCCACGACGACGTAAGGCGACCCGAAGGCCCCGGCCTCGATGGCGGCGTCGGTGACCGCCTTGAAGCGCGCCTTCACGGCGTCGTCCTCCAGCGCCGCCTCCAGGGCCGCGCGATCGACGCCGTTCTCCGCCGCCACGTCCAGCACCACCACCGGCTCGCCGATGTTGCGCCCGTCCACGAAATACGCCCGGAGAAGTGCCTTCGCCAGCGCCCGGGCACGCTGCGGGTCCTCGTCGTGCAGCCACCAGAAAGCCCGCCCTGCCGCCACCGTGGCCACCGGGAAGGGGGACGGCATGTTGAACTCGATGCCGTGGAAGCGCGCCGTGCGCGGCAGATCCCGGGCGGCGTAGTCACGCACCAGGTCCCGCGCCACCAGCGGCTGCGCCCCGGTGAGCTTCATGGCGGCCCCCATCAGGTACGGGCACCAGCGCACCTTGCGCCCGTGGCGCGCCGCCAGCTCGTCGATGCGCATGGCGGCGAAGTAGCCGTAGGGGGAGGAGAAGTCGAAGTAGAAGTCGATGGGTTCCAGGGATGGCATGGATCGCTCTTCTTCGGCGGTCTTGCTGCGGGATGGCCATGGGGATTTAACCACAGAGGCACAGAGGGCACAGAGAGCTTGCTGGGGCGGGACCCGACCGGGAAGGGACGCCGGACTCGGCGCCGACCCTTCTTGCGGCGCTGTCCCATGCAGCCGATGGCAACGCGCTCCGGCCCGGGAAGGTCCTCAGCCAATTCCGACTTCTCTGTGTCCTCCGTGCCTCCGTGGTTCACTCTTCTTCACGTGCACGACGGGCCGGGATCCGTCACGACGGTGGATCAGCGCTGCAGCTCGCGGGCGATCACCATGCGCTGCACGTCGCTGGTGCCCTCGTAGATCTGGCACACCCGCACGTCGCGGTAGATGCGCTCCACGGGGAAGTCGTTCAGGTAGCCGTAGCCGCCGTGGATCTGGATGGCGTCGGAGCACACCCGCTCGGCCATCTCCGAGGCGAACAGCTTGGCCATGCAGGCCTCCTTCAGGCAGGGCTCGCCGGCGTCGCGAAGCCGCGCGGCGTTCATCACGAGCTGGTGGGCCGCCTCGATGCGGGTGGCCATGTCGGCCAGGCGGAATGCCACCGCCTGGTGCTCGCCGATGGGCTTGCCGAAGGCCTCGCGCTCGCCGGCGTAGCGCCGGGCGTGCTCGAAGGCGGCGCGCGCCATCCCGACCGACTGCGCGGCGATGCCGATGCGCCCGCCCTCCAGGTTCGACAGCGCGATGCGGTAGCCCTCGCCTTCGGCGCCCAGGCGGCAGTCGCCCTCGAGCTTCAGATCCTCGAACCGGATCTGGGCGGTGTCCGAGGCGCGCTGGCCCAGCTTCTTCTCGATGCGCTCCACGTGATAGCCGTCGCGGTCCGTGGGCACCACGAAGGCGCTGATGCCCTTGCGCCCGGCCTGCGGGTCGGTGACCGCGAACACGATCACGAGATCCGCCCGGGCGCCCGACGTGATGAACTGCTTGGTGCCGTTCAGGACGTAGCCGTTGCCGTCGCGCGTGGCGCGAGTGCGCTGGTTGGCGGCGTCGGATCCCGCCTGGGGCTCGGTGAGCGCGAAGGCGCCCAGCATCTCCCCGCGGGCCAGGGGTTTCAGGAACCGCGCCTTCTGCTCGTCCGTCCCGTAGCGGGCGATGGGCGCGCAGGCCACCGAGTTGTGCACGCTCATGATGGTGGAGCACGCCCCGTCCCCCTCGGCCACCGCCTCCAGCGCGAGCGCATAGGCCACGTGGTCGGCGCCGGCGCCGTCGAAGTCCTCCGCAACGGTCATGCCCATGAAGCCCAGCTCGCCCATTTGCCGAATGGCGTCCGCGGGGAACGCGGCCTCGGCGTCCCAGCGCGCGGCGTTCGGCGCCAGCACCTCCGCGGCGAACTGCCGCGCCGTGTCGCGGATCAGGGTCTGTTCTTCGGTCAGCAGGCTCATCTCTCGTCCCGGTTTCGGCTCGGCTTCGGACGAAACGTCGTTGTCAGTGTGATGCGTTCCGCCTCTTCAACACAGAGACACAAAGGACACAAAGGATCACGAAGAGTTCAAGAGAATGATGCGAACGAGCGGCGCAGGGGCAGATGCAACTGGACCCACGTGCAGAAGATCTGGAGGCGGTGCATGGTTCCTGTCATGACCCCTCTGTGTCTTTGTGGTTCACCAGATCGGCGCTTGATTCCCGGATTCCCGCCGCGCTCAGGCGACGCGCTCGACGGCGAGGGCGGTGGCCTCGCCGCCACCGATGCACAGGCTGGCCATGCCGCGCTTCACGTCGTGCTTGGCCATGGCGTTCAGCAGCGTGACGATGATGCGCGCGCCGGAGGCGCCGATGGGGTGCCCGAGCGCGCAGGCGCCGCCGTGCACGTTGACCTTGTCGTGGGGCAGGTCCAGCTCGCGCATGGCAGCCATGGTGACCACGGCGAAGGCCTCGTTCACCTCGTACAGATCCACGTCGCCGGCGCTCCAGCCGAGCTTCGCCAGCAGCTTCTTCATGGCACCCACCGGCGCGGTGGTGAACAGGCCCGGCTCCTGGGCGTGGCCGGCGTGGCCCAGGATCACGGCCTTCGGGGTGAGGCCGCGACGCTCCGCCTCGGAGCGGCGCATGAGCACCAGCGCGGCGCCGCCGTCGGAGATGGAGCTGGAGTTCGCCGGGGTGACCGTGCCGTCCTTGCGGAAGGCGGGCTTCAGCGTGGGGATCTTGTCCGGCTTCGCGTTGCGCGGCTGCTCGTCGATGGAGACCGTCACCTCGCCCTTGCGGGTGGCCACGGTCACCGGCGCGATCTCGGCGTCGAAGGTGCCGTCCTCGCCGGCGGTGCGGGCGCGGGTGAGCGACGCGATGGCGAAGGCGTCCTGGGCCTCGCGGGTGAACTGGTAGCTCTCGGCGCAGTCCTCGGCGTAGGTGCCCATGAGGCGGCCGGTCTCGTAGGCGTCCTCGAGGCCGTCCAGGAACATGTGGTCGATAACCTGGCCGTGGCCCATGCGGTAGCCGCCGCGGGCCTTGGGCAGCAGGTAGGGGGCGTTGCTCATGCTCTCCATGCCGCCCGCCACCATGACGTCGTTGCTGCCCGCGGCGATGAGGTCATGGGCCAGCATCGCGGCCTTCATGCCCGAGCCGCACATCTTGTTCACCGTGGTGCAGCCGGCGGCCAGCGGGATCCCGGCGCCCAGGGACGCCTGCCGCGCCGGTGCCTGGCCCAGCCCGGCCGGCAGCACGCAGCCCATGACCACCTCCTCCACATCCGCCGCGGGCACCCCCGCGTCCGCGAGCGCCGCCGCGATGGCCCGCGCGCCGAGCTCGGTGGCCTTCACCGGCGCGAGCTCCCCCTGGAACCCGCCCATGGGCGTGCGC
>JBFHNV010000175.1:0-12488 GCA_041593595.1 Gammaproteobacteria bacterium
CGAATACACCCCATACGCAAGGACCTGGCTCGTCGCCGCGCGCATCGATGCCGCGATTCCGACCGGCGACCTGGCCACGATGCCGGCCACCGCCGCGATCTCCAGGGCTCCCCACCAGATGTCGCCGATCTTCCACGTGAGCGGGCTTTCATGCCATGCCAGCTCACCGAATCCGAGCAGGTTGCCCACATGGACCAGCGCACCCAACGCGCAGAACGCCGCGAGCACCAGCAGGACGGCGTGGGACCCTCTCCGGCAGTACGCTGCGGCGATCCACTTCGTCCGCAGGGCGCTCCGGCGCTTGGATCCCGTGGCCGTTCCGGCTCCTCGGACCGAAAAGTACTCGTACTGTAGCTTTGGGAGTCTGCGCGCGGCAGCCGTCACCGCCTGCATTCGGCCAGTGCTGGCCGCCGCAGGCCCGCGCTGTATCCCGCGCCGGGCGCCGTCTCCATCGGCCCGCCGCCGTGGGGGGTGCCGGCGCCGGGCGGCGCAGGCGCTCGGGCTGACACGGATCAATGCGCCCGTGCCCGGGTCTTCGAGAATGGTGCTTCCGTGGCACGGACGGGCCGGCGTTCCGGCGCGCAGCTGCCGCCTTGCAACGGAGCATGGGGCGTGCTTGCAGGATCGGGGCCCGAGGAGAACACGATGCTCACAGTGAGAGACCTGATGACGGCGAAGCCGGACACGGTGGGGCCGACCGCCTCGCTGCGCGAGGTCCTGGCCAGGATGAACCGCGACGGCTGTCGCCACCTCCCGGTGGTGGAGGGCGGCAAGCTGGTCGGCATCATCACCGATCGCGACGTGCGCCTGGCGGTGAACTCCCCGCTGATCGCCGAGGATCAGGCCCTGCACCGCGAGGAGATCCTCGACGGGATCGAGGCCCAGGCCTGCATGACGCGCGAGCCCGTGTCGGTGGCGCCGGACACCCCCGCCCGCGAGGCCGCGGACCTGCTGCGCCTGTACAAGTTCGGCGGCCTGCCGGTGCTGGAGTCGGGAGCACTGGTGGGCATCGTGACCACCGTCGACTTCCTGCGCCACGTGGCTGAGCAGGAAGGGGGCTGAGTACGGCGCCTCGCCCGTGCCATGCCGTCGCCGCCCGGGAGCCTGGGCCCAGCCCAGTCCCGCGCGCGGTGCATCCGAGCTTCTACGTCATGCTGCCGGCCCTGCCCGTGAGCGGGTCTGGTGCCGGTGGCGTCCTCTCGTGAACCGGCGCCGCTGCGGGCGTCGGCCGCGGCGACCGCTTCACGGCAGGATGCCGAGGGTGCGCTCGGGACCGTTCCACAGCACGTCGGCCTGGTCGAAGAGGTTCGAGCCGATCACCGCGTCTACCGTCAGCGGCGGCCCGGTGGGGTTCGCCGGATTCGGATAGTTGGTCGTGATGACGGTGCCGGCCACGTCCACGCACACCTCGGCGTTGCTGACCTGGTAGGTTGCCAGCTGGTTGCTGGCGTTCATGCCGACCACCGTGACCGAATCGATCTGCACGAAGTTCGACGTGTCGGTCGACTTGCACTCCGCCGCCGGGTTCGGGCTCGCGGGCGTCGCGCCGAGCGTGCTGGCCATGGCCTGGCTGATGACCGTGAAGGTGGTGGCGGAATCGTAGAGGAAGCGCACCGGGCTCGCCGGGGTCTGGTCGTCGTAGACGTTGCTCGCCCCCTCGGTGAAGGTCACGTTCTGCAGGAAGTGACGCTGATCCGTGGTGCCGGTGGTGAGAGCGCTGGCGGAGCCGAAACCCTCCACGAACAGGGTCAGGGTGGGGCTCGGGATGCCGCTCGCGCCCGATTCGAAGAACTGGATGTCCGGCGCGGTGACGATGAACGGCGTGCCGAACGTCCACGGTCCCCTGGTCACCGGGTTGGTGTAGTCGATGCGGGCCACCACCTTGTTGGCGACGGGCGCGCCGATGAGAGCATAGTTCACGCCCACGAAGCCGCCGATGGGAGTTCCGGCCGCGTTGGTCCGCACCTCTTCCTCGAGGAGGGTGATGTTGCGCGGCGCGATGCGCAGCTCCCCGGAGTGAGCCTCGGCGCCGCCCGCGGTGCCCGGCAGGCCGAATGGCGCGAACAGCGAGGCGTTCAGCGTGCTCAGGCCGTTGATCCGCACGTCCACGTCCCACGCCGTGCCCGGGGTGAGCGACAGGCCGTGCAGCGTCCGAGTCGCGTTGTCGAGCACCACCAGGTTCGAGCCGGTGTCGAACAGCGAGAACAGGTACAGGCAGTTGCTGCAGTCGGTTCCGCCCACCGGGTAGACGTCCTCCACGCCCCCGGTGGTCTTCACCAGGAAGGAGACGTGCTTCGGCAGTGGGCCGAAGCGGTGGGTGGCGCCGTTGTGGGCGATGCCGGCCCCCACCGTCTCCGACAGGGCGAAGGTGGTGCCGCAGGCGGCGTAGGGGTGCGTGGGAGCGCCGCCGCTGCCCCACGGACCACCGGTGGCCACGATCCAGGTGCCCACCGGTGTGCCGGACTTGATGGCCCGCAGCACCACCCACGCGTTGGCCGGCAGGTTGTAGATGGCGTGCAGGTTCGGATTGGAGGGGTGCGCCGGGTCCGGCGCCACCGATTTCGTGACCTGCTTGTACCCGCCGGTGCTGGTGGGCGCGGTGATCACCAGGTCGAAGTTGCCGGTGATCCCGCTGGCGTCGAATCGCAGGCAAGCGGGATTGGTCCTGACCACGTCCGCGTTGAACTCGGAGAGGTGCTCCACCGTGCCCAGGTAGGCCATCTGCTTCCGGTCCAGCGTGGCCTCGCCAATGGTCTGCCACTCGCCCGTCTTCGGCTTGTAGCGAAGCAGCGGGATGGACCCGGGGATCTTGGCCCCGAGCTCCAGCTGCGTGCGGTCCACCGGGATCGCGATGCGGGCCTGGGTGCCCTTGCCGAGCTGGAGGGCCTCGTCGCCGGAGCGCACCGTGACCGTGCCGGCCCCCAGGCTCTCCATGTAGGTGGGACCTGCGCTGGACGCCACCGTGTAGTCCCCGGGCATGCCGTCGGGGGAGTAGAGATCCACGGTGGAGAGCTCCACCTGGACCTGGCTCCGCGTGGGCTGGCCGCCGGCGCCCACCAGGCTGCCGGCCGGGATGGCCACCTGGAATCCCGAGCTGCACGGCTGGTCGTCGGAGACGAGCCCGAGCACCCTGCGTGCCTCGGAGGGAAGCGCGCCCGTGACGCGCTGGCCGTTCGCGTCGAAGACCTGGGGGAACCGGGCCAGCGGATACGCGCCCCAGTCCGCGTCTGCGGCGGGCGATCCGATGCAGGCGGTGCGTACGTCCCGGGCCACGATGGCCGAGCCCGGATCGAAGGTCTGGACCGTGGTCTCGACCATGATCACGTCCGTGTCCTCGGCCCCCTGGTCGAAGACCTTGGACACCGGCGCGTATCCCGGCCGGCGGGCCTCGAGCACCCAGCGATCCCGTGCCACCGACAGACCCTTGAGCACGAACCGGCCGTCCCCATCGGTGAAGGTGCTGACCTCGCCGACGCTCACACGGGCACCGGAGACCGGCTTGCCGGTGGCGTCGCGTAGCGTGCCCGCGAACGCCGCGACCCGCTCCGCAGGCTGCCAGGGCCATTCCGCGCACGCGCCGAGCAGGAGGCTTGCGGCGAGGGTCGCGATCAGCCCCCCGAGGGCAGGGCGCCGGCGATGGACGATGGCATTCATGGCTCGCACCTGGGTGTATTTCAAGGCGGTATCCCATCCCAGCACAGGGCGAATCCAATTCTCCTGATCCATGTCAGTATGTCGGGACCCGTTTCGTGCGGGCCACCGGTCCGGCAGGTCGGAGTGGGCCCGGCCCCGCGGACTCACCGTGCCCTGTGAGGGATCCGTGCGTTGCTCTCGGTTGCCCTGGCCACCAGGCTCGATCGCGGCCCCACGACTGAACCGCGTGATCATCCGGATCGAGCCGACGGTGCGCTGCGAGCGCACCAGGGGTGCGCGTGGTCGCGCGTCGTGCTCGTGAGCCTGGAGGCCACGACCCTGTCAGTGAAGCCACCTTCAATGCGCGCCTCGTATCGGGACAGCACATGGGCGGCAGACCCCTCGTGGTCGAACTCCCCGGCTTCGCACTCTGCGACCCGGAGTCGGATCGAGTTCCGAGAGATAGCGAGATCCGCGTCCAATCGATGGGGGTCACTCCAGTGACGGCAATCGTGTGACCCAGATCAACTTCTCACTGATTCCATGTGCTAGACGAATCCAATAGAGAGTCGCCGGAGGATGGTGCCATGGATCTACCTGACTCGACCGGCACTACTCCGGTAGATGAATGTGCGCCAGTGCATCCGAGTGTCTCGGCTCGCGGTGCAGGGGTTCGTAGACGCCTGGTCATCGACAAACCTGACTACACCGAGGCATGCAGGGGGTTGAGACAGGTCTTGTGGCTGGTCCTGATCGCCGGAACAACGTCGTGCACGAGCGTCACCCCGCAACCACTGCATGAGCCGTCGTTCGTCGACCAGCTGCCTCAGGAACCGGTTGTCCTAGAGGACGACCAAGGCAAGGCGGTCGCCATCTATCTGGTGCAGGGCAGGTCGGCTCCAAGCCTCAGCGGGCGGCGCCCCCGTAGCGCAGAAGCTCTGGAGGTCGTCCGTAATTTCGTCGGGCGTGAGTCCGCCCGCCTGGGGCTCGATTCGGCGGGAGACCTGCTCGACCTGATTGTCGAACGGCACAATTCGCCGAACCAGGAGCCAGGAGCACTACCGGAATCCGAGCGACGAGCAGAAATGGCCGAGTCGCTTCCGACATCCCGTGCCGAGACATTCGGCTTTGCACAGACTCACGCCGGGGTACGGGTGCTGGGCCGGAGCCTGAACGCGGTATTCGTCGACGACCGGCTGCGCATGGTGTCCGGGACGATCCTGCCCCGGTCCAGAATCGGCAAGACCCTGGACGCGTTGCTGGAAAAGCCGCGCCTTGCGTATGCCGAGTCGTTGCGCGTTGCCACCGCCGACTGCCGTCAGTTCGACCCCGAGATCCAGAAGACCGCGGGCATCGCCGGGCAGCTTCATTTCGATCCGGAGTCCGGCAGGCTGCTTTACCTGTTCTACTGTGATGACCAGATCCGGGGCGTCGATGGCATCAGTGGGCAGCTGGCATTCAAGGAGACAATGGGAGCGCAGCAATGGATCCCGTATCCGGGCGGGGTCGATGTGAGGTCGGTGGCCTTGGGCACCCCGCAGTCCGCTGCCAACATGGCCGGCCATTCGTGGATACCGGAGAGGACCGCGGTCTACCAGCCGGGTGGAATCCAGGTCCGATCAGCAACGTTGGTGGATTTCAGGTACGTCGGTGCAGGGCTTTGTGATTTCTCGCTGAGCGTCAACGATTTATGGCACGACCGCCATTCGCAGAGACCGTTTCCGTCTACCTTCATCCCCGAACGCAGCGACAACGTGCCGGTCACCGAGCGCGGTTGGTGCAATCAGCCGAACGTCGTCTTCGACGATATCACCAGCGTTCAGTTCGACGCTCAGATCGCCCATGAAAGACTGTCCACCGCGGCGCGTCACGCCCTCTGGCAACCTGGCCTGCGACTCCTGCGATGGAACGGGGGAAGCGACGATTCGGCTGTCAAGGTGCAGGTACATCGCGCACCAGCTGACGTGCTGATTCACCTGTTCGACCCATGCAACGGAGCGCCGGGCTACTACATGTGGATGGAGCACCGGATCTGCCTCTGGTCACGCGACCGGAGGTTCAATGCCTGGCATACGCCGCTGCACGAGTATGGGCACTACATCAATCACGTCTATGGATGGCACCATGGCCTGTTGCCGAACAGCTGCGACCAGCATGCGGCCCATGAGGGTATGGCCGATGCGCACGTCCTGAACTTCGAGCACTTCAAGTACAACCCGCTGGGTAATCTCAGCGAGACCGAGATCACCGGGCTGTTCATCACCGGCCCCGGCGATGGCATGCAGCGATGCCACGTCTCCGGCGCACCCTGCGTGGCCCCTCAGGTCAATGACATCAACCTGTTCGTGGATGCGAGCAACGTGGCCTGCCCCGGCGTGTCGTGGCCAACCGTCGGTGAAGCGTACTTCAAGGGCATGGCCATTCCTCAAGTGATGTGGAAGCTGCTAAACAATCGGGTATGCGTGAGCAGCACCTGCACCCAGGGGATCAATATTCGGCGCATTGCCGGCTGGACCGGGGGGACGGCTCCTTTGAGTAACCGGCAGGTTGCAACCGCCGCCAGGGAGGCCTTCACGTTGACCATGAGCACCCACCCGGGCAGTCCCGCACAGGCGCTCGTGACCCTGAAGTACCTGATCTTCGTGCTACACGGATGGCGCTTCTCGGCGGCGGAATGGGGTCGAGTGAGCCTCGCGTTCTCGCAAAACGGAGTGACCTTTCTGTCGTTGTGAGAAGGTGCCTGCCCGGCCAGCGGGACACCCACCCCGGCCGATGGCCGACAGCGGGCCGCGCGCCATGCACCCGGCGCGGCGCAACCTGCACGCGGCGCGTCGCATCTTGCTAGGGAAACGCGCGCGGCGGGCCCTCACGCTCACGACCTCATCGCCCGCCGGCTGGCTATCGGAGGCTGAAGGGCGACGGCCGAAGACGCGCCGCCCTCCCGCCGGCGCGGCGGCGAGTGACCCGCTCCGTCGCGCGCGGCTACGGCCGCCTGCGCACTCCGACCAGCCCGACGGCGAACATCCCGGCCACCATCAGGAGCAGCGACGTGGGCTCCGTCACGTCGATCACCCGCAGGTGGTTCCAGGCGTTCCAGTTCGTGCCCGGGAGGCCGCCCGGGACCGGCAGGGTGACGGCGTTCCCCGCCTCGTCGAGCCGGATGGCGACCACCCGCCGGATGTCGAAGCCCGGCTGGTCGAAGAAGAACTGGAACGACTGGGGGGCGAGGAGGTTCGGGTCGATCTGGAGGACCTGCCAGGTGCTCGGGGGCATGGACAGGAACCAGCCGCGGGAGCGGCCCTGGTCGTCGATGAGCTCGAGGGACACGTCCCAGATCCCGGGCGGTGCGAACAGCGAGAACTCGATGAGCGTCTTGCGCAGGTCCGGATCCTGGTCGTACACGTACTCCCAGGCCGCGATGGGCAGCTCGGTGTCGCTGCTCCCGTTGTTCCAGCTCATCACCAGGGACTGATGCTCCTCGCCCGCGGTGTCCTGGATGTTCAGGTCCGGCGCAAGGCTCGCGTCCACCAGCGCGAAGCTGTCGAACTCCGCCGAGGCCTGGGTGCTGTCCGTGTAGAACCGGACGGCCGCCTCCGTGAGCCCCTGGGACGCCGTCACCGCGCGGACGTTGCCGTTCGCGATGGCCTGGTCCCAGGAGGTCCCGGTCCCCTCCCCGATGGAGAACAGGGGCGAGGCGCTGGCGGCGGGCGCGAGCGCGAGCAGCGCGCACAGGAGGCTCGCGGCGTGGAAGGTGCGTGGGTGCGCCATCGTGGGTGTCATCTGGAAATCCTCCCCCGCCGGACGGCGGCGTAATTGGAGACGACGACATTATTTTTAATGCAAATTCCGCGCCAGAGATCGGAATCCGGTTCCCGGTCAGCACCTTGGCGCGACGGGGGCGGAACGGGGGAGGCCGGCTGTAAGAAATCCCGACAGGCCGCGCTCCGGGCCTGCGCCTGCCCCGCGGGCCGGCGTGGGTGGCGATTCTGGCCGGAGCGCACGGCGGATGTCCCGGAGCCGTCGGCGGCGCGGCGGCGGCGATCGCGGCCCCTGGCGCCCGGCGCCGCCGGCACCGCGGCGCACGCGGTGTAAAGAAAACCGACAGTGGCAGCGCTTCAGGTTCACCCGCGGGCGGGGCACCGGCGCGGCGAGACGGGCGATGTCATTCACCGACCCGCGGGTGATCGCGGCCAACCTGGGCCACCTCGGGACCCGTACCGCCCGGGCCCCGCCGTCGGTACGGCATCGACCGCACCCGTTGGTCACCCCCATCGCCGCTGCGCTTCGAGCGCACCCGGGGGTGCGCGTGGTCGCGCGCAATGCTCGTCAGCCCGGCGGCCACGACGTGGTGAGCGAAGCCACCTTCGCCGCGTCAGCGTGTCTCGATTGGCTCCGCGCTAGCCGAGTGCCTGCACAGCTCGCGATGACTTCGCTACCGTCCGATTCCGGCGCCGCCTGGCGACATGGGTGTTTGTCTTGCCTGGCCAACCAGAATCACCACCGCGAGCACCTCTCCGTGCAGCAGCTGGCGGTGCCGCTCTTGGCGCCGTGACGCGACTTACCCGGGGGCGGGCTGGATGCTCACCGAGCATCGGATGAAGGCCGTGTCCAGCGAGCCGGCGCGCCGCTCCAGATGCCCGGGCGTCCTCGACGAGCGCGGCGCGCCAGCCCACCACGGTGCCGAACGCGTCGAAGAGGAGGACCCGGGGCGCCGTCGCGGTCACGACATCTCCTTCAGGAGCGCCGTGGCCTGCCCCAGGTCGCCGCGGTCGGCGCCGTCCCCGAGCCGCCCGAGCGTGTACCGCAGCACGCCGCGCGCCTCGTCGCGGCGGCCACGCTCCTCCCGGTGCCGGGCCAGGCTGATCGCCGATCGCAGCTCGAGCGACCCCGCGCCGCGGGAACGCGCCGCCGCCAGGGCCCGCTCCAGCCAGGTCCCGGCGTCGTCCGCGCTGCACGCGCCCGTGCGCCGCAGCAGCTCGCCCTTCGCCCGCAGCAGCTCCGGCTCCCACCAGTGGACCGCGTTCTCCTGGCTGCGCTCGAGCGCGGCGTCGACCAGCTCGAGGCCCTCGTCCACCGCCCCCTCGCCGGCGAGCGCCGCGGCGACCATCGACGCCAGGTAGACGTTCCACGGGTCCTCCAGCAACCCGGCGCCCACGGCCTCGCGCATCCCCGCGAGCCCCTCCTCGCGCCGCCCGCGCTCGAAGGTGACCCAGGCCAGCGCCGCCATGGCGTGGGGCCGTGACTGCTCGGACACGTCGCCCTGGACGTACTGCAGCAGCTGCCCGCCCAGGCGCTCCATCTCGTCCAGATCGCGCCGCAGGCCGGCCAGCGTCAGGGCCTTGGCGAGGGCGTTGGCGAGGGTGCTCGGCTGGCCGAGCCTGCGGGCGAGCGCGAGCGCCTGCCCGATGCGCTCCCGCGCCGGCTGCGCGTGTCCGGACAGCCACAGCACCAGCGCGCCCACGTCGTGCGCACACACGCCCGGGTCGTGGCCGCCGTAGACGAACATGAGCGGGTGGTGCGATTCCGCGCGGTACAGGCGCAGGCCCTGGTCCGCGTGCTCCAGGGACGCGGCCAGATCCCCGGCGAGGAAACGGCTCGCCCACTGGCAGTGATGCGCCTCCAGCACCAGGGGTTCCTCTGCCAGGTCGCGTCCGGTGACGAGCAGCTCGTCGGCAAGCTCGCAGGCCCGGCGCACGTCGAAGCGCAGCATGTGGTGATACCACTGCCCCCAGAGCACCGGGAACCGCTCCCCGGCGGCGCCGAGTGATTCACACAGCTCCCGGGCCCGCCGGTAGTTCGCGCCCACTTCCTCGGACCTCACCGAGCGGTCCTTCATCAGCGGCACCCCGAGGGCGACGCGCAGATCGATCTCGCGCCGTGCGCGTGCGGTCCCCTCGGGCAGGCTCTCGAGCAGCCCGAGCCCCCGCGTCAGGTGCGCCACCGCCTCGGCGTAGGCGGCCTGCTCGGCGGCGTGCTTGCCGGCGGCCAGCCAGTGCTCGATGGCGGGCTCGGGCAGGCCCGCCTCGGTGCAGTGGTGCGCGAGCAGCTCCGGCTGCGCGGCACCCGGCGCCTTGCCCAGGGCCGAGGCCACGCGGCCGTGCAGCTCCCGTCGCCGCGCCTTCAGCATGCTCTCGTAGGCGGCGTCGCGGACCAGCGCGTGCTTGAACACGTAGGCGTCGTCTCCCTGCCCTCGGTCTCTCAGCACCAGCCCGGAGCGAACCAGCGGCGCCAGCCGGGAGCGGGTCTCGTGCGCATCCGCGTCCAGCACCTGCGCGAGCATCGTCGTGGTGAAGGCGCGGCCGATCACCGACGCGGCCTGGGCGGCCGCCTTCGCCGGCCCGAGTCGATCCAGGCGCGCGGTGAGGGAATCGCGCAGGGTCGCCGGCACGGGGGTGGAGGCGGGAGGTGGGCCGCCGGCCAACGACACGGCCTCGTCCTCGATCACCGCCCGCGCGAGCTCCTCGGCGAACAGGGGCAGGCCGTCGGCGCGCTCCACGATGGCCTCGATCGTCGTCGCGGGCAGCGTCGCGTCGCCGGCCGCGAGGCGGGTGAGGGCGCCCACCTCCCGGCGGCTCAGCCCCTTGAGCACGAGCGTGGTCTGGTGACCGGGGTCTCCCCAGGGAGCCGCGAACTCGGGCCGGTGGGTGGCGAGTACCATGAATCGCCGATCGCGCACGTGCTCCACCAGCTCGCCCAGGAGATCCACGGTGGACGGGTCCAGCCAGTGCACGTCCTCCACCGCGACGATCGCCGGCACGGCCTGGCCCTCCACCAGCCAGGCGAGCAACGCGCGCCGGATCCGCCTGCGCTGGACGTCGGCGTCGAGGGCCGGAGCGTGCTGCGGGAGCAGCAGGGCGGCGAACCAGGGCCCCAGGGCGTCGGCATCGAGTCCCTGCTCCCTCAGCCACACGTCGATGGTGCGGCGGCGTGACGCTACCGGCGCGTCGGCCGCAAGGGTCAACGCCTGCTCGAGGCGGACCCGGATGGGATGCAGCGGGCTGGACTGGTGATACCGCGACCCGTGCAGCGGGACCAGGCGCCGGGCCTCGGCGCCGATGACGCCGATGAGCTCGCGCACCAGGCGCGACTTCCCCACGCCCGGCTCCCCGCACAGCAGCACCACCTGGCCTTCGCCCTCCAGCGCCCGGCGCCAGCGCCCGGTGAGCACGGCCAGCTCCTCGCTGCGCCCTACGAACGGCGTGAGGGCGGCGGTGTCTGCCAGCATCGGCCGTGTGTCGCCGGCCACCTCGCCAGCGACCTCGAAGGCGGTGATCGGGCCTTCGTAGCCCTTGAGCTCGAGCGCCACGGGCGCACACTCGAAGCGGCTGCGCACCAGGCGAGCGGTCAGCTCGGAGATCAGCACGCAGCCGGGCCGCGCGCTGCCCTGGAGCCGTGCGGCCAGGTTGGGCGTCGGCCCCAGCGCCGCCACCTCCGGCAGCTGGCCCGTGGCGAGGAGATCACCGACGATGGTCTCCCCGGTGGCGATGCCCACCCGCACGCGGATCGGCGTCGCGGACGGCATGTGCAGGCGCTGCACCGCATCCACCACGTGCAGGCCCGCCCGCACCGCGCGCTCGGCGTCGTCCTCCTGCGCGTGCGGATAGCCGAAGTAGGCGAGCAGCGCGTCGCCCTGGTGACGGGCAACGAACCCGGAGTGCGCTTCCACTGCCGCGGTGACCGTGTCGCGGAAGCGGGCCAGCAGCTCGCGGTAGTCCTCCACGTCCATGCGCTGGCCCAGGTCCACCGAGCCCACCAGATCGCAGAACATGACCGTGAGCTGGCGCCGCTCGGGCGCCGCGAGCGGCGACGGCGAGGGAGTCTCCGAGGCGCGGGCGTCGGCCGGCACCGGCGATTCGGGCTCGAGTGCCGCGATCGCCTGCTGCAGGATGCGCCGGTGGCCGAGCTTGAGGCCGAGCTCCTTGAGATCGTCCTCGGTGAGCGAAGGCAGCGCACGGAAATCGATCGCGTTGTCTTCGAAGGCACGGCCGTACTCGGCCAATCCCAGTGCAGTGAGCCACTGGCGGATGTCCTTCATGCCCGCACCATAGCGCGGAATCCGGCGCCGGCACAGCCGGCGTGCCCGGGTCACACGATTCGCCGCGAGCCCCGACGGATCCCTCGATGCCCGCCGTTGCCCGCGCTGCGGCGCGCCGCCGCTACGACACTGACCGCACCCGTTGGCCACCCCCAATCGCCGGTGCGCTGCGAGCGCACCAGGGGTGCGCGTGGCTGCGCGTCGTGCTCGTCAGCCTGGAGGCTAAGATGTGGCGAGTGAAGCCGCCTTCGCCGCGTCAGCGTGCGTCGATCTGCTCCGCGCTATTCGAGTCTCCGCACAGCTCGCGATGATCTCGCCGCCGTCCGATACCAGCCCCGCTTGGCGAGACGGGTGTTTGTTCTTCTATCCGCCACCCGCGGGTCAGGGATCAGCGCCACGACGCGCAACGTCGCGCGCTGGCTCGCGATCGTCCGCTCCTCCCTCTGACGAGCCGACGACATCCGGCTGTAGATCGCCGCCATCACCATGATCAGCCCTTCCTCCCGTCACGCGTCGGCGCTCAGGCACGAGCAGCCGGTGAGCCTGCGCCAAGTGCGCGGCCGCGAATCGGTCGAACACGTACTCGAGCTCGACGCGCTTGTCATCCATCGTGCGGGCCGGCCGGCAGCCGATCCAAGAGCTCCGTCAATGCCAAGGCAACCTACGCGCAGATCGTCTGCCTGCGGCGCCGGGCCTGTTGCCGGACCCGTCGAACGAGCTCGATGTCCCGGCCATCTGTCCCTCTCCGAGCTACCCCCGACCGGCGCTCCCTTCGCTCCACCGGCTCCCTGCAGGACAGGTTTCCCGGCTTTCCCGCTAC
>JBFHNV010000176.1:0-12439 GCA_041593595.1 Gammaproteobacteria bacterium
CAGGCCCGCCTCGCGCAGGCAACCGTGCAGATCGGCCGCCTCCTCCGGCGGCATGTCCACCACGATGAAGCCGTCCACTCCGACCTCGGCGGCACGCGCCGCGGTCTCGGCGTAGCCCTTGGCCTCGATGGGGTTGAGGTAGCCCATCAGCACCACGGGGGTGTCGGCGTCGCGGGCGCGAAATCGCTGCACCAGGTCGAGCACCTGATCGAGTGTGACCCCGTGCACCAGCGCGCGCTCGTTGCCGAGCTGGATCACCGGGCCGTCGGCCATGGGGTCGGAGAACGGCACCCCCAGCTCGATGACGTCGGCCCCGGCCTCCACCAGGGCGTGCATCAGCGGCAGGGTGACGTCCGGGTGCGGGTCGCCCGCGGTGACGAAGGTCACCAGCGCCCGCCGCCCGGCGCCGCGCAGGTCGCGGAAACGCTTCTCGATGCGACTCACAGCTCGATGCCCTCGATCTCGGCCACGGTCTGAATGTCCTTGTCGCCGCGCCCGGACAGGTTCACCAGCACGATGTCGTCCCGATCCATCCCCGGCGCGAGCTTCGTGGCGTAGGCCAGCGCATGAGCCGACTCCAGCGCCGGGATGATGCCCTCGACCCGGGTGCACTCGTGGAAGGCCGCCAGGGCCTCGTCGTCGTTGATGGTCACGTAGCGCGCGCGTCCGGTGTCCTTGAGCCACGCGTGCTCGGGGCCCACGCCGGGATAGTCCAGCCCCGCGGACACCGAGTGCGTGGGCGTGATCTGCCCCGCCCGGTCCTGCATCAGATAAGTGCGGTTGCCGTGCAGCACTCCCGGCACACCGGCGGTGAGCGGCGCCGCGTGGCGGCCGGTCTCCACGCCGTCGCCGCCTGCCTCGACCCCGTACAGCGCCACGTCCGGATCGTCCAGGAACGGGTAGAAGATCCCCATGGCGTTGGAGCCGCCTCCCACGCAGGCGAGCACGGCGTCCGGCAGCCGGCCGGCCTGCTCCAGCAGCTGCTCGCGCGCCTCGCGGCCGATCACCGAGTTGAAGTCGCGCACCATCTGCGGATAGGGGTGCGGCCCGGCCACCGTGCCGATGATGTAGTAGGTGTCGTCGACGTTGGTGACCCAGTCGCGCATGGCCTCGTTGAGCGCGTCCTTCAGCGTCTTCGAGCCGGACTTCACCGGCACCACCTTCGCGCCCAGCAGCTTCATGCGGAACACGTTGGGCGCCTGGCGATGCACGTCCTCCTCGCCCATGTACACCACGCACTCGAGCCCCAGCCGCGCAGCCACGGTTGCCGTGGCGACGCCGTGCTGGCCCGCACCGGTCTCCGCGATGATGCGTGTCTTGCCCATGCGCTTCGCGAGCAGCGCCTGACCGATGGTGTTGTTCACCTTGTGGGCGCCGGTGTGGTTCAGGTCCTCGCGCTTGAGGTAGACCCGCGCACCGCCGAGCTTCTCGCTCCAGCGCTCCGCCAGGTACAGGGGCGACGGCCGCCCCACGTAGTGCTTCTGATCCGCGGCCAGCTCCGCCAGGAACTGCGGGTCGTCCCGGTAGCGCTCATAGGCCGCGCGCAGCTCGGCGATGGGGCCCATCAGGGTCTCCGCGACGAAGGTCCCGCCGTAGATCCCGAAGTGCCCCTGCGCGTCGGGGTAGTTCCCGATGATGCGCTGGTCGTCGCTCAGGTTAGGCCGCTTGAACACGCTCCACCTCTCGCATGAATGCCTCCATCCTGCCTGCATCCTTGATGCCCGGCGCCGACTCCACGCCGCCGGCGGTATCCACCGCCCAGGGCCGCACGGCCCGGATGGCGTCCGCCACGTTGTCCGCGTCGAGGCCCCCCGCCAAGACCACCGGCTTGCCCAGCCCCCGCGGCACCAGGGACCAGTCGAAGGCGCGCCCGGTCCCGCCCTTCAGCCGCGCGCTGTGGGTGTCCAGCAGCAGCGCCCTCGCCCCGGCGTAGCGCCGGGCCGCATCCCCCGGGTCCGCGCCGGCGCCCATCCCCACCGCCTTGATCCAGGGGCGGCCCGCCGACGCGCACAGGATCGGATCCTCCTGGCCGTGGAACTGCACCAGGTCCAGCGGCACCCGATCGAGCACCGCGGCCAGCTCCGCCGCCTCCGGGTCCACGAACACGCCCACCGTGGTCACCAGCGGCGGCAAGGCGTCCAGCACCGCCAGGGCCTGGTCCACGGTCACGGCCCGCGGGCTCGGCGGATAGAAGATGAGCCCGATGGCGTCTGCGCCCAGCTCGGCGGCGACGCGGGCATCCCGTGCCCGGGTCATGCCGCAGAACTTCACGCGTGTCCGTCCCGCAGCCACCCCGCTCGCGCCTCGTGAATCCCGGGCCGGCCGCGGCCGCGCGCGGAGCGCGGTGGCGACAGGCAAAGACGCAAGACACTACCAAAGGGCGATACGGGGCGAAAGGCGCGGCAACCCGTGTACCTCGGGGTACTCCACGCCGGTGAAGTACAGACCGTCCGGCGCCGCGGTCACGCCGCCGGCGCGCCGGTCGCGTCCGGCCAGCACCTCGCCCGCCCAGGCCGCCACCTGCCTGCCGGTGCCGACCGCCAGCAGCACCCCCGCCAGGTTGCGGACCATGTGCTGCAGGAATGCGTTGGCGCGGACCTCGAGCACCACGAAGTCGCCGTCGCGCGCCACCTCCAGCCGGTGCAGCGTGCGTACCGGCGAGCGGGCCTGGCAGCCGGCAGCCCGGAACGCCGAGAAGTCGTGCTCGCCCAGCAGCAGCGCCGCCGCGTGGGCCATGGCCTCGTGGTCCAGCGCACGGCACTCCCACGCCACCCGTCCCCGCAGGGCGGCCGGACGCACCGCGCGATTGAGGATCACGTAGCGGTAGCTGCGGCTCACCGCCGAGAAACGGGCATGGAAGTCCGTGTCCACCGGCCGCGCCCACAGCACGGAGACGTCCGGTGGGAGGTTGGCATTTGCGCCGAACACCCAGGCGCGGTCGCGGCGCACCGCGGCGGTGTCGAAGTGTGCGACCTGGGCCAGGGCGTGCACCCGCGCGTCGGTGCGGCCGGCGCACACCGTGCGCACGGGCGCGTCGGCCACCACGCCCAGCGCGCGCTCGAGCGCGTCCTGCACCGTACGGCCGTGCCGCTGGGTCTCCCAGCCGTGGAAGTTGCGCCCGTCATACTCGACGCCGATGGCGATGCGCATGGATCCGCGCCCCCGCGGCGCGGTGATGCTCCCGCAAGCTCTCAGGCCAGCTTGCCGAGCATCTCCCGGGCCTGCGCTTTCTGGGCGTCGTCGCCCTCGGCCATGACCTCGCCCAGCAGGTTGCGCGCACCTTCGCTGTCACCCATGTCCATGTAGGCCTGGGCAAGATCCAGCTTCGTCTGCATCTCGTCCACCTCGCCGGAGGGGCCGCGCCCCAGCGCCAGGGTGTGGTCGTCCTCGTCTTCACCACCGGCATCACCGCCATCACCGGGGACGGGCAAGTCGCGCAGCATGAACTGGGTGCTCTCCAGGTCCTCCGCCACGTCGCCGGCGGGCTCGGCCGGCTCGTCGCCGCCGAGGTCCGTGCCCAGATCGAAATCGACCGAAGACGTGCCGCCGGACGCGGATCCCTCCCCCGCGCCCCCGGCGAAGATGTCCCGGAACTCGGTATCCACGCCGAACTGCGAATCCGCGCCGGAATCCCCATCCGTGAACTCGTCCTCGCCCCCGAACTCGTCCTCGCGCATCGCGTCCGCCTCGCCCGGCGAGAGCTGCACCGTGTCGAAGGACGGCCGCTCCTGCTTCGCGTCGTCGATCTGGTCCACGTCCAGGGTGGGGAACCCGGCTTCGTCATCCGCGGGCCCGGTCGTGGTGCCGTCGTCCAGCTCCAGATCCAGCCCCGTGCCCGGCGCCCGCTGCGCTTGCTCACCCTCGTCCTCGCCGCTGTCCAGGACCGGCCCGCCCGGCTTCTCGTCCCCGGCGCCGGCATCCTCCGGGAGCTCCATGTCCAGGGACAGCGGCTGCTCCTCCACCGGCGTGCCTTCGGCGGTGTCGCCCAGGTCCAGGTCCAGAACGGAATCCTCGTCCGCCTCCGCGGTGCCGGCGGCGACCTCCTCCGTCCCGGTGTCGCCCAAATCGAAGTCCAGCTCGGAGCGCTCCTTCTCGCCCCGGGACCGGCTCTCCGTGTCGCCCAGGTCGAAATCCAGGACGCTCTCGTCGTCCGCACGCTCCTCGACCGGCGTGGGCGTGGGCGCGGCCGGGCGGGTTTCCAGAGTCTCGCCCAGGTCCAGATGCGTGCCGACATCCTCGTCGGCGGGTTCCGCCACGGGCGCCCCTTCGGCCCCCTCGCCGTAGGTGGTGGTGTCGCCCAGATCGAAGTCCAGGCCGCTGTCCTCGACGGCCTCGTCACGCTCTGCTTCGGGTTTCGTGTCCGTGCCGGCTTGCGCGGTGTCGCCCAGGTCGAAATCCAGGCCGCTGTCCTCGCCGGCCTCGTCACGCTGCGCATCCGGTTCCGTACCGGCGCCGCGCTGCACGGTGTCGTCCAGCGAGAAGTCCAGGGCGCTGTCGTCGCTGGCGCCCTCCGCTTCGGCGGGGGCACCCCCGGCCTCATCCAGTCCCGCGAGATCGAAATCGAGCTCCGAATCCTCGGTACCGCCGCCGACGCGCTCCGGCACGCCCCCGGCGTCTTCCGCAGGCTCGCCCGCCTCATCGAGTCCGGCCAGGTCGAAGTCCAGCCCGGTCTCTCCACCCTGCTCCGCCTTCTCGTCGGACGCGGCCAGGTCCAAGTCCAAGCCCGTGTCGTCGCCCTCGTCTCCCGTCGCGAGCGCCTCGTCCAGCCCGCCCAGGTCGAAGTCGAGCCCGGTGTCCTCGCCTGTCTCGCCGGTGGCCTCGCTCAGATCGAAATCCACCCCGCTGCCCGCCGACGCCGTGCCCGTGGCCTCGTCGCCCTGGAAGCCCAGATCGAAGTCGACACCGGTCTGGTCGCCCGCCTCGGCGGCGGTGACGTCGAACAGCTCGTCGTCCGCCGCCTCGGCGGCGGGTGCGCCGGCGTCGGCAAACAGCTCGCGCCCGGTCCCCAGGTCACTCCACCACGCACGGGCCTGCTGCATCATCTCGTGGTCGTCGCCCACGGCATCCTGCAGGTCCCGGGCGGCGCTCTCGAAGCCGGTCACGTTCTTGGCGGCGTAGAACACCTCGAGCAGCTTGAGCTGGTAGTCGGGCCGGTCGGGGAACCGGCTTATGGCGTCGCGCACCAGCTGCTCCGCCTGGTCGAAGCGCTCGTAGGCCAAGTAGACGTTCACCTCCGCCAGGGGATCGTCCTCGCCGGCTGTGGCGGGCGCGGCAGTCGGCGCCACCGCGGTCCGGTCCTCGTCGTCCACCAGGGTGCCGGTGTCCGCCTTCTCGGCGGGCATCTCGGTAACCGCCTCCTCCTCGTCTCCCGGCAGCTCCGTGCGGGCGTACTGGTCGATCATCGACTCGCCCTCCGCCAGCGCGGGCGCGGCGGCGACGGCCCCGGCCCCGGCCCCTGCCGCGGCCGCGGCCGCGGTCCGGGCCTTGCGGGCGCGTGCGAAGCGCAGTCCCCCTACGCCGAGCAGCAGCGCCCCGATGGCGGCCAGCACGGTCCACAGGGGCACCGGCAGCATCTCGTTGATCTCGTCAAGGAACGAGGTGGGTGCTGGTGGTGGTGGTGGTGGCGCCACACGCGGCGGTGGCTGGGGCGGCGCCGGCTGCGCCGCCGGCGGCTCTGGCTTCGGCTCGGGCTGCGCGAGCGGCTCCGGCTTCGGTTCAGGCGTGGGCTCAGGCTTCGCCTCCGGCGGCTGGGCCTCGGGCGGCGGCGCCGGCGTCTCCGCGGCGGGAGCCTGGGACAGCTGGTTCTGCAGGGCCGCGAGCTGATCCTCCTTCAGCTCCACCAGCCGCTTGAGATCCTCCACGAGGGTTTCCACCTCGCCGAGGCGTGACTTCAGCTCCTCGTTCTCGCGCTTGGCCGCGTCCGCCTCCTCCTGGGCCAGGGTGAGCTCGTTGCGCAGCGCCTGCACGTCCGGCGAGGCGCCGGTCCCGGTGCCCCTGGTCCCGGCGCCCACGAGCTTGAGCTCGGCGTCGGGCGCGGCGCCGGTTGCAGTCCCGACCGTCGGCGCCGCGGCGGTACCGGGCGCCGCAGCCGGCGCCGCGGCCGCGCCGCCGGGCTGCGCGCGCACCGCGGCGGGCAGGGTCTGGCGATACTCCTCCCACAGGGCATGCTGCCGGGCCACCTCGCGCATGGCCTGGGCCTTGTCCTCCTGCACCTCGCTGGCGGAGGGAATGCGCAGCACTGCGCCGGTGCGCAGGGCATTGACGTTGTCGATGATGAAGCCCTGGGGATTGGCCCGGAGCATCGCCAGCATCATGCTCTGGATGCTGACCCCGGCCGGACGCACCCGGTCGGCGATGGACCACAGGGTCTCGCCCCGACGCACCGGACCGTAGCTGTCCCCCGTGTAGCGGGGCGCGGCCGGGGCGGAGACGATCGGGGACGCCGGAGCCGGTGAAGCGGCGGGGGCCGCCCTCTGGGCGGGCGCGGCGGGAGCGACGGGCGCAGGGAGCTGCGGCACTTTCTTCGCGGCGCGACTGCCGGCAGTGCTGATGGCTGCGCCGTAGACCGGTGGGTCCAGGAGCACGGTGTACTCGCGCAGCACCCGGCCCCGCGGCCAGTCCACGTCCACCAGGAAGTTCAGGAACGGCTCCGCCACCGGCTCGCGGGTGGTGATACGGATGAATCCGCTGCCGGCGCTGGTCTCGACCACCTCGAAGCGCAGCTTGGTGAGCAGGAACAGCCGATCCAGGCCGGCGCGCTGGAACTGCTCCTCGCTGCCCAGCGCCACCCGCAGCTCCTCCACCTCGCCCGGCTCCGCACCACGCAGCGGGATGCGAGCCTGCAGCGGCTCGTTCAGGGCCGAGGTCACTTCGATGTTGCCGAGGCCCAGCGCGGCCGCGACGGCAGGCAGTATCAGCGCGGCGACGGTGGCCGCGAGGGCGGATTTTCTAATCATGAGCCCATTCGCGAGTGATGCGACCCAGGCGGCAACGGCCCCGGCCACGGCGGTGAAATCGGTCCCTCGCCGGCGGCGGGCCCCGCGGCCCGGGGTCCGGGTCGGGCGATCACCACCGCCGACTTCAAACCCCGAAGCTCTGCCCACGGCGTCCCTCTCCCCCGCAACTTGCCCTTCCGTATCGGTCGGGCTGCTCGGCGTTTCCTGGCACGCACAGCCGCCGCACCATCCCTGCGGCCCGGCCCGGCTGGGCAGCCTCGACGTAAGAATTCTCTTTATGATTCTCGACTAACTATAGCTTATAGATAGTCTTTTACCAAAATTTCAGCGATTTGCACACTGTTGAGCGCCGCGCCCTTGCGCACGTTGTCGGAGACCACCCAGAGATTCAGGCCACGGGGATGTGACAGGTCCTCGCGGATCCGCCCGACGAACACCGGATCGGTGCCTGCCGCCTCCCCGACCGCCGTCGGGTAGCCGCCGTCGCGACGATCGTCCAGGACCGTCACGCCGGGCGCGGCGGCCAGCAGCTCGCGGGCACGCGCGGCGGTGACCTTCTCCCGCGTCTCGATGTGCACCGCCTCGGAGTGACCGTAGAACACGGGTACCCGCACACAGGTCGGGTTCACCCGGATACTGTCGTCACCCATGATCTTGTGGGTCTCCCACACCATCTTCATCTCTTCCTTGGTGTAGCCGTTGTCCTGGAAGACGTCGATGTGGGGCAGCACGTTGAAGGCGATCTGGCGCGGGTACACCGACGGCTTCGCCTCCTTGCCGTTGAGCAGCGCGGCGGTCTGGCTCGCCAGCTCCTCGATCGCCTCCTTGCCGGTGCCGGACACGGACTGGTAGGTGGCCACGTTGATGCGCTCGATGCCCACGGCGTCGTGGATGGGCTTCAGGGCCACCACCATCTGGATGGTGGAGCAGTTGGGGTTGGCGATGATGTTGCGAGACGTGTAGCCGGCCGTGTCGCCGGGGTTCACCTCCGGCACCACCAGGGGGATGTCAGCGTCGTAACGGAATTGCGAGCTGTTGTCGATGACCACGCAGCCGGCGGCGCCGGCGCGCGGCGCGTACTCGGCGGACACGGAAGCGCCGGCGGAGAACAGCCCGATCTGGGCGCGCCTGAAGTCGAAATCCTCGAGTACTCCCACGGTGTGCGGACGGCCCTTGAACATGATGGTGGTGCCCGCCGAGCGGCTGCTCGCCAGGGGAAACAGGTCGCGCACCGGGAAGTCGCGCTGTTCGAGCACCTGGATCATCGCCTCGCCCACCGCACCGGTAGCACCCACCACGGCCACGTCGTACTGATTGCTCATCCGATCCGTCCCCGAATAGTTGAAGGGTCGCGGCGCAGACCTGCCGGCGGCCGCCCCCGACCCGGTCATCCCAGGGCCGCGACCACCGCGGCCCCCATCTCCCGCGTGCCCACCACGTTGGCCCGCGGCGGCGCGATGTCTCGGGTGCGCAGCCCCTGCTCCAGCACCCGGCCCACCGCCGCGTCCACCCGGTCAGCCAGCTCCGGGCGGTCGAGGGAGTAGCGCAGCATCATCGCCGCCGACAGGATGGTGGCCAAGGGATTTGCCGCGCCCTGACCCGCGATGTCCGGAGCCGCACCGTGGATGGGCTCGTAGATGCCGCGCCCTGTCGCGTTCAGCGACGCCGACGGAAGCATGCCGATGGAGCCGGACAGCATGGACGCCAGGTCGGAGAGGATGTCGCCGAACATGTTGGTGGTGACGATCACGTCGAACTGCTTCGGAGCGCGCACGAGCTGCATGGCCGCGTTGTCCACGTACATGTGGCTGAGCTCCACGTCCGGGAAGTCCTGGCCCACTCGCCCGGCCACCTCGCGCCAGAGCTCGCTCACCTCGAGCACGTTCGCCTTGTCCACGGAGCACACGCGCCGGCCGCGCTTCATGGCGATCTCGAAGGCGGTACGGCAGATGCGCTCAATCTGGGGCTCGGTGTAGGTGAGCGTGTTGAAGCCCTCGCGCACGCCGTCCGCGTTGACGCGCACGCCCCGCGGCTGCCCGAAGTAGATGCCGGCGGTGAGCTCGCGCACGATCACGATGTCGAGCCCGGAGACCAGCTCCGCCTTCAGCGACGAGGCACTGACGAGCTGCGGCCACGCGATGGCCGGGCGCAGGTTGGCGTAGGTGTCCAGGGCCGCCCGCAGCCGCAGCAGCCCCTGCTCCGGGCGCCGGGCGCGCTCGTTGCCGTCCCACTTCGGCCCGCCCACCGCGCCCAGCAGCACCGCGTCCGCCTCGCGCGCCAGTGCCAGGGTCCCCTCCGGCAGCGGATCGCCGTGGGCGTCCACGGCGGCGCCGCCCACCAGGGCGTGCTCCAGCTCCGCGTCCAGCTCCCCCGCTGCGCGCAGCGCCTCCAGCACGGCGGTCGCCTCGGCCATGATCTCGGTGCCGATGCCGTCACCCGGCAGGACCAGGATCTTCGCCGTCATGGCTCAGGACTCCGCGCCGAACAGCCAGGGCGCCTCGCGGCGCCGGCGCTGCTCGTAGGCCTCGATGTCCTTGCGCTGCTGCAACGTGAGTCCGATCTCGTCGAGCCCTTCGAGCATGCACTGCTTGCGGAATGCATCCACCTCGAAACGGTGCTCGGTCCCGTCGGGGCGGGTGACCGTCTGGCGCGCGAGGTCCACGCGAAGCCGGTAGCCGGGCTCGGCGGCCACCTGCCGGAACAGTCCGTCCACCGCCTCCTCGGAGAGCGTCACGGGCAGCAGCCCGTTCTTGAAGCAGTTGTTGTAGAAGATGTCCGCGAAGCTCGGCGCAATGACGCAGCGGATGCCGAAGTCGGTGAGCGCCCAGGGTGCGTGCTCGCGGCTGGAACCGCAGCCGAAGTTACGCCGCGTGAGCAGGATCTGGGCGCCCTGGTAGCGCTCCTGGTTGAGCACGAAGTCCGGGTTCAGCGGCCGGCGGGAGTTGTCCATCCCCGGCTCGCCGTGGTCCAGGTAGCGCCACTCGTCGAACAGGTTCGGCCCGAAGCCGCTCTTCTTGATGGACTTCAGGAACTGCTTCGGGATGATGGCGTCGGTGTCCACGTTGGCGTGGTCGAGGGGCGCCACGAGGCCGTCGAGTGAGGTGAATGCGTCCATGAGAGCCCGGGTTTCTGGTGTAGGCGACGCCGCGCGCGCCGCCTGGATGGCGGGCCGCCACGCCGACAAGCGGCGTAGGATAGCTTACGGACCTGCAGGGCGACACCACGCCCCCGATCACGATGAGCGAAGACGCAGCGCGAGGCGAGGACCTGGCGGCGGCCATCCGGCGCTGGGGCCTTGCGCTCGGCTTCCAGCAGGTGGGAATCGCCGGGGTCGACCTGGCCGAGGACGAGCAGCGGCTGCTGACCTGGCTGGGCGACGGGCGCCACGGGGCGATGGGCTGGATGGCGCGCCACGGCACCCGCCGCTCGCGCCCACCGGCGCTCCTGCCCGGCACGGTGAGCGTGATCAGCGTGCGCCTGGACTACTGGCCCGGCCGGGCCCGCGACCCGTGGGAGGTGATGGGGGCGCCGGAGCTGGGCTACGTGTCGCGCTACGCGGTGGGGCGTGACTACCACAAGCTCTTGCGCACGCGCCTGCAGCGCCTCGCGGACCGCATCGAGGAGCGCGTCGGGCGGTTCCGCTACCGCTGCTTCAGCGACAGCGCCCCGGTGCTCGAGAAGCCCCTGGCCCGCAACGCCGGACTCGGCTGGATCGGCAAGCACACCAACCTCATCAACCGCGACGCGGGCTCCTGGTTCTTTCTGGGCGAGATGTACACGGACCTGGACCTGGCGGCGCCCGCCGACACGCCGCGCGACCACTGCGGCACCTGCGACGCCTGTATCCGCGCCTGTCCCACCGGTGCCATCACGGGCCCGTACCAGCTCGATGCGCGCCTGTGCATCTCCTACCTCACCATCGAGCACCCGGGGCCCATCCCGGAGGGGCTCCGCCCGCTGCTGGGCAACCGGGTGTATGGCTGCGACGACTGCCAGCTCGTGTGCCCGTGGAACCGATTCGCGTCGCCCACCGCGGAGCCGGACCTGGAACCCCGCGACGGACTGGATGCGGCGCGCCTCGTGGACCTGTTCGCCCTGGACGAGACCACCTTCCTCGCGCGCTTCGCCGGCAGCGCCATCCGTCGCATCGGCCACGAGCGCTTCATCCGCAACGTGGCGGTCGCGCTCGGCAACGCGCCCACGGGCGCGTCGGTGCTGGCGGCGCTGCGCAGCCGGGCGGAGGACCCCTCTGCGCTGGTGCGCGAGCACGTGCGCTGGGCCCTCGACCGTCACGGCGCCGCGCCCGGCTCGTGAGCCCGCGGGCCCGTGTCCGGTGGCACCGCGCAGGCCGGGTCATTTAGCATTCGCGCCCTCGCGGCACATCACGGAGCAGCGCCATGAGCGACCTGGAGACGGTGATCGAGGAGGCCTTCGAGCGCCGAGCGCAGATCAATCCCCTGAGCGGCGACGCGAATGTCCGCGAGGCGGTGGACGAGGCGCTTTCGCTGCTGGACTCCGGCGCGGCCCGGGTCGCGGAGAAACGTGACGGCACCTGGGTCGTCAACGAGTGGCTGAAGAAGGCCGTGCTGCTGTCGTTCCGGCTCACGGACAACACCGCCATGGAAGGTGGCTTCACCCGCTACTTCGACAAGGTGCCGTCGAAGTTCGGGCGCATGGGCGAGCAGGAGCTCAAGGCCAGCGGCGTGCGCGTGGTACCGCCGGCGGTGGCGCGCCGCGGCTGCTACATCGCGCCCGGCGTGGTGCTGATGCCGTCCTACGTGAACCTGGGCGCCTACGTGGACAGCGGCACCATGGTGGATACCTGGGCCACGGTGGGATCCTGCGCGCAGATCGGCAAGAACGTGCACCTCTCCGGCGGCGTGGGGATCGGCGGCGTGCTCGAGCCGCTGCAGGCCGCGCCCACCATCATCGAGGACAACTGCTTCATCGGCGCACGCTCCGAGATCGTGGAAGGCGTCGTCGTCGAGGAGGGATCGGTCATCTCCATGGGCGTGTACATCGGCCAGTCCACGCGCATCTACGACCGCGAGCGCGACGCGGTCAGCTACGGTCGCATCCCCGCCGGTTCGGTGGTGGTGTCCGGCAACCTCCCGTCCGACAGCGGCCGCTACAGCCTCTACTGCGCGGTCATCGTGAAGCGGGTGGACGAGAAGACCCGCGCCAAGGTGGGCATCAACGAGCTGCTTCGGAACGTTTGAGACCGTCCTGGACAGCGTGAGTGGCTTCGTTTCCGTCGCGCGGCGGGTGACGCCGGCCGCGACGCGCTGTGAATACATCCCTGTACGCTCGACGGCGGCCCACTGCGCGGCGCAATCCTGAGCCGCTTGCGGGACCGGGGCCCACCATCCTTGGCGGGCCCGCTCGGCGGGCGAAAGGTCCACCAGACCTTTCGCTTCTTCCGCCTCGCCCCTGCCGCCGACGGTCGCGACAGGCGTCACCCGCCTCGCGACTAGCGTGCACCC
>JBFHNV010000177.1:0-12433 GCA_041593595.1 Gammaproteobacteria bacterium
CCAGGTGTATAGACTGCTCCGGGGGCGTCCTCGGGCCGCCGGAATCCGCCGCCGGCGGCACGCCGGGATTGCCATGCGCGGCCCCGTCCCCCATCCTCGCCCACGGGCTGCGGCACCCGGCCGTGGCCCTGCGGGTGGTCTGCGGGCGGGCGCTGGACGCGTGGGAGAACCGGCGCCGGCCGAGAATACGTTTAACGATTGCATCAACGATTCACTGAGGAGGAACGGGGGCTCATGAACAAATCGGATATCGTCGCCAAGGTCGCCGCCGAGACAGGCATGTCCCAGGGCGCGCTGGAGGTGGCGCTCGGCAAGGTCCTGAAAACCATCAGCGACACCCTCGCGGGGGGCGAGGACGTGGCGCTCTCGGGGTTCGGCAGTTTCACGGTGCGCTCGCGCAAGGAGCGCCAGGGGCGCAACCCCGCCACCGGTGAGCCGATGACCATTCCGGCGTCGCGCAGCGTCGGCTTCAAGCCGGCCAAGGCCCTGAAGGACGCCGTCAACTGACAGCCATCGCGGCGCCGGGCCGGTAAGGTGCACCTGGTCCGGCGCCCGACCCCTTCTCCGTGAGCACCGCCTTCCCGTCCCTGTTCGTCTCCCACGGCGCACCGACCCTGGTGCTGGAGGACGTGCCCGTGCGCACCTTCCTCGCCGGGCTCGGGCCGCAGCTCGGGCGTCCCGAGGCGGTGGTGGTGGCCTCGGCCCACTGGGAGTCGCCGTCAGTGCAGGTGGCCGCCAGCCCCGTGCCCGAGACCATCCACGACTTCCGAGGGTTTCCGCAGCGTCTCTACGAGCTGAGCTACCCGGCGCCGGGAGCGCCAGCGCTGGCCACGGAGATCGCGGGGCTGGTGCGCGACGCAGGCCTCGCCGCGTCCATCGATCCTGAGCGCGGTCTGGACCACGGAGCCTGGGTGCCGCTGATGCTCATGTACCCGCAAGCCGACGTACCGGTGCTGCAGGTGTCGGTGTCGCCGGACGCCGGCCCGCAACACCACCTGCGCCTGGGCGCGGCACTGGCGCCGCCGCGCGAGCGCGGGGTGCTGGTGATGGGATCGGGCAGCGCCACGCACGATCTCCGCTCGTTCCGCGGCCAGTCCGTGGACAGCCCGGCGCCGGGCTGGGTGACGGGCTTCAACGAGTGGCTCCACGACGCGGTGGAGCGGGGCGACACCGCGGCGCTGGCGGATTACCGCGCTGCGCACCCGGACGCCGCCCGCAATCACCCCACCGAGGAGCACTACTTGCCGCTGCTGGTGGCCGCCGGCGCCGGCGGCGCCCGCGGCCGGCGCCTGCACCACAGCTACACCTACGGCGTCCTGTCCATGGACGCCTACGCGTTCTAGAGGCGGCACCCGCGCCTTTTCAAGGGGACGCCCCCGAGTCCCCGGCCTCCCGCGCGACCGTGGACTACACTTCAGGATCGAGCGGTAAGATCGGCTACAAGCTTAAGTTTTTCTGAACGGGGACCGTTGCACGATGCTGCGGATCGTCGTGCTCAACGCCAAGGGCGGCTGCGGCAAGACCACCGTCGCCACCAATCTCGCGAGCCTGTACGCCCGGCGTGGCTTCGGCACGGCCCTCTTCGACTGCGACCCCCAGGCCTCCGGCATGCGCTGGCTGCGCCTGCGCGGCGAGGAGCTGCCCACCATCCACGGGGTCGCCGCCTACCAGCCGGGGCCCATGAACGTCACCCGCACCTGGATGCTGCGGGTACCCCAGGAGACCCAGCGGGTCATCGTCGATTCCCCGGCCGGGCTCAAGAGCCGCGAGCTGGCGGAGCACGTGCGCAACGTGGACGTGCTGCTGGTGCCGGTGGTGCCCTCCCCCATCGACATCTTCGCCACCGCCGACTTCATCCGCGATCTGCTGCTGGTCGGCCACGTGCGCATGCCGCAGACGCGCATCGGCATCGTGGCCAACCGGACGAAGGCGAACACCCTGGCGCTGGACTCGCTGCGGCGCTTCCTGGATCGCCTCAACATCCCGGTGGTGGCGGAGCTTCGCGACACCCAGCACTACCTGCGGGCGGTGGAGCAGGGCCTGGGCGTACACGAGCTGGAGGAGCGCCGCGCCGCGAAGGACCGCGAGCCATGGCAGCAGATGCTGGACTGGATCGAAGGTCAGGGCGGGGCGAAGCTCGCCCTGGTGCCGGCGCCGAAGACGGCGGCCGTGGCGCCGGCTTCGACCGCCGGCAGGTCGGTGTTCCGCGACCGCGAGCGCTGACCCGGGCAGGCGCGCGCCCATCTCGGCGATCCGTGAGCCCGCGCCGGCTCAGCCGGGGTCCAGCGACAGCCCGCAGGCCGCGACAGCCGCCCAGAGCATCATCGACGCCAGCGCACCGGCCCGCGCCGCGGCGGGCGCACGCGTATCGGTGCGCCACCGGGCGACGCCGCGGTAGGCACCCGCATGGAAGACGACGGCATTCACCGCCGCGGTGAACACCAGCAACATCTTGAGCATGAACAGCCGCCGGGTGAGCAGCTCGGAGGCGTGGGCAGCAAACATGGCGAGCCCGCTCGGCACGATGAGCACCAGGGCGCCCACGGCGACGGGCAGGAGCAGCCGGCCGAGGCGGTCCACCGGTACCTGCCGCGCGAACCCCAGCACCCGCAGGTCGAAGGCGAGCACCGGCCCGAGCAGCAGCGCGACGCCGGTCAGGTGCACGCCCAGCACCGCCCCATAGGCCCAGGCGCTCTCGCGTAGGGCGACGGCGAAGGGCAGCTGGTCGATCCCCGGCACGGCGATCACGTCGGCCGTCATGCGTCCTCCGATTCCTGTGCGGGGACGTACGTACTTCCCCTCCGATCAACCGGCAGCTCACGATGCCGCATCCGGGAAGTGCGTGCGTTCCCGGCAGTGTCGAACGTGATCGCGGCCGGGGACACACGGAGTTCCCGGACGCTGGATCCCATCCGGACGCGCGATCGGAGGGGAGCTCCGTATGTCCCCTAGAACATCTCCAGCTGCTGATCGGTGATCTGGGCGAAGCTGGTGTCCAGGAAGTGCAGGATGCCGTCTGCCGCAGGTGCGAGCTGGCGCTCCCGGTAGTGCTGGTAGTCGGGCTTCGGCGGCGGCTCGCCGTCGCGCACCGGCTCCGGCCCCGCCGGCGTGATCACGTAGCGCACCCAGCGCACGTTGCCGCCCAGCTTGCGCGCCGCCTGCACGTGGGGCGGCACGTTGCGGGTGTAGTCGTCCACCCGGCGGCGCAGGCGCTTGCGGTACACGAGCTCCTCGTCCAGCTTTCCGGCCAGCAGATCGTCCAGGGTCGCCTGCACGTAGTCCTCGATGGGCTCGCGGGCAAACACCCGCCGGTACAGCTCGCGCTGGAACCGGCGCGCGAGCGGTGTCCAGTCGCTGCGTACGCTCTCCAGCCCCTTGAACACCAGGTGCTCGCGGCCGCCCTCGCGCACCAGCCCCGCGTAGCGTTTCTTCGAGCCGGTCTGCTCGTTGCGCACCGTGGGCATGAGGAAGCGCGTGAAGCAGGCTTCGAGCTCGATCTCCAGGAAGCTCTTCAGCTTGAACTCGCGCTCGATGCGCTCGCGCCACCAGGCGTTGAGATCCGCCGCCAGCTCCGCGCCACGGGCGCGGGCGACCTCCTCGCTCGCTTCCCCGCCGAGCAGCACGAACACGCTGTCGGTGTCACCGTAGATCACCTCCAGACCCCGCGCCTCGATGTGCTCCTTCGTGCGGCGGATGATGTCGTGGCCGCGCAGCGTGATGGAGCTCGCCAGGCGCGCGTCGTGGAAGCGGCAGCCGCTCGCCCCCAGCACGCCGTAGAAGGAGTTCATGAGGATCTTCACCGCCTGGCTCATCGCCGCGTCGCCGCGCGTCTTGGCCGCGTCGCGCTCGGCCCACAGATCCTCGATGAGCTGCGGCAGGATGGCACCCTCGCGGGCGAAGGCGGCGCCCTTGAAGCCGGGCACCGGGTCGTCGCCGGGCTCGGCGAGGCCCAGCGGGTCGATGAGGAAGGTACGGATGATGCTCGGGTACAGGCTCTTGAAGTCCAGCAGCAGCACGTTGTCGTAGAGCCCCGCGGCCGAGTCCAGCACGTAGCCGCCGGGGCTCGCGCCGGCACCGGCCACGTCGGCGAGGCTCGGCGCCACGCGTCCTCGCCGGTGCAGTCGCGGCAGGTACAGGTTGTCGAAGGCGGCCACCGAGCCGCCCAGGCGGTCCAGGGCCAGGCCGGTGAGCTCGCTGCGCCGGCGGGCAAACGCGACGAGGCCGGCGTGCTCGAAGATCTCCGCGGCCAGGCGGCAGTCCTCCAGGTTGTAGGCGGCGAGCGCCGCGCGGTCCTCGGCGTACAGGCGATCGATCGCATCCACCCGCGCCCCCGCGTGCTCGATGCGCTTGCCGCGTCCGAGCAGCTCCCGGGCCACGTGCTCCAGCTCGTAGCTCTCGAAGGACCAGAAGGCGGCGCGCAGGAGATCGATGCCGTCCAGGGCCACGCGCCCGGGCAGGCGTGCCACTCGCGGGCCGTCCAGGGACGAGGGGGCGAGGATCGCGGCGCCCTCGCCGGCGCGGCCGAAGGCGAAGGGGCGGTCGAGCTTCTTGCAGCGATGCTGCAGGAAGTCGAGATCGAAGCCCACCACGTTCCAGCCGAGGATCAGATCCGGATCGTGCTCGCGGAGCCAGGCGAAGAACGCGTCCAGCAGTGCCGGCTCGTCCGGGTGCACTGCCACGGGGCAGGCGTCGCACTCCACGGGCGTGTCGCTCACCATGAACACACGTGCCAGATCCGGGCCGGTGACCGCGATGGAGTAGAGCCGCCCGTCCAGACCCTCGGTCTCGATGTCCAGCGAGATCCAGCGTAACGGGGGCTTGCAGTCGCTGCGCTTCACCGCCGGCTCGAGGAACTCCGTGTACCCGTCCCGCGCGACCGCCGGCCCGTGCACCGCCATGGCGCCGGTCACGAAGCGCTCCATGAGGAAACGGTCGACGGGCTTCAGGTCCGCCTCGTGCAGCGCCACGCCGGCGGCGCGGCACGCCGATCGCGCGTCCTGCAGATCGCGCTGGCGGCGGAAGTAGAGGCCATCCACGTGGGCGCCGGCGAGGGTCTTCAGATCCAGCGCCCGGCGCTCGCAGTCCACGCCCGCGGGCAGCGTGGCGTCCCGGTCCACGAAGCACACGGCGCGCTCGCCGGTAACGCTGACCCGCACGGGGCCGTTCACCGTCGCGAGCCAGCAGGACAGCTCGAGGCCCCGGGGCCCGTCGCGCCACTGGCGGGTGAGCAGGCAGCCCTCGGCAGTGGCCACGGCGGCGGTGTCGCCGGACGGATCCGTGCGCTCTTCGCGGATCACGGGCAACCGCGCCGCGCGACCACGCGCGTCATCTGCGCGCAGGGTGGTTGCAGCACCTGACCGGGGCGATGTCCATCTCGTGAATTCGGTGCCAAGCGATCCGAAAAGACCGAGTCGTCAATCCTATCAATTCGCATGCTCATCGCAACGACGTATCGGGCGTGGGAACAGCGCGAATCGCATGCGGTCCGCGCGCGCCAAGTGCCGAGCGCACAAGGTCTCGCGCACTCGCAACGTTCCGCATGATCTTCGCGACGGACGCACACTAGAATCGGCAGCGCATCGTGCAGGTGCGGCGCCGCGCGCCGCAGCGAGGGTCTCGGTGCATGCGCTCCGCGGATACGCCGGGCGTCGTGGGCTACGGCGGAGGTGGACATGGCGGATCACGTTCGGCACCAGCGACCAGCGATGTGCCCGCGGCGCGCGCTCCCGCTGACGGCCCTGCTGTCGGCCGTGGCGCTGGGCGGTTGCGAGACTGCACCGACCACGCCACCCGATCCCCAGGCGGCGCTCGTCGCGAGGGGCGAGCGCCTGTTCTTCGAGGAGACCTTCGACGGCAACGGCCGCACCTGTGGCACCTGCCATCGTCGGGAGCGCAATCTCACCATCGACCCCACATTCATCGCCAGCCTGCCCCGGGACGACGCCCTGTTCGTCGCCGAGTTCAATCCCGCCCTCGGCGAGAACTTCGAGAATCCACGGCTGATGCGGGAGGTGGGCCTGATCCTCGAGAACCAGGACGGCTTCGGCGATCTGGCGGACAACTTCAACATGCGGGGCGTGCCGCACGTGCTCGCGCAGCGCACCTCCGTCGCCAGCGCGGCGGGGCCGCGCACCGGCTGGTCCGGCGACGGCGCGCCCGGCGACGGAAGCCTGCGCTCGTTCGCCACCGGTGCCGTGATCCAGCACTTCACCCGGACCCTCGACCGCATCGCGGGCGTGGACTTCCGGCTTCCCACGGCGGACGAGCTGGACGCTCTGGAGGCGTTCCAGCTGTCCCTGGGGCGACAGCAGGATCTCACGCTCCCGTTGCCTCTCCAAGGCACCGTCGCCGCCCGGGGACAGGCGATCTTCATGGACCGCACCCTGGGCAAGTGCAACGCCTGTCACTTCAATGCCGGCGCCAACGCCGACCCCGCCATCTTCGGAGCGGGTGCGGGCAACCTGAACTTCGACACGGGTGTGGAGGACCTGCCGGATCGCCCCGCCGTGCTCACCGGCGAGAAGGTGCCGCCGGACGATGGCTTCGGCATTCCCGGCGACGGCACCTTCAACACGCCTCCCCTGGTGGAGTCGGCGGACACCGGCCCGTTCTTCCACGACAGCTCCGTCGAGACCATCGAGGCTGCCGTGGCGTTCTACAACGGCGACGCCTTCAACCAGTCTCCGGCGGGTCGTCTCCTCGTGGGCGCCACCGGCAGCGGCATCAACCTGGATGCCACCCAGGTGGTGGCGGTGGCGGCCTTCCTGCGGGTGATCAACGCGCTCGAGAACATCCGCGCCGCCGTCGAGCTGCTCGAAGAAAGCCTCGCCAGCAGCGCGTTCGTCGCCCACGGGGCGGACGACGGCGCCGGCAAGCTGCGCATCGCTGCGGCGGAAACCGGTGACGGCATCCGCGTCCTCGAGGGAGGTGGCCTGCATCCGGACGCGGTCATGCACCTGGAGGAGGCCCGGCGACTCGCCCGGCGCGCGGCCGCGAGCCACTTCTTCCGTCACCGGCTCGCCCGTCGGGCCATCGCCGAGCAGCGCAAGGCCCGCGAGCTGCTGGTCGAACCGTCGTGACACACGGATCCGACACGGATCGCGGGCGAGGCAGGGCACGATGAAACGCGACTGGATCCGCATGGCGGCGAGCCTGCTGCTCTACGCGGCGACGACCGCCGTGCCGGCCCACGAGGCGACGGAGCTCTACATCCCCGTGGGGGCGTCTCCTGGAGTGTCCGGAACGCTCACGGACATCGGCACCATCGACTCGGCCGATGCCGGCATGCGCACCATCACGGTGGCTCGCAGGACCGTGGCGATCACCGGGGACACGAGGATCTACCTGGACCGCTCCCGACTCGAGCAGCGGAACGGGTACGGGGACTTCTCCGACCTGGCGCCGGGGCGGACCGTGGAAGTCCGCTACCGGGATCCCGCACTGCGGCGCACGGCACTGTGGGTGAAGGTGCGGATCGAGTGAGCTGAAGGAGCACCTGCGCGGAAGGCGTCGGGCTCGGTCTCGACGGCCGCCACGAGCCGTTGCACCAGCGGCGCTGGAGAAGATCTCGACGTGCTCTTGCCTGGGCTTGCGGGCGGGACAGACCGGCCGGCAGAAGATGCCGGTGAAGAACACGCCTTCGTAGCTCGCATCCCGTCGCACGACGGCGTCGTACATCTCCTGCGGATCGGGTAGCCGTGCCAGCATCGAGGACCTCCCGAGCCGCGCCTGTAGAGCGCCGGCCGCGGGGATGCCGCCGTGATTCCGGCATGAAATCTCCATTTCCACCCGGTGCCGGCCGGGACCGGATCGGGTGCCGATCGGTCCACGGGCGCCATGGAATCCGCCCGGCGGTGAGAAAGATCACAATCGCGGCGGTGCTTCCGGGGATAGCCTCTTGCCCTCCGGCCACCGGCGAGCGCGCCCGCAGCGCTCCGGCATCAACAATGCGTGCACCGTCCACCGATTACGCAACCGAGGGCTCGAGACCCACCGTCACGGGGCCGCGCCGGGCGCTGCTCCGGGTGCCGTTCTTCTCCAGGCTCTCCGAGCGTCAGATCGTGGAGCTGATGAGCCGCTGCGTGATGAAGGCCCTGAACCGCAACACGCTGGTCATCAGCGAGGGCGATCGCACCGATTCCATGTACGTGATCCTCTCGGGAGGGGTGCGCGTGTTCCTCGATGACGCCCGGGGCAAGGAGATCACGCTGGCCAATCTCGGGCCACACGACTACTTCGGCGAGATCGCACCGCTGGACGGCTCGCCACGCTCGGCTTCGGTGATCACGGTAAAGCGCTCGAGCTTCCTGATCATCGCGAAGCCCGATCTCATGCGATGCCTGTCTGACGATCCGGAGCTCTGCTTCGACGTCATCAGGACGCTGACACTCAGGGTACGTTCCCTGAACGAGAAGGCGAGGACGCTGGCCTTGAAGGACGTCACCGGCCGGGTCCGATCTGCGCTCCTCGAGCTGGCCACCCCGCAGGGGGAAGAGCTGGTCGTCACGTCGAAGCCGACCCAGCAGGATCTGGCGAACATCGTCGGGGCCTCGCGCGAGATGGTCGCTCGCGTGCTCAAGGACCTGGTGTCCGACGGGTACCTGAGCGTCGAGCCCGAGCGCGTGGTGATTCACGACGCGCCCCGGCACCGAACCTGAAGAAACGTCTCGCGTCGGTCCATTCACCGCGCGCAACTCCAGCCGTGCAGGCAGTGCAGCCGAAAGTCCGTGTTGGCCGGGCGAGAGCGAACCGCGCGTGCGCGGCCACCCGCCGGTGACCGCGCACGCACCTGGGCGCGATGCGCCAGCCGACGCCGGCTACTGGGGATCGACCTTCTCGATCTCCGTGCGGCGGCAGCCACGGGCGAGCTCGACGGTGAGGCTCCAGTCGTCGAGCCAGAAGTCCGGCGCCACGCCGCCGTCGAAGTTCGTGACCTTCCACTGCACCTCCACCGGAACCACCCTGGCGGTCCTGCTGCCGGAATTGAAGACGCAGCGGTGACGATCCATGGCGTGTGACTCCCAGGAGGCCGGCGTCTCGCTGCCCGAGTCCGTGCTGTCGAGCGCGTAGGTATCGGGAGGGAAGCTCGACGCAGCGGGGTCCGCCTCGGCACCATCGACCAGGATGCGCACCTCGCACCAGTTCGGCGCCGTGCTGTCCGGCTCGGTGCAGCGGGATTCGGCCGTGAACGCGACGTTCACGAGCACGTCGATTCCGGCCGGCACCACCACGCGAGTGCGTGCGCCCGGGAGCGGCTCGAAGCGCTCGCTGCGCATCGTTCGCGGCTTCGTGCTGGTCAGCGCCTGCTTGTAGAAGTGCGCGCCGGAGGTCTGGATGACGACGTCGGGCTCGGGCTGGAACGGCGCCAGGACGAGCTCCGGCGGCAGCGGGTACTCGAGCGGAATCTGCGGTGTCAGCTCGCGGATCTCCAACGGGTCGGCGCCAAAGGCCGCGGGCGCGGCGAGGACGCCTGCCGCGATGATGACGAGGGGCTTGAGAGTTCTCATGGTCACTTTCCTGTGTTGAGCGGCCCGATCCCGTTGCTTCGGTCCGGAATCGGTGGCCGGTGGTTGGCTCTGCGTGTCCACCCGCGGAGTCCTCGGAGCACTCCTGCATCGGACGGGAGATGTTGTGCCACAATTCAGGAACCCCGTTCTGCGCACAATTTCCGCCACATCGGGTGGAATATTCACGCGGCCCGCATGGCACCCCATCGACCCATGTCGTCCTGCGCATCGCGAGCCGTTCGTAGCGGCGCTCGGAGCAGCTATCTAGACTCGGCCTCGACGCACCACCGAGCCGGGATGCCGTGACAACCCTCCGATACCTCGCCGTCGCCCTCGCCCTCGCGGGCGCGACTGCTGCCGCCGGGCAGCCTTTCGAGCGCCGCTCGCTCGGCGGCCATCCCGTGTGCGAGGCGTCCGCCGCCGTCGTCGTCCCCTGTCCGCACGTGGGCGGGCGCTGCCTGCTCGTCGCGGACAACGAGGAGCGGACCCGCCTGTTCGTCTACCTGCTGGGGCCGTCCGGGCCCGACGTGGACACGCGACGGATGCTGTCGCTCGAGCCGTTGCTCCACGACCTGGCACCGGACGAGCGCGAGATCTCCGACATCGAGGCCCTCGCCCGGATCGACGATGCGGGTGTCCTGGTGGTCGCCTCCCACAGCCGCAACAAGCGCTGCAACGCCAGGAAGAAGCGGCGACGGCTGCTGGGCGTGGAGCTCGCGAGCGGCGGGCTGGTCGCGAGTCGGGCGTGGGGATACCAGTCCGCGAGACGCCCGACCTGCAAGCGGCTGTTCGGTCGCCGGCGCGGCGAGCTCGCAGGACAGCGACGCGAGATCTGCGCGGCCATCGAGACGGCGGAGGTGGCGGCGGACCGCGCGCAGGACGCCGGCTCGGTCGCCGACTGCCAGGCCGCGCGACCGTTCAACGTCGAAGGTGCGGTGACGGTGGACGTGGCCGGCGCGGGCCAGCGCGTGTGGCTGGGGCTGCGAGCGCCGCTCGTCGGCGGCGAAGCGGTTCTGCTCCGCCTGTCGGATGCCGGCGACGAGCCCCGCTTCGACGGCACGGCGCGGGTGCGGCTCGGCGGCTTCGGCATCCGCGATCTCACCGTCCACTGGGGCTGGATCTGGCTCGTGGCGGGCCCCCCGGAGGACGACACCAGCGTGCCGTTCGAGCTGTGGCGGTTCCCGGTCGAGGCCCTCGAGGACGAGGCGGTGATCGCGCCCGAGCCGGTGTCGCCATTGCCGAACGGTGCGGAGGGTGTCGCCATCGATGGCACCACCGCCATCGTGGTCATGGACGGGGACGAGGCGAACGACGGCGCCGTCGCGTGCCGCGCCGACGCGACGTACACGACCCTTCCGGTCTCGCTACGCCGTTCGCGGCCGCAGTGAGGCCGAAGGGATCGAGCGCCGGCGCGAGTCGAATCATCCGGCGGTGACGGCTGGTCACCGTCCGGCGCTCCAATATCGAATCGTGCTGCGATACGATGACGAGTCACCCGGCATCGGGTCCTGGGCATCGGCCGTGACGGACCAGTGAACGGCAAGGAATTTCGTGGATATAACCCTGGCGAGGACGTTCCTTGAGATCGTCTCGGTCGGCAGCTTCGTCGGCGCCGCGGAACGACTGCACGTTTCCCAGTCGACGGTCAGCGTTCGCGTGAAGAACATCGAGGAAGAACTCGGGAGGCCGATCTTCGAGCGGCGTACCGACGGCGTCGCGCTCACGCCGGCCGGCGAGCAGTTCCGTCGCTACGCCGCGGTCCTGGTCAACACCTGGGAGCAGGCGAAGCTCCACGTCCAGGTACCATCCAGCTTCGACGCGGTCGTCGCCATCGGCGGGCAGCACACCCTCTGGGAGGGTCTGCTGCTCGAATGGCTGGGCCGGATGCGCAGGAACTCGCCTGGTATCGCGGTGCGCGCCGAGCTGGCTCGCCCCGATGAGCTCATGCGGCGACTGGTCGAGGGAACCCTCGACGTGGCGGTGATGTACACCCCCGAGCTGCGCCCGGGGCTCACCGTCGAGCCGCTGCTCGCCGATTGCCTGGTGCTGGCGACCGGCGGGGACGGCGCGACCTCGAGCGAGAACGACGAGTACCTGCATGTGGACTGGGGCGCTCCGTTGAACTCGGTCCACAGTGAGCTGTACAGCGAGCAGACGCCACCCGGGATCTACGTGACGCAGGCGGGGCTGGCGCTCGACTACCTACTCGCCCATGGCGGACGGGCGTATCTACCGGTGCGGCTGGTGCGACCCCACGTCACGACAGGCCGGTTGCGCGTGGTGCCGGACACTCCGATCCTGGAGCACCAGGCGTACGCGGTGTTCTCGAAGAGCGACCTGCGTCCAGAGGTGGCGGCAGGACTGGAGGTTCTGCGTTCCACCGCAGAAGGAATCGCCACCCGGGTGGATTGAGGGAATCCCGGTTCACGGCAGCGCACGCCCGCCGACCGGGGGCGCGGCTCACGGTCCGGTGGTGAACGTCGTCGGCACCGACGTACCGACGTAGCCGTTACCTACGTGGTCCTGGACGCCGAAGAATACCCGCACCCGGTAGCTCGTGCCGGGCTCGAGTGGCGCGTCCGGGGTGTAGGTGGCACTCGTGCCGTCGGGAGCGACGGTCACGGATCCGGGCACCTTGACCGAGTTGCTCACCCGCTCGACGAAGAGCTGGGTGTCGTCCACCGTGACAGGATTGACCGGCTCGGTGAACTGCACCTCCGGGACGATCCCGGTGGGCACTCCGATCGCGCCGTTGAGCGGCAGGGCGCCAGCGAGATTCGGTCCGACGAAGTCGAGGCCGCTGCCGGTGGTGAAGGTGGTGATCTGCGCTGCCGCGAGCGCATTGCCGCTGGTGTCCTCCACGTCGGCCACCGTCACCGTGTGCAGCGTCGACGCCGCCACCGGCACCAGCGGGCGCAGCGTCAGCC
>JBFHNV010000178.1:0-12422 GCA_041593595.1 Gammaproteobacteria bacterium
GCCCCCGCCGGTTTTGTTCCCGCCGCGTGATCGCGCGGCCCCTACGGCCTACCTCGAACATGGCCGCGGAACCCGTTTCTCACGCGGCCCCCCCGCGGGGCTTCCCCGTCGCCGAATTCGAGCGTCGCACCCGGCGTGCCCAGGGCCTCATGCACGCGGCGCGCCTGGACGCGCTGCTGCTCACCACCGAGCCCGAGGTGCGCTGGTTCACGGGCTTCCACACCCGCTTCTGGGAGAGCCCGACCCGGCCCTGGTTCGTGGTGGTACCCGCTGCCGAAAAACCGGTGGCCGTCATCCCCGCCATCGGCGCTGCGGCCATGGCGGCCACCTGGGTGGAGGACATCCGCACCTGGCCCGCGCCCGCGCCCGGCGACGACGGCGTGACCCTGCTCGGCGCCTGTCTCGCGGAGCAGCCGGCACGCCACGGCCGCATCGGGCTGCCCATGGGCCACGAGACCCATCTGCGCATGCCGCTGGCGGACTTCGAGCGCCTGCGGGCACGCCTCGGCGCACGCGAGCTCGTGGACTGTCGCGACCTGCTGCGGGCATTGCGGGACGTGAAGTCCGAGCTCGAGATCGACAAGCTGCGCCACGCCTGCCGCGTCGCCTCCGACGCCTTCGACGCCCTGCCCGGAGAGATGACAGCGGGTCGCAGCGAGCGCGCCATCGCCCGCGCGATGACGGTGGACCTGCTGCGACGCGGCGCCGACGCGGTGCCGTATCTGGCGGCTGCCTCCGGCCCCGGCGGTTACGACAACATCATCTCCGGCCCGAGCGACCGGGTGCCCGCCGCCGGCGACGTGCTGGTCATCGACACCGGCGCCACCTTCGACGGCTACTTCTGCGACTTCGACCGCAACTGGGCCTTCGGCCATGCCTCGGACGCGGCGCGCCGGGCCCACGAGGTGTGCTTCGACGCCACCGAGGCGGGCCTCGCGGTGGCGCGCCCCGGCGCCACGGCCGCCGATCTCTGGGCTGCCATGTGGCGGGTGCTGGAGGCCGGCGGGGCGCTCGGCAACGACGTGGGCCGTCTCGGCCACGGCCTCGGCATGCAGCTCACCGAGGGCCATTCCAACATGCCCGGCGACGGGACCGTCCTGCGCCCGGGCATGGTGCTCACCCTGGAGCCGGGGATGGAGTTCGCCCCGGGCCGGCTCATGGTGCACGAGGAGGACATCGTCATCCGCGAGAGCGCACCGGAGCTGCTGAGCCGGCGCGGGCCGCGGGAGCTGCCGGTGGTGGCGTGAGGGGCGCCGGCAAGCGGGCTCACGGGAAGTTGATCCGCGTCAAGCCCCGCACGTGCCGCAGGAGGAAACTGGTTCACCTCCAGGCCGGCGCATGCCAGCCCGACCAACCGAGGGACCAGCCATGGCGAAAGAGAAAGAGGAGACTGAGAAGACCGGCGAGGGGGGCGCGCCCGTGCCCTTCATGGGTTACCCGGGCATGTCGGGGTTCGGCGAGGAGATGGAGCGCATGATGCGCCGCTTCTTCAGCGATGACTGGATGGCGCGCATGGCGCCGTTCCAGGCCTGGCCGCGGATGGCCGCCGAGCTGCCCTTCGCCGCGCTGATGAACTCCCCGAAGGCGGACATGAGCGAGGGCGAGAAGGAGTACCAGCTCAGCGTGGAGCTGCCCGGGCTCGACGAGCAGGACATCGAGCTCACGCTCACCGACACAGCCCTGGTGCTCAAGGGCGAGAAGAAGGTGGAGAAGGAAGGCCAGGAGAAGGACTACCACTTCAGCGAGCGCAGCTTCGGCAGCATCCGCCGGCAGTTCCCGCTGCCCCGGGACGTGGACCGCGACGGCATGAAGGCGACCTTCTCGAAGGGCGTGCTGCACGTGACCCTGCCGAAGACCGAGGAGGCGAAGCGCAAGCCCCGCCGGATCTCCGTGACCTCTACCTGAGCACCCGGGCGGGTCGGCGCGTCTTCCATCCCGCCGCGGCGGCGCCAGTGCGCCCGGCTCCGTGACCTGACGGGGTGCGTTGCCCGCCGGGCGCCGTAACCGGGCAGGGGACCGTGCCCGGCTCAGGCCGCTCGGCGGCCCTCAGCCCGTGACCGGCGGGCGGCCGGCAGCAATCCACCTGTCGTACTCCGCGCGGATGGCGTCGGTGGGGGGGTAGGTGCCGATGACGGGGCGTCCCGCGCGCACCAGCTCGAGGATGAAGCCCTCGATGCCCTCCTGCTCCACCGCCGCGGCCGCCACGTCGTCGACCAGCGCGGCCGGGATCACCACCACCCCGTCACCGTCGCCCACCAGCACATCGCCAGGCCACACCCCCACGCCGCCGCAGGCCACCGGCACCTGCACGTCCCCCGGCACGTGGGCCGCCGGCGTGGCGGGGGCGGCAGGGCCGGCGCAGAACACCGGCAGGCCCACCTGGCGCACCGCGTCGGCGTCGCGCACGCCGCCGTCGGTGACGACGCCGGCGACGCCGCGCACCTTCAGGCGCATGGCGAGGATGTCGCCCATGGTGCCGCAGTGCCCGACGCCGCGGGCGTCCATCACCAGCACCTGCCCGGCCGGCGTGTCCTCGATGGCACGCCGCGCGGGGTTGTCCGCGTCGCCGAGGCGGGCCAGGGGATCCCGATCCTCGCGGAAGGGCACGAAGCGCAGCGTGTAGGCCGCACCGACGAGACGTCCGGCGCCGGTGGCTTCCAGCGCGCGCACGCCGCGCATGGTGCAGTGACGCAGTCCCCGCTTCATGAGCTGCATCTGCAACGTGGCGGTGGTGACGGCGGCCAGGGCGCGGGCGGTGTCCGGGCTCATGCGGTGGTGTCCTTCGCGGTTGGGGCCGTCCGCAGGGTGCACCGGCCCGGGTCGCTTGCCAACCACGCTGGTGCGGGAACGCTGCAGTGCAACAATCATGGGCCATCGGTGCCGTCTGGGTACCGGGCCGTGTTTCGCGTCAGCCGCGCACAGCCGCGCGTCGCAGCGAAACAAGTGCCCGCGCCTGCACCCGACCATGCTCGCTCGGGCTCGATTGCAGTAAGAACAACGCCTTCTGGGGGGTAGACGTGAGCGCCACCATCGACCGCATCGACTACCAGGTCGGCCAGGACAACATCCGGGTCCTCGGCCTCGACATCCACAATCCCGTGTTCCTGATCTCGGGGGTGACCATCGTCGCCTTCGTGATCGGCGTGCTCATGTTCCAGGACGGCGCCGCCGAGGCCTTCGGCGCGCTGCGGCCGTGGCTCACCTCCACCTTCGACTGGGTGTTCATGGGCGCGGCGAACATCTTCGTGCTGTTCTGCCTGCTGCTCATCGTGCTGCCCGTGGGCAAGGTGCGCCTGGGCGGCAAGGACGCGAAGCCCGATTACTCCTACGCCGGTTGGTTCGCGATGCTGTTCGCCGCCGGCATGGGCATCGGTCTCATGTTCTTCGGGGTGCTGGAGCCCGTGTACCACTTCCAGAACCCCCCGCTGGGGGTGAGCGCGGAGGACACGGAGGCCGCGCGCGCCATGGGCATGGCCGCCACCATCTTCCACTGGGGCCTGCATCCGTGGGCCATCTACGCGGTGGTGGCGCTGGCGCTCGCGTTCTTCTGCTTCAACCACGGCCTGCCCCTGACCATCCGCTCCGCCTTCTATCCCATCTTCGGCAACGCCGTGTGGGGCTGGTTCGGCCACATCATCGACACGCTGGCGGTGTTCGCCACGCTGTTCGGGCTGGCCACGTCGCTGGGCTTCGGCGCCGAGCAGGCCACCGCGGGGCTCAACTACCTGTTCGACGTGCCCGCCACCGACGTGACCAAGGTGGTGCTGATCCTGGTGATCACGGCGGCGGCGCTCGTCTCGGTGCTCGCGGGCCTGGACAAGGGCGTGAAGCGCCTGAGCGAGGCGAACATGATCCTCGCCCTGATCCTGCTGGTGTTCGTGGTGGCGCTGGGGCCGACGCTGGACGTGGTGAAGGGCTTCTTCACCGGGCTGGTCAGCTACGTGGCGGAGGTGGCGCCGCTCAGCAACTGGGTGGGTCGCGAGGACACCGACTTCATGCACGGCTGGACCACGTTCTACTGGGCGTGGTGGATCTCATGGTCGCCCTTCGTGGGCATGTTCATCGCGCGGGTCTCGAAGGGGCGCACGGTGCGCGAGTTCGTGACCTGCGTGCTGATCATCCCCACGCTGGTGTGCGTGCTGTGGATGAACGCCTTCGGCGGCACCGCCGTGGCGCAGTTCGTGAACGAGGGCTACACGGGCGTCACCGAGACGGTGACCGCGTGGCAGCCGGAGCTGTCCCTGTTCAAGATGCTGGAGGCGCTGCCGCTCGCGGGCATCACCTCGTTCATCGGCATCGTGCTGGTGGTGGTGTTCTTCGTCACCTCGTCGGACTCGGGCTCGCTGGTCATCGACACCATCACCGCCGGTGGCAAGACCGACGCGCCGGTGGCGCAGCGCATCTTCTGGTGCACCTTCGAGGGGCTGGTGGCCATCGCGCTGCTGCTGGGCGGTGGGCTCGGCTCCCTGCAGGCGGCGGCCATCGCCACCGGCTTTCCTTTCGCCATCGTGCTGGTGCTGATGTGCTACAGCACCTGGAAGGGGCTGCGGGCGGAGCCCGCCTGACGAGCTGAATCGCGGGCCGCGGCGCCGGTGCCGCGGCTCACGGCCCCACCTCCAGGTCGCCGAGCTGGACGGGCTCGCCGCGGGCCACGCGCAGGAACTGCTCCGGGTCCACGTTGCGCCCGCTCACGATCAGGGCGGCGGGCCCGTCCAGCGCCAGCGTGCCGGCCAGCAGCGCCGCCGCGCCCACCGCGGCGCCGCCCTCTGTGACCAGCCCCTGGTGGGCGAACAGGTGGCGCATGCCGCGGTAGATGGCGGCCTCGTCCAGCAGCACCACCCGATCCAGCAGGCGGCGGCAGAGATCGAAGGTGTGACGGTTGTCGAGGCCGATGCCGCCGCCGAGGGAGTCCGCGAGGGACGCCACCTCGGTGACGTCCACCGGGTGGCCGGCGGCGAGGCTCGCGTGCATGGCGGCACCGCGGTCCATGCTCACGCCGACGACAGCGACCGCCGGATCGACGGACTTCGCCGCCAGGGCGATGCCGCCCGCGAGGCCGCCCCCCGAGACGGGCACGACCAGGGTTCTCACGTCCGGGCACTGCTCCAGCACCTCGAGGCCGATGGTGCCCTGGCCGGCGATGACGTGGGGGTGGTCGAAGGGCGGGATCTCGGTCATGCCCTGGTCCCGCACCAGCCGGGCCACCTGCTCGCCCGCCTCGTCCTGGCTGTCGCCCACGCGCAGCACCCGCGCCCCCAGGGCCTCCACCGCCTTGACCTTGTGCTCCGACACCAGCCGCGACAGGCACACGGTGGCGGGCACCCCCAGCCGGGCGGCGGCGTGGGCCACCGCGCGGCCGTGGTTGCCGGTGGAGGCGCACACCACGCCCCGCGCCCGCGCACCGGGCCCGAGCCGGGCCAGCGCGTTGGCCGCACCGCGGATCTTGAACGCCCCGGTGGGCTGGAAGGTCTCGAGCTTGAGCCACACGGGCACGCCCGCCCGGGTGCTCAGGCTCTCGGAGCGCACCAGCGGCGTCTCCACCGCCACCCCCCGGATGGCCTCCCGCGCCCCTCGCACGTCGTCGATGGAGATCGCCGTCGCCACGGCCCCGCAGTGTGCCTGACCGGGCGCTGGACACCCATGCCTCGGAGCCCGGAACCTGGCCACCCGGTGGTTCGAGCCAGTACACCCGTCAGATGGAGCTGGCCGGACGGCAGGTGGTGGGTGTCCACGTGCAGGGACCGCAGATGTCCAGATTCGGGACGGATCGAGCCGGCGTCATGTGAATCGGCATTTCGTCATTAAATGGGACATGAGGTCCTGATACTTGATGTATTTCGACTCTTGGCCGATGATGTGCAAGATGGGCGCAGCCCCTTGCGCCGGGAGTGCGTGATGCTGGCACCGCTGTACGTGGATCGGAGCTTCGAGGCGACGGCCCAGCGGCTGCCGGTAGAGGTGGGGCGGGCGCGGGCCTGGCACGGGGAGGCGGTGGTGCCCCGGGACTGCGTCGTGGCCCTGGATGCGGCGGCCCTGGCGGAGCTCCGGGCGCTGGTCGCGGCGATGGCGGCGCATCCGCTGCCCATGCTGCTGCGGCGGGTGGAGCACTTCGAGCTGCCGCGCCTGCGGGACGCCCTGGGCCGGGCGAAGGCGCTGCTGAACGGGCCGCCCGGGGTTGCGGTGATCGACGCGCTGCCCATGGACGAGCTGGACGAGGAGACCGCCCGGGCGGTGTTCTGGGTCGTCGGCCAGCTCGTGGGCCGGCCCGTGGCCCAGAAGTGGGACGGATCCATGCTCTACGACGTGCGCGATACCGGGAAGGCCTATGGCTACGGGGTGCGCGGCTCCTACACCAGCGTCGAGCTCGTGTTCCATACGGACAACGCTTTCGCCTGCTGCCCCCCGGACTACGTCGGCCTCATGTGCTTCAACCCGGCAAAGAGTGGCGGCATGAGCCGGTTCTGCAGCCTGTACGCGGTGCACGAGCGCATGCGCGACCGTCATCCGCAGGCCCTCGAGCGCCTCTACCGGCCCATGCTGTGGGACCGCCAGGCAGAGCACGCCCCGGGTGCGCCAAAGGTCCTGCGCGCCCCCATGTTCCGGGTCAGTGAGGGCCGGCTGCGCACCCGCGCCAACGTGTCCCTGGTGCGCAAGGGCTACCAGGTGGCGGGCGAGGAGATGGACGCGGCGCTGGCCGACGCCCTGGCGGCGGTGGAGCAGGAGAGCCGCGAGCCGGGCCTGTGGTTCGAGCTGCCCATCGCGCGCGGCCACCTGCAGTACCTGAACAACGTGGACACCGCCCACTTCCGCAGCGAGTTCGTGGACCACGACGACCCGGCCCGCAAGCGCCATCTGGTGCGCACCTGGCACCGGGAGCGGGGGCGGCCCAGCTACGATGGCTGAGGGGCGAGGCCGGTCGCAGACGGCCTGGCGGAGGGTTACCAGGGGATTCGGCGTGCCACCGACCCGACTGAGGCCATGACCGTTGCCGCGGGCGATACCCGCGGAATCCGTGGCCCGGCCCGCAGCGGGGCGCCTCTTTCACCGCCGCCCGGGTCGCAGCGCAAATCAAGCGACTGCGTCCCGCTTGATTACGCGGCTTCGCGGTCGCGGGCGATGACGGCTTCCAGCTCGCGGCCCAGGAAGGCCGCGAGGCGGCGCATGCCGGACACGCCGGCGCGGGCCTCGGCCTGGGGGTTGTAGTTGGTGTTGGTGTTGATGTCGTAGGTGTAGTCGCGCCCCTCGGCGTCGACGATGAACTCGAACGCCGCGACGCCCACCCCGTGCCCCGCCAGCAGGCGCTGGTAGCGCGCCACCAGCGGATGCCGGAAGCCCTCGAGGATGCGGAACTTCTCGCTCGCCCCGGCGCCGGCGGGGCAGTGGTCCTCCCCCACCGCACAGGCGTCCGCCGGGCACAGCTCGAAGCCCTCCGAGGTGTCCACCCGCACGGCGTAGAGCAGCTCGCCGCCGATGAACTCCACCCGGGTGATGTACGGCTCCGGCGCCTGGACGTACTCCTGCACCAGCGTGATGCCGTCCACCGACGGCTCGAAGGCCGGCCCGTCCACGTAGGCCGCCAGGGCGTCGACGTCGTGGAACAGCTTCACGCCGAGGCCCTTGCCGGCGCGGTTGTGCTTGGTGATGAACGGGCCGTCGAAGGTGCGCGCGGCCACGAGCAGCGCGTCGCGCCCGAGCGCCGCGCGGGTGCGTGGCACCCTGATCCCGTGCTCGGCCAGCGCCTGGTACTGGGCCACCTTGCTGAGCTCCAGGCGCAGCGCCTCCCCGGGGTTCACGACCCGGGCGCCATGGCGCTCGAGCCAGGCCAGCACCGCCGCGGTGTACTCCGGCGAGTAGCGGTGCCCGCGGGTGTGGGACGAGGCGCTCATGCGGTTGTAGAACACTCCCGCCGGCGGCGCGGACTCGAGATCCAGCAGCCCCTCGCCCATGTGCCAGTCGGCGAAGGGCGTGCCCTGCGCCTGCAGGGCCGCGAACAGGGGGGCGGACCAGTCCTGGTTCTCGTGGATGACGTGGACGGCGGCCATGTCGCGCGCTCCGGCGGTACTCGCAGGCAGGAAACTCTATTCGCGCCCCCTTCAGGTCCAAAGACCGATGCCGAATATGTCTAGGCGGTAACGGAATCTCCGTGAGTAGAATCGGTCTTTGGTCGGGTCGTCGCGAGTGCCGCGCCGCCGGGTGCTCGCCGCGGACGCGACCGCAACCACCTCCGCGGCGGGCCCGTGACACGAGTTCCTCCCTTGATCAGCACCTCAGCCGTCCATTCCCGGAGCCGTCCATGAAGTCTTCGGCGCATTCGCTGCACCGCCCCGGCCTTCCCGCCCTGCTCGTCCTCCTGCTCACCCTCCTCGTCTGCGGCAGCGCCCAGGCGGTCATCAAGGGCGAGAACGACCCGCGCAGCTACCGCGCGCTGACCCTGGGCAATGGCATGAAGGTGGTGCTGGTCTCGGACCCGGCCACCGACATGGCCGCCGCCTCCCTGTCGGTGGACGTGGGCAGCGGCGCCGACCCCCGCGACCGGGCGGGCCTCGCCCATTTCCTCGAGCACATGCTGTTCCTGGGCACGGACAGGTATCCGCAGCCGGGCGAATACAAGGACTTCATCGCCCGCCACGGCGGCGGTGACAACGCCTACACCGCCTTCGACGAGACCAACTACTTCTTCGATATCGAGGCCGGACACCTGGAGCCGGCGCTGGACCGCTTCGCACGGTTCTTCGTCGCGCCCCTGTTCAATCCGGAGTACGTGCAGCGCGAGCGCCAGGTGGTGCAATCGGAGTACCTGGGCCGGCGCGACGACGATAGCCGCCGGGTCTACTCCGCCGCCCAGCAGGCCATGAACCCGGAGCACCCCTACTCCACCTTTGCGGTGGGGAACCTGGAGACCCTGGCGGACCGTCCGGGCAGCGACGTGCGCGCGGAGCTGCTGGACTTCTACCGCCGCTGGTACTCCGCGAACCTGATGGCGCTGGCGGTGGTGGGGCGCGAGCCCCTGGACGAGCTGGAGCGCTGGGTGCGCAGCCGCTTCGAGGCGGTGGAGAACCGCGACGCGCGCCCCCTCGCCATCGACGTGCCCCTGTTCCGGGCGGACACCCTGCCGGCACAGGTGGACGTGAGGCCGGAGCGGGAGAACTTCGCCGTCTCGTTCAGCTTCCCCGTGCCGGCCGTGCGCGAGCACTGGCGAGCGAAGCCCGCCACCCACCTGGCCCACCTGCTCGGCCACGAGGGGGAGTCCAGCCTGCTCGCCGAGCTCAAGCGCCGCGGCTGGGCCCAGGGGCTCTCCGCGGGCACCGGCTTCGATCACGACAGCGGCGCCACCATCGACGTGAACATCCGCCTCACCCCGGAGGGCGCGGCGCGCACCGACGCCATCACAGCGCTGCTGTTCGCATACGTGGACGTGATCCGCCGCGACGGGCTCGAGCGCTGGCTCTACGACGAGAACGCACGCCTGGCCGAAATCGACTTCCGCTTCGGAGAGAAGCCCTCGCCCGTGGCCCTCGCCCGGCGCCTCGCCAGCATGCAGCACGAGGTGCCGCAGGCCGAGGTGCTGCGCGCGCCCTACGCCTTCGACGAGTGGCGCCCGGATCTGCTGCGGGACCTGCTCTCGGCGCTGCGCCCGGACAACGTGCTGATCACGCGGGTCGCGCCGGACGTCATCACCGACCGCACCTCGCCGTGGTACGAGACGCCCTACCGCATCACGCCGGTGTCCCCGCAGCGCCAGGCCGCCTGGCGCGAGCCCGGGAACGCGGCGGCGCTCGGTATCCCGCAGCCGAACCCCTTCATCCCCTCGGATCTCGCCATGCTGCCGCCCGGCGAGGGCAGCGTGCCGGTTGAGCAGGTGAGCGAGCCGGGCCTGCGGCTGTGGCATCTGCAGGACGGCAGCTTCGGGCTGCCCAAGGCAGACTTCTTCTTCGCCGTGCGCTCGCCGATCGCCAACAACACGCCGCGCCATTCGGTGCTGACCCAGCTCTACGTGGACGTGGTCAACGATCAGCTCGAGGCCTTCGCCTATCCGGCGGATCTCGCGGGCCTGTCGTTCAGTCTGTACACCCACATGCGCGGTTTCTCGGTACGCATCTCCGGCTACGACGAGCGCCAGCCGGTGCTGCTCGAGCGCATCCTCGACGCGCTCGCGAAGCCGCGCATCGATCCGGCGCGCTTCGAGATCCTCAAGGCGGAGCGCAAGCGCGGCTACGAGAACAGCCGCCGCAACCAACCGTACAGCCGCGCCATGACCCGCCTGCGCGACCTGCTCCTGCAGCCCAACTGGACACTGGCGGAGCAGCTCTCGGTGATCGATCACCTGAGCGTCGATCAGCTCGAGCGCTTCATGAAGCGAATGCTCGGGCGCCTGGAGGTGGTGGCCCTCGCCCACGGCAACCTGGATGCCACGGGCGCGCAGCGTCTGGGTGCCATGGTGCACGAGGCGCTGGTGGCGCCGGCGACGGTAGTGAAGGTGCCCCGCGGGCGGGTGATGCGGCTGCGCCGCGGCGACCGCCTGGCCTCTGAGCTCGCGGCAGAGCATCCGGAGTCGGCGCTGGTGTTGTACCTGCAGGCGCCGGATGCAAGCCTCGTGTCGCGGTCGCGTGCCGGACTGATGGCGCAGGTGCTGGGCTCACCCTTCTTCGACGTGCTGCGTACCGAGAAGAAGCTCGGCTACGTGGTGTTCGCCAACGCCTACCCGATCCTGGACAGCGCCGGCGTGGTGTTCATACTGCAGTCGCCGGTTGCGGGCGCCGCCGTCCTGCAAGCCGAGGTGCGCGCGTTCCTCGATGCCTACGCTGCGCGGCTGGACGAGCTGGATGTGGCGGAGTTCGAGCAGCACAAGCGCGCCCTGGTGGCGCGGGTGCTCGAGGAGGAGCGCCAGCTCAGCGAGCGCAGCGGACGCTTCTGGGAGGAGATCGACCGCGGCAACTTCGCGTTCGACACCCGCGAGCGGCTGGCCCAGGCCGTGCGCGGCGTGACCCTCGAGGACTTCAAGGGCTTCTACCAGCGCGTGGCGGCGTCGCAGCAGCGCCGCCAGCTCGCGGTGCGCGCCGAGGGCACCTCTGCCCCCGGGGCCGGCGAGCCGCCCCGCGGCGAGCGCGCCGTGACCCCCGTGTGGGCGCGCAACAACCGTGGCTACGTCCTCATGCCCGGCTGAGGCGGCGCGAGGCAGGCCCGGGGTCCGCAGCCGTGAATCGGTGAGCCAACCGGGCTAGACTGCGCGCCCCCCTGCCGATCGCACCCGGAGCCGCGCGCGCATGCGCCCCCACCGCTCGTCGCGAAGCCGTTCCCGCAGCGCCCGCGCTGCCGCGGTCCTTGCCGCGGCGCTGGTGGCGGCGCCGGCCGCCGGTCAGGGCGACTACGATCGGGGCGCGACGGTGGTCCTGGACCAGGTCCTGCCCGAGTCGCTGATCGCCTCGGGCCAGCACCGCGTCAGCGGCGCGCGCCGCGTGGGCCAGCACACCCTCGAGTTCGACATCGAATCCGAGGCTGCCGGCGTGCAGAGCGCGCGCTCGATCCCGCTCGCGGTGGTTCGCATCCAGGAGGCGCAGACCCTGACCCAGGCGATGAGCCAGTTCCGCAGCGACACCCGTCAGCAGGCCGAGGAGACCCGCGGCCAGATCCAGGTGGGCGGCGACTCCCTGGTGGACATCATCGGCTCGCCGCTGGACACCAGCGCCAAGGTGGTGGGCCAGTTCGGGCGCAACGTGGGCCAGACCTTCGAGGAGCTGGGGCAGTTCCCCGGCCCCGACGCGCGCGACGAACGCGGCGGCGGCGCCACAGCCGCGGACCCGATCTTCGTCTCTCACCGGCGCAGCGTGGCCGGCGCCCTCAAGCTCGATCCCTATTCCAGCAACCCGGCCGTGCAGCGTTTCCTGGACGCCATGGCGCGGGCGCGCATCGGCGGCCTGCCCCGCGCGGGCATCACCACCGTGTCCGTCCCGCGTCCGCCGGAGGTGGTGGTCGCGGGCGGCCGGCTGGAGGAGCGGATCCGCAGCGACATGCTGAACGAGGAGCACGGCGAGCTGTTCGAGCGCGACGCGGCGCGACTGCGCGAGGCAGGGGTGAGTGACGCGCTGGCCGCACGGCTGCTCGCGCACGACGTGCTGACCCCGACCCACAAGATCAGCATCGCCGAGTACGTGACCTTCCTGGAGGGCGCGGACAACCGCGGCGCCCTGGTGGAGGCGGCGCTCGCCGCCGACGGCAGCGCGGACAACGAGGCCGTGGCCATCCTGCGCGCCTGGGACCACCGCACCGATGCCGACAGCGCCGGTGCCGCGGTCTACCACCTGTTCCTCGACCGCCTGCTCCGCGAGCTCTTCGCGGAGCGCCTCGGGCCGGACCTGCTGGAGCGCTACCTCGGCCTGGGTCGCCTCGGCCCGACCGCGCTGGCCGAGCGTGCCGTGATCGGC
>JBFHNV010000179.1:0-12347 GCA_041593595.1 Gammaproteobacteria bacterium
CCCAGGCGCTCAGGCCGGCGATGAGAAGCCCGAAAAGGGCGATGATGAAGATCATGGTCGGTACCTCCGTGCGAATGTGGAGGATGCGCTTCCTATCATACGCCCCGATTGAGCCCGGTGCAGGGGCGGAACCGCGCCCTCGCGGCGATTAATCCCCAAAAGCGAGGGAGCCGGCCGAGGATGGCCGTGCGGCTTCCAGGACACGCCGTGAACACATCCCTGTGGGCTCGAGCGCGCCATCCCTGGCGCGCACGGTCGCGTCAGGCGGCACCCGCTTCTCCTCGATGGACGCGTACGGCGGCCGATGCCCGCCTGGCGTCACGCGAAATCGCCGCGGGCGGAAGGCTCGCGTCGCGGAACTTCGCGCTACCGCACCCGCCCCAGCATCCAGGCGGCGGCGCCGGCGAACAGCAGGGTGGGGACCGTGGCGCTGGCGGCGGGGCTCAGGCCGTAGACCAGGCCCAGGTGGCCGGAGGCCTGGTTGAGGACGTGGAAGGCGATGCCCACCAGCACGCCCACCAGGATCCGCTGGCCGATGCCCGCGGACTTCAGGCGGCCCAGCACCATGGGCACCGCCAGCACGATCATCACCACGGTGGCCAGGGGGTAGACGAACTTGTGCCACAGGGCCAGCTCGAAGCGGGAGGTGTCGAGCCCGTTGCGACCCAGGTAGGACACGTAGCGAGCGAGGCCCAGGATGGACAGGGATTCGGGCTTCACCGAGACGACGTTCACGAGGTCCGGCTCGAACAGGGACTGCCACACCGCCGCGTCCAGCTCCACGCGTTGCACGCGATCGGGGAAGACGTGACTCTGCACGATGCCCTCCAGCAACCAGGCGTCGCCCTCGTGGCGCGCGCGGGCGGCGCGGGTGGCAATGCGCAGCCGGCGCTCGTCGTCGAACTCGAAGATGCTTACCTGCTCCATACGATTGCCCGGCAGCACGCGGCGGATGTTGATGTAGCTGTTGCCGTCGCGGATCCAGAACCCGAAGCGCGTGTTCATCTCCAGCTCGTCGGCGATGGCCACCGAGCGCTGGCTCTGGGCCATGCGTTCCGCGGCGGGCGCGAGCAGCTCGCCGAGCACCATCGCCGCCACCATCAGCACCGCCGCGCCGGCCATGACCGCCGCGCAGATGCGGCGCACGCTCACGCCGGAGCTGCGGATCACCGCCAGCTCAGAGCTCGACGTCAGAGTGCCCAGGCCCATGAGCGCGCCCACCAGCGCGGCCAGCGGGAACAGCTCGAAGGCCCGGCGCGGCGTGGTCAGCGCCAGGTACTCCAGCGCCCGACCGACGGAGTAGTTGCCACGCCCGATGTTGTCCAGGTCGTCGACGAAAGCGATGAAGCTGAACAGCACCACCAGCGCAACCAGGCACACCAGGGTGCCGTGCACCACGTGGCGGGCCACGTAGCGATCGATGCGGGTCATGCGGGCGCGCCCCGGCGCGCGAGTCGCGGCAGACGCCAGCCGGGGGACGACTGGCGCAGCAGCAGGGCGAGCGCAGCCGCCGCGAACGCCAGGTGGGCAGGCCACACGCCGATCGCGGGGTGCAGGTCCTCGCGCTCGACGAGCTTCTGTGCGATGCCGACGGCATTGCTGTAGACGAAGTAGAGCGCGAACGCGGTGACCAGCTTCGCGTACCGGCCCTGGCGCGGCGAGGTGCGCGACATGGGCACGGCCATCAGCACCAGCAGGATCACCGACACCGGCTGTGACAGCCGCCACTGCAGCTCGGCGGCGTTGCGCGCGCCCCCATCGCGCAGCAGCTCCGTTGTGGGTGTGGCCTCGAGCTTGCGGTAGCCGGGCGGCGCTGCCTGCTCCAGGCGAACCGCGTGGCGTTCGAAGCGGGTGACGACGAAGTCAAGATCGCCGGGCGCGCCGGTGTAGCGTCGCCCGTTCTCGAGAACCATGAAGCGGTCGCCTTCGGGCCCCTGCACCGATGGGAACGCGCGCTCGGCTACCAGGAGATCCTGGCGGCCCGAGCTCGAGCGCACCTGCACGAACACGTTGCGCATGCCTGCGCCGTCGGGTTCGATGCGCTCCACGTAGACCACCCGCTCGCCGTCGCCGAACTCCCGGAAGCGCCCCGGCTGGACGCCGGCGACCCTCGCCTCGCCCTTGGCCTGCTCGAACAGGAGGTGCTGGAGCTCCGCTGCCTTCGGCGACACGTACAGCGACAGCGCCGCCGTGACCAGCGCGAAGCCGCCGGCGAACCAGGCGAGTCCGTGGGCGAGACGCGGCACACCGACGCCCGCGGCGGACATGGCGATGACCTCGCTGTCCCGGTACATCCGACCCATGGCCAGCAGCACCGCCAGGTAGAGCGCCAGCGGCAGGAGAATTGTGAGATTCTGGACCAGCTTGAGCAGCATCAGCTCCGCGATGAGATCGCCGGAGATGTACCCCGAGGCGGCCTGTCCCAGGTAGCGCACCAGGCGGTTGCTGACGTAGATGAGCAGCAGCACCGCCAGCACCGCCGCGAAGGCCTGCAGGACCTCCCTGAACAGGTAGCGCTGAACGATCACGTCGAGGGTGTCCTTCGACCGGTGTCTTGACCGGCCTGGCTGCCTGGAACCGGCCGGTATCGCGGCGCCCTCGTTGGACTTGACCCGAGGGCTGCTAATACACTTCCGGCGCCGCGCGGATGCCTGCAATCGCGGTCCCCGCAGCGCCGCGCGAAGTCCGGGCGCCGGCGCGCCCGCATGCCACGATGGTAGCAAATCCGTCTGCCGCAGGACCGGGCGGCCCGCCGCGCCCCGTTTCCGGGCGATCGCGCACGGCACTGGCGGCCGGCACGGCGCCGCGGGTCACCGAGTGGAGGATTCATGAAGTTCAGCGTCATCTCCGAGTCCCCGGCCAGCCACCGGACCGATTGCCTCCTGCTGGCCGTGTACGGCTCGCGCGCCCTGTCCGACGAAGCCGAGGCGGTGGACAAGGCGTCCCGGGGCCAGCTCGTCGAGTGGCTGAAGCGCTCGCCCATGGACGGCTCCACGGGGCAGCCGCCGGTGATCTTCTATGGCCTGCGGGGCGTGCGCGCGCATCGGGTGCTGGTGGTGGGCCTGGGCGCCCGCAGCAAGCTGGACGCGGGAGGCTTCGCGAAGGCGCTGCGCAAGGCCGCAGACGCGGTGATCGGCAGCGGCGCCGCCAGCGCGGCGCTGTTCCTGGACAGCGTGGCCGTGGCCGAGCGAGACGGTTACTGGAAGGTGCGCCAGGCGGTGGAGATCCTGAGCGCCCAGGCGTACCGCTTCGACGAAATGAAGAGCAAGTCACAGCGCACGCCGCGCCCGAAGCTCACGCGCGTGGGCCTCGCTGCGGCCGATGCGGAGCGGGCGCGCGCCGCTGCGGCCCACGGCGAGGCCGTGGCCGCAGGCGTCGAGACGGCGCGCACGCTCGGCAACCTGCCGGGTAACGTGTGCACGCCGTCCCACCTGGCGGAGCACGCCCGGGCCTTGGCGAAACGCCACGCGCGCCTGACGGCGAGGATCATCGAGGCCGCGGAGATGAAGCGCCTCGGCATGGGTTCGTTCCTGTCCGTGGCGCGTGGCAGCCGCGAGGCACCGAAGCTCATCGTGCTGCGCTACACCGGCGGCAAGAGCGGTGCGAAGCCCGTGGCGCTCGTGGGCAAGGGCGTGACCTTCGATACCGGCGGAGTGTCGCTGAAGCCCGCCGCTGCCATGGACGAGATGAAGTTCGACATGTGCGGCGCGGCGAGCGTGCTGGGCGCGGTGGAGGTGGCGGCGCGCCTGAAGCTGCCCATCAACCTGGTCGTGCTGGTGCCGGCAACGGAGAACATGCCCGACGGCAATGCGAGCAAGCCCGGCGACATCGTCACCACCCTCGCCGGGAAGACGGTGGAGATCCTCAACACGGACGCGGAAGGCCGCCTGATCCTGTGCGACGCGCTGACCTACGCGGCGCGCTTCGAGCCCGAGGTGGTGGTGGACGTGGCCACGCTCACCGGCGCCTGCGTGGTCGCGCTGGGCGCCCATGCCACCGGGCTGTGGGCCAACGACGAGCGGCTGGCCGACGAGCTGCTGGCGGCCGGCACGGCCACCGGCGACCGCGCCTGGCGCATGCCTCTGTGGAGCGAGTACGACGAGCAGCTGCGCAGCAACTTCGCCGACTTCGCCAACGTGGGTGGGCGCGAGGCGGGCGCGGTGACCGCCGCGATGTTCCTTGCCCGCTTCACCGGCGACTTCCGCTGGGCCCACCTGGACATCGCGGGCACCGCCTGGAAGCAAGGTAAGGCGAAGGGCGCCACCGGCCGGCCGGTGCCCCTGCTCGCCGAGTTCCTGCTGCGGCGCGCGGGCGTGCTGGACTGATGCCCCAGGTGGACTTCTACGTCCTCGGCGAGCCCGGCGAGACGGCGCTGCTGCGCGTCGCATGCCGGGTCGCGGAGAAGGCGTGGGAGCAGGGGCTGAGCGTGTACATGCTGACGCGCGACGAGGAGGCGGCTGCGCGCCTGGACGAGCTCCTGTGGACCTTCCGCCAGGAGGGGTTCCTGCCCCACGAACGCTGGCCGTCCACCGACGGGACCGTCGCGCCGGTGCTGGTGGGCACGGCTGCCGAGCCGCCGCACGTCCCCGACCTGCTGGTGAACCTGGGCGCGCCGGTGCCCGACTGGTACCGGGGGTGCCGGCGGGTGGCGGAGGTGGTGGGCGGCGACGCGGAGCTGAAAGCCGCGGGACGCGGACGCTATCGTGCGTACCGCGACGCCGGCGCGGACCTTCGCACCCACGAGGTGGCACCGTGAGCGGCGCGAACGACCCGCGCCCGGGCGCGCCCGCACCGGACCCGGACAAGGATCCCGGCGAGGACGACATCGAGGAATCGCTGCACGACGCGCTCAACGACCTGGAGCAGATGCTCGAGCGCCGCGAGAGCGGCACGCGCAGCGGGTCGCAGGCGCCGGACGCCGACGACGACCAGTACACCATCCCGCTGCTGGACGAGGTGGTGATCCCCGGCGGCGGCGCCGAGGCCGTGCCGCCGACGTCCGCTGCGGCGTCGCGTCCCGCCGCCGAACCGGATGACGAGCAGGCCCTGCGCCGGCGTCTCGCGGCGCGCCTGGCCAGCGAGGTGGAGGTGATCGTGCAGGATCGCATCGAGGCCGCACTGGAGACCGCGCGCGAGGAAATCCGGGAGCGGGTGCGAGACCACATGGACATCATCCTGCCCGAGATCGTCGACGAGCTGGTGCAGGCCCGGCGCCGCGGCAAGCGCTAGACCCTGAACTCCGAGCCGACGGCACCGCACACCGATCGAGACGAGCCAACGGAACCATGGACAAGACTTTCGACCCCCACGCCATCGAGGAGCAGTGGTATCGCGCCTGGGAAGAGCAGGGGTGCTTCACACCGTCGGGCACCGGCGAGCCCTACTGCATCATGATCCCGCCACCCAACGTCACCGGCACGCTGCACATGGGACACGCGTTCCAGGACACGATCATGGATGCGCTCACCCGCTTCCACCGCATGCGCGGGCGCAATGCGCTGTGGCAGCCCGGCACCGACCACGCCGGGATCGCCACCCAGATGGTGGTGGAGCGCCAGCTCAACGCCGAGGGCCTCACCCGTCAGGATCTGGGCCGCGAGGCCTTCGTCCAGCGCATCTGGACGTGGAAGGAGGTCTCGGGCGGCACCATCACGCGCCAGCTCAGGCGCATGGGTGCGGCGGTGGACTGGGCGCACGAGCGCTTCACCATGGACGAGGGTCTGTCCGCGGCGGTGCGCGAGACCTTCGTGCGCCTGTACCAGGAGGGCCTCATCTACCGCGGCAAGCGCCTGGTGAACTGGGACCCGGTGCTGCGCACCGCGGTGTCGGATCTCGAGGTGGTGTCCGAGGAGGAGGACGGCCGGCTGTGGCACATGCGCTACCCCCTGGCCGACGGCACCGGCCACGTGATCGTCGCCACCACCCGCCCCGAGACCATGCTGGGCGACACCGCGGTGGCGGTGCACCCGGAGGACCCGCGCTACCGCGCGCTGGTGGGTTGCGAGCTCGAACTGCCCCTCACCGAGCGGCACATCCCGGTAATCGCCGACGAGCACGTGGACCCGGAGTTCGGCAGCGGCTGCGTGAAGATTACCCCGGCCCACGACTTCGACGACTACGAGGTGGGGCGCCGACACGGACTCGAGCAGGTCAACGTGCTCACGCCGGACGCGCACCTGAACGCCAACGCGCCGGAGCGCTATCGGGGGCTCGACCGCTTCGAGGCGCGCAAGCGCATCGTCGCCGATCTCGAGGCCCGCGGGCTCATCGAGAAGACCGAGCCGCACCGCCTGAAGGTGCCGCGCGGCGACCGCACCCACGCGGTGATCGAGCCATTTCTCACCGACCAGTGGTTCGTGCGCGCGAAGCCGCTCGCCGAGCCCGCCATCCGGGTGGTGGAGGACGGGCGGATCCGCTTCGTGCCGGAGAACTGGTCGAAGACGTACTTCGAGTGGATGCGCAACATCGAGGACTGGTGCATCAGCCGCCAGATCTGGTGGGGCCATCGCATCCCCGCCTGGTACGACCCGGACGGCAACGTCTACGTGGGCCGCAGCGAGGAGGAGGTGCGCGCCCGGCACCACCTGGGAGCAACCGTTGCGCTCGAGCAGGATCCGGACGTTCTCGACACCTGGTACTCCTCGGCCCTGTGGCCCTTCTCCACCCTGGGCTGGCCGGAGCAGACCGAGCGCCTGGCCACCTTCTACCCCACCAGCGTGCTGGTGACCGGCTTCGACATCATCTTCTTCTGGGTCGCCCGGATGATCATGTTCGGGCTGAAGTTCATGGGCGAGGTGCCGTTCCACGAGGTCTACATCCACGGCCTGGTGCGCGACGCGGACGGCAACAAGATGTCCAAGTCCAAGGGCAACATCCTGGATCCGCTGGACCTCATCGACGGCATCGATCTCGACGCGCTGATCGCGAAGCGCACCACCGGGCTGATGCAGCCGGAACTGGCGCCGGGCATCGTCGCCGCGACCCGCCGGCAGTTTCCCGACGGCATCCCCTCCTACGGCACCGACGCGCTGCGATTCACCTTCTGCTCGCTGGCCACCCAGGGCCGCGACGTGCGCTTCGATCTCGGGCGCATCGAGGGCTACCGCAATTTCTGCAACAAGCTGTGGAACGCGTCGCGCTTCGTGGTGCTGAACACCGAGGGCGAGGACTGCGGCGTCGACGGTGGCGAGCTCGCCCTCGGCACCGCCGAGCGCTGGATCGTGTCGCGGCTGCAGCAGACCGAGCAGGCGGTGACGGAGACCATCGAGACCTACCGCTTCGACCTGGCCGCCCAGGCCGTCTACGAGTTCACCTGGAACGAGTACTGCGACTGGTACCTGGAGCTCGCGAAGACGGTGCTCAACGACGACGCCGCGACCGCCGCCGAGAAGCGCGGTACCCGCCACACCCTGGTGGCCGTGCTGGAGGCGCTGCTGCGCCTGTCGCACCCCATCATCCCGTTCATCACCGAGGCCATCTGGCAGCGGGTCCGGGCCATCGCAGGGCGCACCGGCGACAGCATCATGAACCAGCCCTGGCCGCGGCCCGAGGCCGAGCGCATCGACGCTGACAGCATCGCGGAGATGACCTGGGTCAAGGAGTTCGTGCTGGGGGTGCGACGCATCCGAGGCGAGATGAACATCCGCCCCGGACTGAAGCTCGCGGCGCTGCTCGCCGCCGGCGACGCCGAGGACGACGCCCGCGCGGCGCGCCACGGACGCTACCTGGCGAGCCTGGCGGGTCTCGAATCCGTCACCCGGCACCGCGGCGAGGCGCCGCCGCCGCGCGCCGCCAAGGCGCTGCTGGGTCGGCTGGAGATCCTGATCCCGCTGGAGGGTCGCATCGACGTGGACGCCGAGTGCGCCCGCATCGGCAAGGAGCTGGCCCGCCTGGGCAAGGAGCTCGCGCGGAGCGAGGGCAAGCTCGGCAACGAGAGTTTCGTCGCCCGGGCGCCGGCGGAGGTGGTGGCCCGGGAGCGGGAGCGGGTGGAGGAGTTTCGCGACGCCATGGACAAGCTCGAAGCCCAGCGCCGCACCTTCGGCTGTTGAGGCCGAGGCTGCCCGGGCCACCGCCGCGTCCCGGGCAATACTTGACTGCTCTACTGGGTTAATTAGACTGTCCGGACGTCTCACCGGACCGGCCCCATGAAGCTGACCACCCGCGGCCGCTACGCCGTCACCGCCATGCTCGACCTCGCCCTGCACCAGCACGGGGGGCCCGTGGCGCTGGCCGAGATCGCCGAGCGACAGGGGATCTCACTGTCCTACCTGGAGCAGATCTTCGCGCGGCTGCGCCGCCGCGAGCTGGTGTGCAGCACCCGCGGGCCCGGCGGCGGCTACCGGCTGGGCCGCGCGGCGGACGCCATCTCGGTGGCGGACGTCATCAGCGCCGTGGACGAGACCGTGGACGCGACCCGCTGCGGCGGGATGGAGAACTGCCAGGGGGAGGAGCGCTGCCTCACCCACGACCTGTGGGACGACCTGAGCCACCGCATCCACGACTTCCTCACCGGTATCGACCTGGCGCAGCTGGTGGCCCGGCGCAGCGTGCGGGAGGTGGCGGCCCGCCAGGACGCCGTGACGGTGCCGGCGCCGGTGATGCCGCGGATGTCGGCTTGAGATCCCCCGTCCCGGACGCCATGTAAGCTGTTCACAGGTATCACGCGGAGACTCCCGATCCCATGGCCATCAACCTGACTCCCGCCGCCGCCGAGCGGGTCCGCCAGTACATGCGCGGGCGCGATGCCGCGGTGGGGCTGCGCCTGGGCGTGAAGACGGTGGGCTGCTCGGGCTACGCCTACGTGGTGGACCTGGCGCACACCGTGAACGCCGACGACACCGTGTTCGAGAGCAACGGCGTGAAGGTGGTGGTGAGCGAGAAGAGCCTGCCCATCGTGGACGGCACCGAGATCGACTTCACTCGCCAGGGCCTGAACGAGGGCTTCGCCTACCACAACCCCAACGTCAGGAACATGTGCGGCTGCGGCGAGAGCTTCGGCGTGTGAGGGCGCCCACCGCGAGCACCGGCGCGGCCTCCCGCGCTCGGGCCGCGGCCTCTATAATCGCGCGCCTTTCACGACGCGACCGGAGTTCCCCGCCATGGCCATCGAACGCACCTTCTCCATCATCAAGCCCGACGCAGTCGCGAAGAACGTCATCGGCGAGATCTACGCGCGCTTCGAGAAGGCGGGCCTGCGCATCGTGGCCGCGCGCATGCTGCACATGACGCGCGAGCAGGCAGAGGGCTTCTACGCGGTGCACCGGGAACGTCCCTTCTTCGGCGAGCTCGTCGAGTTCATGACCTCGGGACCGGTGATGGTGCAGGTCCTCGAGGGCGAGGACGCGGTGGCGCGCAATCGCGAGGTGATGGGCGCCACCAATCCGAAGGATGCCGCGCCGGGCACGATACGCGCGGACTTCGCCAGCGAGATCACCGAGAACGCGGTGCACGGCTCGGACGGGCCGGAGACGGCGGCGCAGGAGATTGCGTTCTTCTTCGGCGACGGCGACATCTGCCCGCGCACCCGCTAGGCCGCCCGTGGTCGCTGTCCAGCCCGCCCAGATCGACCTGCCCGCCGGTGACGGTACGCCGCGCAACCTGCTGGGCCACAACCGCGAGCGTCTCGAGGCGCTGTTCGCGCAGATGGGCGAGCGGGCGTTTCGCGCGAGCCAGGTCCTGAAATGGGTGCACCAGCTCGGAGTGGACGACTGGGCACGCATGAGCAATCTGAGCAAGGACCTGCGTGAGCGCCTGGCCGATGCCTGGCTGCTGCGCCCGCCGGAGGTCGTGAGCGAGCAGCGCTCTGCCGACGGCACCGTGAAGTGGCTGCTGCGGGTGGATACGGGCAACTGCATCGAGACCGTGTTCATCCCGGAGGAGGGCCGCGGCACCCTGTGCGTGTCGTCCCAGGTGGGCTGCGCCCTGAACTGCAGCTTCTGCTCCACCGCCCAACAGGGCTTCAACCGCAACCTCTCCAGCGCCGAGATCGTCGGCCAGCTGTGGCTCGCGCGACGCGCGCTCGGTGATTTCGCCAGCGACGAGCGCGCCGTCACCAACGTGGTGCTGATGGGCATGGGCGAGCCGCTGCTCAACTTCGACGCGGTGACCGAGGCGCTGGACCTGATGCTGGAAGACCACGCCTACGGCCTGTCGCGCCGGCGCGTGACGCTGAGCACCGCAGGACACGTTCCCGGCATTGATCGCCTGGCCGCACGCAGGCCCGTGGCGCTGGCAGTGTCGCTGCACGCGCCCGACGATGCGCTCCGCGACCGGCTGGTGCCGCTCAACCGCACCTGGCCCATCGACGATCTGATGGCCGCCTGCCAGCGCTACCTCGCCCATGACCCGCGCCAGCGCATCACCTTCGAGTACGTGATGCTGGACGGCGTGAACGACAGCGACGGCCATGCCCGCCGGCTGGCTTCGCTGGTGTCCCGCGTGCCGTCGAAGGTGAACCTGATCCCCTTCAACCCGTTCCCGGGCACGCGTTACCGGCGCTCGCCCGCGGCGCGCATCGAGGCCTTCCGCGACATCCTCGCCGGGCGCGGCATCACCACCATCACCCGCCGCACCCGCGGTGACGACATCGACGCCGCCTGCGGGCAGCTCGCGGGCCGGGTGCAGGCACGCAGCCGGCGGGTGCGCGAGCGGCGTGAGGCCATGCTGGGCGGCGCTCCGGCGGCCTGAGGCCGCTGCGCCCCCGGGGCGCGCTCTCGAATTCCTTGAAAATCAGCCGGCTGGGGCAGTATCGTGCAGCGATTCCGAGTTTTCCACGGAACCCCGTAATGAGCCTGTCGTTCCCGCGCCGGTCGCGTCCCGCATCGCCCTGCCTCCCGGCCCTGCTGCTGCTGGCAGCGCTGTCCGGCTGCGCGACGATGCCGGGGGGCACCGGCAGCATCGGGGCGGCGCCCGAGCCCAAGACCGACAACAAGCTCGCGGAGGTCCAGACCAAGCTCGGCATCGACTACCTGCGCGAAGGCAGGCTGGAGCTGGCCTACAGCCGCCTGGTGCGGGCCCTCGAGGAGGACCCGAACTACTCCACCGCTCACAACGCCATGGGCACGCTGCAGGAGCGCCTCGGCGACATGGACAGGGCCGAGAAGCACTACCGCACCGCGGTGTCTCTGAATCCCATGGATTCCGCCGCCCAGAGCAACTACGGCAGCTTCCTGTGCCGCACGGGCCGCTACCAGGAAGGCGAGCAGCGCTTCCTGCAGGCCCTCAAGAACTCGCTCTACGATCGCCCGGAGGTCGCGTACAACAACGCCGGGCTTTGCATGAAGACCGCGGGCGATCTGGACAAGGCAGAGACCTACTTCCGATCCGCGCTGGAGCGCAATCCGAGGATCCCCGCGGCGCTGCAGGGCATGGCGGAAATCAACCTGGCGAACAAGCGCTTCCTGCCGGCCCGGGCGTACCTGCAGCGCTACCAGGAGTTGGCCGCGCTGGACGCACCGACGCTCTGGATGGGAGTGCGCATCGAGCGCGAGCTGGGCGACCGTGAGACGGCGGAGCGCTACGCGACACGGCTGCGCCGGGAGTTTCCCGACTCCCACGAGACCGGCCTGCTGGAGCGCACCCAGTGACCGCCGCACCCCAGTCCCCGCCCATGGACAATCGCGTGGTCTCGGCCCCGGGCCCCGGCCGGCTGCTGCGCTCGGCCCGGGAGAGCGCCGGCATCGGGCTGCGCGAGGTGTCGGCGCAGATGCACCTTGACGTGCGCACCATCACCGCCCTGGAGAGCGACGACTTCGAGGTCCTGCCCGCCCCCACCTTCGTGCGCGGCTACCTGCGCGGGTATGCCCGGCTGCTGGGCGTGCCGGTGGGGCCGGTCATGGAGGCCTACGACCGCGAGGGCTTCAAGCCGCCGGACCTGGTGGCGGACATCGCCGAGAAGCCGCAGGCCAACACGGCGGATTTCCCGGTGCGCCTGACCACCTACGTGGTGGTGGGGGTGCTGGCGGCGCTGGTGGTGCTGTGGTGGAACAACCAGGGCTTCGACAGCCCGTCCCCGCCCGCGCCCCAGACCGAGACCGCCGCGCCGCCGGGTGCACCGACGCTACCTGGCGCGGCGCCCGCTACGTCGCCGCCGCCCGCCCTGGCCGCTGCCGGCGCGGACACGGCCACCGGGTCGCCAGCAGCGGCCGGACCGAAGGCGCCCCAGACCCGGCCCGTCCCGCGTGCTCCCGCTCTCACGCCGCCCGCGCAGCCCGCCGAGACCGACCTGCCTGCAGGTGGCGAGTCGGTGACCTCTGCGTCGCCCACCCGGGTGGGCGCGGCGGCCGGTGCCGGCAGCGCTGTCGCGACCGCGTCCCCCGCAGGGCCCGCCGCGGACGAGGCCATCGCCC
>JBFHNV010000180.1:0-12294 GCA_041593595.1 Gammaproteobacteria bacterium
GCCATGTTCACGTCCACCATGACGTCGATGTCCGGGCCCACCGCGTCGCGCACCATGGCGGTGTTGGCCACGTCCTCGGCGTCGGACCAGATGTGGCCCACCTGCATCTTCACCGCCTTGTAGCCGCGCGCCACGAAACGCGTCGCCTTCTCCGCCATGCCCTCGCCGCCGAGGCCCCGCCAGCACCCGGAGCCGTACGCGGGCACCTGCTTGCGGTAGTGACCCCACAGCCGGTGCAGCGGCATGCCGGCGGCCTGGCCCACGATGTCCCACAGGGCCACGTCCACCGCCGAGAGCGCCAGGATCGGCGCGCCGCCGCGCCCGTCGGCAGCGGTGATCGTGTAGACGTCGCGCCAGATGGCTTCCACCTCGCTGGCGTCCCGGCCGATGATGCGCGGGATCACCACCTCTTCCAGGCACGCCTTCGTGGTGCGGAAGCCCTCCCGCAGGTACAGCTGGTAGCCGAGTCCCACGTGTCCGGAAGCCGTTTCGATCTCGACGACCAGGACCTCGCGATCCTTGTCGTAGTTCGCGGCGAGCTTCGGCTGCTCGACGAAGGGCATGCGCAGGAGGGTGATGCGGACGTCTTTGATCTTCATCTCGATGTGTCCTCGTGATGTTGCCGCGCGGGTGTGGCGGAGACCGCAGGGCCCCCGAGCGATGCCGGATACCGTACCGCGTCGTCCTGCAGGGGCCCTGACGGTCGAGCCACGGAGGCACGAAGGACCCTGAGGCATGCTGCCGGCGTCTCCGCCGAATCCGTGTGGTGCCGTTCCGGGCGTGCGGACCCGCGAGCGCGCCTGCTCACGGATACAGGTTCGTCGCCTCGTACTCCCCCGCACGCCACGCGTCCTTGTCGAAGGCCACGTGTTCGCCGAAGAAGTGCACCATGGCGTCGAGCCCGGCGATGTCGGTGGCGCGGTAGACGTGCGTGGGTCCGTCCAGGCGCACGTGGTCGCGGCCCTCCACCCACTCGTCCGCCTCGCGGAGCGTGCTCTGACGCTGGGTGAGATCCCAGATGTAGTAGTGGTGCGGGATCACCACCTTCGGGCGCAGCGCCTCGATGACCCGCTCGCCCATCTCGTAGCCCATCACGTGCATGGACGCGTCCACCGGCAGCAGCAGGATGTCCACCGCGCCGAGGCGCTCGAGGGTCGAGTCGGGAGGGTTGTGACGGTTGTCGCCCCAGTGGGCGATGCGCAGGCCCCCGGTCTCCACCCGCAGCAGGCAGTGGTCCCAGGAGCGCGGGTTGTCCGGCGGCTCGATGTCGATGCCCTGGAAGGCCTTGATCAGCTTCTTGAAGTCGTAGGTGGCCCGCCGCGAGTCGGTCTCGTGCTTCTCGGCGATGCCGGTGATGCGCAGATCCGCGAAGGCGTAGCTGCCGATGAGCCGGTCCAGCAGCACGCTGGCGTCCAGGCGGTGCAGGGCGTCGTGATCGAAGTGGGCATGGCTGGACACGCCCACGTCCACCGCCACCCGCGGGAAGTCCCGGAAGTACCAGTCCCAGGTGCGGGTGGGGTAGTTGCGCCAGGGGTCGATCATCAGCGTCAGGCCCGCCGGTGTGGTGATGCGGAAGGCGGAGCTCCCGAAGTAGGCGATCTCCACGTCGCCCGCCGTGTCCGGCGAGGCGCCGCCCGCGCGATCCTGGAGGTCGATCATGCGGTTGTGGTTGCTCATCTGGCGCCAGGCCTGCAGCCCGCTCTCGATGTCGCTCATGGTGGTGTCCTCCGCCGGTGCCGCCTGCGGGCCAGATGGCTGTTCCGGGCCGCAGATTTCGGGTACCCGAGGAGGAAGGCAGGCGTCGGTGGGCCATGCTGTGAATCCATCCCTGGACGCTCGAACGCGGCATCCCTGCCGCGTACGGGCCCACCGACGCCTGCCTTCCTCCGGCTTGCCCGACGCATGTCGCGTGGCCCGGAGCAGCTATTAAGCGGCAGGCCGTCGCCGCGGGGAAGCGTCTCCCCGCGCCGGCAGCGGCTTGCCCGCGGGGCGGTGCACGCCGATGATGCGGCGCCGGGCGAAGGGCAGGAGGTGCCCGTTCCATGATCGATTCCCACGCGCGCCTGCGGTCGCTGCCGAAGGCGGATCCCCACCACCACCTGTGGGATCTCTCCATGGGCAGGCACCCGTGGCTGGTGCCGCCGGTGACGCCGCGCATGTACGGCGACCACACGCCCATCTGCAAGGACTACCTGCTGGACGACTTCCGCCGTGACAGCGCGCCCCACAACGTCGTGAAGTCGGTGCACGTGCAGGCCAACTGGGACCTGTCGGATCCGGTGGGGGAGACCCGCTGGGTGCAGGCGATCGCCGATGCCCACGGCTTCCCCCAGGCCATCGTGGCCTACGCGGACCTGGCGGCGCCGAACCTGGACGCGGTGCTGGAGGCACACCTGGCCCATTCGGGGGTGCGCGGCATCCGCCAGATCCTGGGCCACACGGACGACCCCCACGTGGAGCGCCCCGGACGGCCGGACCTGCTCGCCGACCCGGCCTGGGAGCGCGGCTACGCGCGCCTGGCCCACCATGGCCTCACTTTCGACCTGCAGCTGTTCCCGAAGCAGATGCCGGCCGCGGCGCGCCTCGCCGCCCGCCACCCGGAGGTGCCCCTGGTGGTGGTGCACACGGGCTTTCCCTTCGACCGCAGCGAGCAGGGCGTGGCCCTGTGGCGGACGGGCATGGCGGCGCTCGCCGCGCTGCCCCATGCCTGCGCCAAGCTCTCGGGTCCCGGCATGGTGATGCCCGACTGGACGCCGGAGTCCTTCGCGCCGTTCATCCACGAGACCATCGATCGGTTCGGCCCGCAGCGCTGCATGTTCGCGAGCAACGTGCCGCCGGACGCCATCCACAAGACCTACGACGACATCTACGCAGGCTTCTACGCCTGGGCAGCGCGCTACGGCGAGGACGAGCAGCGCCAGCTGTTCCACGACACGGCCTGCCGCTTCTACCGGCTGTAGGGACGCGCCTTCGGCGCGACGGACCACCGTGAGAATCGGGTGGCCGGAATGCAGGTCCGGCCAGCGGCCCGCGCCAGGCCCTGTCGGATTTCTTTACAGATCGGGCCAGGGAATTTGTAGTGTATTTTGCAACACCCTGATCGGGTTGCTGTTTACGGGTCGGGGCAAGGTTCTTGCATAAGGCGTTCGATATCGCTGCACCACTGGATGGGAATCCCAATCATGAGCTCGAACGCAACAACTCCGCGGCCACGGGCCGGCATGGTGCTCGCCGCCACCCTGGGCCTGCTCGCCTGGCTCCCGGCGGCCCCGGCCGCGGTGCTGGACCAGTGGGGCACGCTCGCCATCACCAGCACGGCCGAGTGCACCTTCAACGGTCTCACCTTCGACTGCGGTCCCGAGACCCCCGGTCCCCAGGACGGCGACTTCCTGGTGGACAGCGCCGCCAGCCAGATCGTCACCCCGGGCGTCGGTAACGCCCGCTCCAGCGCGGCGCTGGACCCCTCCCTGGGCCTCAGCACGCCCGTCCTGAAGGCCGAGGCCTTCAGCGACGGGACGGATGGCAGCGCGGCTGCCGGTGCCTTCGCCCTGGAGGCCTACACCAACATCACCGCCTTGGAGCAGCCCGTGGTGATCGACATCACGCTGGAGGGCGAGGCAGGCGTGACAACCGCGGACAGCAACGCCATCGTCGTGGCGACGCTGCTGCTGATCAAGACGTCGGTAATTCCGACCGGCAGCGACGTCCAGGACCTCATCGACCAGATCTCGGCCCTGCCTCCGGGCAACTTCCTCTCCACCGGCCTGGCCCTCATCCCGGGCTTCGGGTTCCAGACGGTCACGACCGGCCTCGGCGACCAGACCGACGTCCTCGGATTTCCCGATCCCACGGACGCGTTCAGCCTCCTGCCCGGCGAGAGCGCCTACTTCTTCGCCAGCCTGAGCGCGGCCGCGTTCCGGGAGATGAGCTTCGCCGACGCCTTCGGCACCCTGACGGCCAGCGTGCGGGAGGCGGACAACTTCGTGGCTGCCAGCACCACCGTCGCCAACGTTCCCGCCCCGGCGCCCCTGTACCTGCTGGCCATCGGCATGCTGCTGCTCGCCGTGGCGACCGGTTGCCGCCGCCGCGCGGGCTGAGCCACCGGCCGGCGGCCGCGGGATGACCTCCCGCGACCGCGTCCGGCTCGCTCCGGCCTGACCCCGGGGACCCGGCCCGGCCCCGGATCCATTACCCTTCGCACCTGCCCGCAACAGAGCCGGGGCGCCTGTTATGTCCATCGTGCCCGAGCACATCCCGGTCCCCATGCCCGGGGGCTTCGACGTGGACCTGCCGCGCTTCGTGAAGGTGCGCCAGCGCTTTCCCGACGACCAGGTGGCGGACGTGGACGCGGCGGTGGCCGCGTCCTTCGCGCAGCTCCCGCCGGTGGATCTCGCGGGCAAGCGGGTCGCCATCGGCGTCGGCAGCCGCGGCATCCGCCCGCAGCCCCCGGTGGTGCGGGCCGTGGTGCGCGAGCTCCGGGCCGCGGGCGCCGAGCCCTTCGTGGTGCCGGCCATGGGCAGCCACGGCGGTGGCACCGTGGACGGGCAGCTCGGCATCCTCCACGAGTACGGCATCCGCGAGGACTACCTGGGCTGCCCCATCCGGGCCTCCATGGACGTGGTGCAGGTGGGCGCCCTGGCCGACGGCTGGCCGGTGTACTGCGACCGCATCGCCCACGAGGCCGACTACATCGTGCCCTGCAACCGGGTGAAGCCGCACACGGACTACCGCGGGCGCCACGAGAGCGGCCTGGTGAAGATGATGGCCATCGGGCTCGCCAAGCACGTGGGCGCCGAGACCATGCACCGCCAGGGCTTCGTGAACTTCGCCCGCGTCATCCCCGAGGCGGGCCAGGTGTTCCTGGACAACACCCGGGTGCTGTTCGCCATCGCCATGGTGGAGAACGCCTACGACCGGCTGATGCACGTGGAGCTGGTGCCGCGGGAGCGGATCTTCGAGCGCGACGCGGCGCTGCTGGAGCAGGCCAAGGCCAACATCCCGCGCTTCCTGTTCAAGGCGGTGGACCTGCTCATCGTCGACGAGATCGGCAAGGACATCTCCGGCAGCGGCATGGACCCGAACGCCACCGGGCGGCCGAACACGCGCCTGCCCGGGTTCGAGGACACGCCGGACATCCACCGCATCGTGGTGCGCGATCTCACCGAGGCCACCCACGGCAACGCCACCGGCCTCACCGGCGCCGACGTCACCACCCAGCGCGTCATCCGCAAGATGGACTGGTCCGCCACCTACGTGAACGTGGTCACCTCCGGGATCATCGACGCGGCCAGCGTCCCCCTGGTGGCGAACACGGATCGCGAAGCCATCGCCATCGCGCTGCGTGGCTGCCCGAAGGTGGCGCCGCGGGACGCGAAGATCGCGCGCATCCGCAACACGCTGGAGCTGTCCGAGATCTGGCTGAGCGAGACCCTGCGCGAGGAGTACGAGGCCCATCCGCGCATGGAGGTGCTGGGCGAGCCCGTGACCGTGCGTTTCGACAACGAAGGGGCGCTGATGGACTTCGCCTGAGCGGCCGCGCGGTTCCGGCGGGCGCCGCGACCGTGGCTGCGGCGCGAGTCGGGCGCGCCGCTCCCGACGGCCGCCGCCCGCCGCGCAACGGCGAGGCCTGTGGGTGTGACCCTGGAGGTCGCGCGCATGATCTTCCGATTCGACAGCTTCGAGCTCGACACCGGGCGCTACGAGCTCCGCAATGGCGGCCGACCGGTCCCGGTGGAGCCGAAGGTCTTCAACCTGCTGGCGCATTTCGCCAGGCATCCCGAGCGGGTCTTCAGCCGCGACGAGCTGGTGGACGCGGTCTGGGCGGGGCGCGTCGTGTCCGACGCCACCGTGTCCACCTGCATCAAGAACGCGCGCAAGGCGCTCGGCGACAGTGGCGGGTCGCAGCTCTACGTGCGCACCGTGCGCGGCCGCGGCTTCCGGTTCTGCGCCGATGTCGCCGAGATAGAGCCCGGTGGCGACGGGGCGAAGGGTGTCCCGGCGCGGGACACGCCATCCAGGGGCGGGCCGGATCCCTCGCTCCTGGTGATGCCCTTCCGGGCCGTGCCGGACGAGCCCGCCACGCGGGCGCTCGCCGAGGGCCTCACCTTCGATCTGGGCTCCATTCTCACCCGGGTGCCGCTGCTGCGGGTGCGCGCGCTCAACGTGGGCCACCTGCACGCGGGAGTCCCTCTCGCGGCGCGCACGATGCACGAGGAGCTCGGGGTCGACTTCGTGCTCGAGGGCAGCGCCCAGGCGCCCGGCAGCTCGCTCGCGCTCAACGTCCAGCTCTGCGACGCCCGGACCGGATTCAGCCTGTGGGCCGAGCGCTTCGTGCTTCCCGGCCCGGCGGCGCAGGCCCTGGACGGTGCGGTCACCGCCGTGGTCGCCAAGCTCGAGCCCCGGCTGCACCGCGCCATCTACGACGCGGTGCGAGCGGCGCCCGGCGACCCCTCGGCACGGGAGCTGTACCTGCAGGCCAGCGCGATGCTGGCGCTGAACGGCTGGCACCATCAGTCGTTCCAGGAGGCTGCCGGGTTGCTGCGTCGCAGCCGGGGCCTGGATCCGGACTTCGCCCTGGCGCCCGCCGCCCTGTCCCTGGTCATGGGGTTCGGCCAGCGGGTCGGCCTGATGGTGGATCCGGACCAGGCGAGGAGCGAGGCACTGGACGCCGCGGAGCGCGCGCTTGCGCTGGACAGCCAGGACGCCACGGTGCTCGGGTTCGCGGGCTGCGCGCTGGCCGACATCGGTCACCTGGAGCGTGGCACGGCCATCCTGCACAACGCCGTCGAGATCCAGCCCGCCAACGGCCAGGCCTGGGCCGCCCTGGGGGCGGCCTGCCTGGCGCTCGGGAAGGTGGACGACGCGATCCGTCACCTCACCCACGGCATCGGCATCAGCCCGCTGGACAGCCGGCTGTCCATCTGGGGCGCGATCCTGGCCACCGCCTGGCTGGCGGCCGGGGATCTGGACGCGGCGCTGCACCACGCGGAGCTGGCCTGCCAGCGCAACGACCGCACCTACATGCCGCGGGTGGTGCTGGCGGCGGTGCACCTGCAGCGGGGCGACCCGGGCCGGTCGCGCAGGGCGCTGGACGACGCCCGCCGCATCCACCCCGGGCTGTCGGCGCCGCAGATCGTCGCCCTGGTGGGGCGTCGCTTCGGCAGCGGCCTGCTGGATCCGCCGCAGGGTGGGACGCCGCCCCCCTGAGCGCGCAGCGAATCCCCACCAAATCCCCACGTTCTCTTCAAGCCCGGTAGCCCGGGCCTCCCTAGCCTGCGTCGCGTGGTTCGAGCGCTCGCGCCCCGGCAGCCGGGGGCGGACCCGGACCTGCATGTCAACCGACCACCGGAAAGGAGAACGAGATGAGTGCGACAGCAACCGCGGTCCAGGCCGCGGCACCGGACTACGCGGCCATCAAGGCCCGGCAGCAGGCCACCTGGAGCAGCGGCGACTACGGCCGCATCGGGGTCACCCTGCAGATCACCGGCGAGTCCCTGTGCGAGGCGATGGACCTGCGTGCCGGGCAGACGGTGCTCGACGTGGCCGCCGGCAACGGCAATGCGACGCTGGCCGCGGCGCGGCGGTTCTGCAAGGTGGTGTCCACCGACTACGTGCCGTCCCTGCTCGCCCAGGCCGAGGCCCGCGCGCGGGCCGAGTCCCTGGCCGTGAGCTTCCAGCCGGCGGACGCGGAGGACCTGCCGTTCGCGGACGGGACCTTCGACAACGTGATCTCCACCTTCGGCGTGATGTTCGCCCCCGACCAGCCGCGGGCGGCGTCGGAGCTGCTGCGGGTCTGCCGGCGGGGCGGCCGGATCGGGCTCGCCAGCTGGACGCCGGAGGGCTTCATCGGCCAGCTGTTCAGGACCATCGGCCGGCACGTGCCGCCGCTCCCCGGCGTGAGCTCGCCGGCGGCCTGGGGCACCGAGCGCTTCGTCGAGGAGCATCTCGGCACCCACGCGGCGCAGGTGCGCGCGGCCTCCCGGGACTTCTGCTTCCGCTACCAGTCCCCGGCGCACTGGCTGGACGTGTTCGGGACGTACTACGGGCCGACCCTGAAGGCATTCGAATCCCTGGAGCCCCAGGCCCGCGACGCGCTGCGGGGCGAGATCCTGGAGCTCATCGCCGCCCACAACCGCGCCAGCGACGGCACCATGGTGGTGCCGTCCCGGTACCTGGAGGTGGTGGTGACCCGTTGACACGCGGTTGCGGGTCGCGCGCCGTCCGCGGATTCGCCCGGGTGCGGCCTGCCTGCGCCCTCCCCCTCGTCGCGAGGGGGAGGGCGCACACCGGATACGCCTGCGTGCCGCACGGATCCGCTCTCCGGTCGGTTACGACGTGTGCCGGGCTGGCGGGGCGCCCGCCGCTGGCCCTTGTGCGCGTCGCGTCCGCGTGGATCATTGGTCGCGCCGGCGACGGGCCGGCGACCGCGTCCCTGACGCAGGAGGATGCCCCCGTGCGCGGACTGTTCTTCATGGGCAACCGGGAGCTCGAGCTGCGCGAGCTCCCCGATCCGAGCCCGGGCGAGGGCGAGGTGGTCATCCAGATCAAGGCCTCGGGGATGTGCGGCAGCGATCTCAAGTTCTATCGCCCGCCGCCCGGCGAGGCGCAGCGTGCCCTGGGTCTCGGCGACGACGTGCCGCCCATCATCGGCGGTCACGAGCCCTGCGGCGTGGTGGTGGCGCGCGGTGCGGGGGTGAGCGCCGCGCAGGCGCCCGACGGCCAGCGGGTGATGGACCACCACTACGCCGGCTGCGGCGTGTGCAACCAGTGCCGCGTGGGGTGGTCGCAGCTGTGCGAGGAAGGCCGCTTCGTGGTCTACGGCGTCACCGCCAACGGCGCCCACGCGGACTACATGACGGTGCCCGTCCGCACCCTGGTGCCGTTGCCCGACGAGCTCAGCTTCGCGGAAGGCGCGGCCATCTCCTGCGGCACCGGCACCGCCTACGGCGCGCTCCTGCGCATGCCCCGGGTGGGCGGCTCGACGCTGGCGGTGTTCGGCCAGGGCCCGGTGGGCCTGAGCGCAACGCTGCTGGGTGCCGCCATGGGCGCGCGGGTGATCGCGGTGGAGACCGAGTCCCATCGCCTGGCCATGGCCCGCGACTTCGGCGCCGCCGACACGGTGGACGCCGCCGCAACCGACCCGGTAGCGGCGCTGAAGGAGCTCACCCGGGGGCGCGGGGTGGATCTGGCCATCGACTGCTCCGGCGCGGCGCCGGCGCGCCTCGCGGCGGTGCGCGCCACCCGGACCTGGGGCACGGTGGCCTTCGTGGGCGAGGGCGGTGACGTCACCCTGGACGTGAGCCGGGACATGATCCGCAAGCAGATCACCCTGATCGGCTCGTGGACCTTCAGCGCCGTGGGCCAGGCCGACTGCGCGCGCTTCGTCGTCGAGCGCGGCATCGACCTCGAGCGCATCTTCACCCACCGCTGGCGCCTGGACCAGGCCGACGAGGCCTACCGCCTGTTCGACACCCAGACCACCGGCAAGGGCGTCTTCCTCCTCTGAAATTCAAGAGGGACGTGGACGCTTGATTTCTAGTCCTCAGGAATTCAAGAGGGACGCGGGCTAGTCCTCGAGCTTCGCCTTGAGCAGCGCGGTGATGGTGCGCACGTAGGGCACCGACACGCCGTGCTTCTCCGCGCGTGCGAGCAGCGCGCCGCAGATGGCGTCCACCTCCGGCTCGCGTCCGCGCTCCAGGTCCACCAGCATGGATGTCTTGATGGCCGGAAACCCGTGGATCAGCTCGAACATCTCCTGCGCGTCGCCCTCCGCGAGGTCGATGCCGTCGGCGCGGCCCACCGCCACGGTCTCGTCCATGATGCCGCGCACCAGGACCGACATCTCCGGGTCGTGGCTCAGGCGCTTCGTGTCCCAGCCGAGCAGCGCCGACAGCGGGTTCACCGCGGCATTCAGCACCAGCTTGCGCCACAGCTCGCGGCGGATGTCGGGGAAGACCTCGGTGGCCAGACCGGCGGCGTTGAAAGCGCCGGCGATGCGCGCCACGCGCTTGGCCTCGGCGTCGTCGCCGGTCGCCGCGTCCGGCCACACGCCGATGCAGGTGTGGCAGTCGCCCACGCAGCTCACCTGCCCCGGCGCCACCACGTGGCCGGCGAGGCGCACCGAGTAGCCGCCGATCACACGCTCGCGGCCGAGCGCGTCGGCCAGCACCACCTCGTTGTCCACGCCGTTCTGCAGGCTGAGCACGGGGGTGGGCGCACCGTCCATCCAGGCGGCGAGCCGCAGCGCCAGGGCCGCCGTGGCGGTGGCCTTGGTGAGCAGCACGATCACCTGGAAGCCCCGCGGGTCCTCCTCGAGCAGCGCGTCCAGATCGCACGCGGGGACCTTCGCGTTGAAGGGGTGCTGCGGATGACCCACCCGCAGGCCGTGGTCGCGGATCGCCGCCAGGTGCCTGCCCCGGGCCACCGCCAGCACGGCGGTGTCGGAACGCGCGAGCCGGGCCACGTAGTACGCACCGATGCCGCCGACCCCGATGATCGCGATGCGCGTGGATTTCGCCATGGGCCTGCGCCAGCTCCCGGTGCTCGCGATACGGTCCGAGGATGGTGAGCGAGCCGGGCCGCGCCGGCAACCGCCGCGCACCGGCGCCGCCCGATTACGTCACGGACGCTCCCGCCGATTCCGCTGCGGTGCCGGGGCGGGCACCCGGCATCCGTGGTCGGATAGAGCCGGCCCGTATCGGGCCGGCCGCCCCTGGGGATGCCGTCAACCGATCACGAATGGGGCGCCCGACGGGGCCGGCCAAGCCGCCGTCGTGGCTGCGCTGCCCACCGGCGGTCCAAGTCGCGGTACTCTGGCCTCGCGCGGGTTGCCCGGGCAACTGGAAAATTTCTTGCATGAGGGTTCGACATGAGCAGATCACGATACGGACTGGCGCTACTCTTCGTCCTCACCTGGACGCTCTCTCCGGTCTCACGAGCAGCGGACCATCGCGAATGTGTGGGCGGCCCACGACCTGCGATCTCGTTCGTCGAGTTCCCGTCGTTCGACCCGCAACGAGGTCCCCTGACCATCAAGGCCAAGCTCAAGCAGCCGGTCCGATTCAGCTGGCGCAAGCGTTGCTTCGTGCTGCGAGCCCATGCGCCGGCCGTGGTGATCTTCCACGGCTCGTCGGGCGTCGACTCCCGTGGCGACTTCTACGCACGCGCCCTCAACGCCGTCGGCATCGCGACCCTCGAGCCCGACATGTGGGAAGCTCGAGGGGTGAGGACCATCGAGGATCGCAACTTCCTGCCCATCTCCACCCATCCCGACGCCTTCGCCGCGCTGGCGTTCCTGTCCGCGACACCGAGGATTGACCCGGCGCGCATCGGCATCCTGGGATTCTCGTGGGGCGGCGTCATGAGCCTCGCCGCGGCGGAGGAGCTCTACGCTGGGCTGTTCGGTGGCGGACTGCGCTTCGCGGCCCACGTGGCGCACTATCCGGTCTGCTACGGCGCCAACAATGCGTCGATCCTGCAGGCGTTCGGGGTGACGCCTGCCCAGGCGGGCATCCAGTTCTTGGACGTGACCGGCGCGCCGGTGTTGATCCAGATCGGGACCGAGGATGACTACGACAACGGGATCGGCAACTGCCTGGCGCTGAGGGACATGCTGGTCGATCCGGTGGATCGGGCCACGATCCAGGTGGTGCCCTACGAGGGCGTGACCCACGCCTGGGACCGTCTGCAGGTTCCGTTCGTGCTGCGCGACCCCTTCGCCGACGAGGGCAGGTTCCTGACCGGCCAGGTGCCGCTGCCGCCCGCGGTGAACATCGTCCCCGACGTGGAGCAGGCTTACACGTCGCGCCGGAAAGCCGTGGCGTTCTTCCTGCGCAATCTCTAGCAGTCGCGTGGTGGCTACACTGCCGGGCTACCCGGGCGGCGAGCGGCCGCCCGGGTCGTTCCAGCGCGGCGTGCGGGTCGAATCGCCGCGTACACAGGAGGGGCCTCCACGAGCCGTGCGCGAAGAGAGCCTCGTGATGCGTCGTAGACTGATACGCGAAGCTGGACGCACGCTGCGGGTCAGGACACGCAATGCCGGGCGTCGCCGGGCGAGCGCGGGGAAGTGGACCAAGCGAGGGGAATGAAATCCAGCAGGAGCCCCCGGCGCGCCCACGCCACCCGGTCGATCGGCCGCCGCCGCATCGTGCAGGCCGCCGCCGCGACCGGCGCGGCGGCGCTCACGGGCTTTCCGATGGTGCCGGCTCGCGCCTCCGAGCCCCTCAAGGTGGCCACCTACGGCGGCTACTTCAAGGACGCGTTCGACGCGCACATCTACCCGGACTTCACCCGCGA
>JBFHNV010000181.1:0-12147 GCA_041593595.1 Gammaproteobacteria bacterium
CGCATCCAGCGCGAGGGGCCGGAACGGGCATGGGAATTTACATCCTGCCCGCCGACTTCGGATGTTCCACACCTAGGGTGACATGATGCTCCTACTCCCGCGGCCATCTGGATGGGTGTTCGTTTGCGTCCCGTTCCTGGCCTCCGCATGGCTGGTCGGGTGTGACGGCGGTCCTCGCACCGATGCCGGGCACCACGCTCGCGCTGCGGGGCATCTGCGGCCCGGCGCTCACGATTCCGCGTACCTGCAGATCGTCGCGAGGCGATTCACCGAATCCCAGCCGTTGCGGCAACTCTTCCCGGCGACCCAGGTGGGCCTCGGCCCGGTCGGCGCGGCGGCTGCCAGGATCCCGGCCATCGGGATGGACGCCGCAGCGTTGCTACCCACCCTGGTGCCGATGGTCTACGGGGCCGGGCTTGCGGAGAGAGGTGCGCGCCTGCCGAGCGGATCGACGAAGGCCCGGGCGGAGGATGCGTACCGCCCGATCACCGTGGCGGTCGACTCGACTCGCCCCGGCGACGAGGCGGGGAGCACGGAGTCCATCGAGCGGACGCTCAAGCTCAACCCCGACCTGCCCGAAGCCGATGTCATGGCGGTCATCGGGCACATGCGCAACGGAGACGCGGAGGCCGCCTTCGCCGCCGCGCGCGGGCTGATCGAGAAGCACCCGGACCTCGCCATCGGCGAGACCTTGCTCGGGACCGTGCACGTGTGGCGCGGCCAGCTCGAAGAGGCCAAGCGCGCCTTCCGGCGTGCGCTCGAGATCAGCCCCGACGACCCGGATGCGGCGAACAACCTCGGCATCATCCTCTATGGCCAGCAGCGATGGGAGGAGGCACTCGGTCCCCTGGAGATCGTCGCGGCCAAGCGGCCGGGAGACCTGGGGACCTTGTTCAAGCTGGCCGTGGTCGAATCCCGGCTGGGCCGCGATCCGGCGGCGTTGGAGTGGCTGGAGCAGGCCGTTGCAACCAATCCGGATGATGCCGTCCCCCGGGCCGCCCTCGGCAACGCCTACCTGGCGGCCGGGAACCCGAAGAAATCGCTGGACATCATTTCCGAATTCTCGCAGAGCCACGAGCTGACGCCGGCGCTCCGCGACGTGATGGGAAGGGCCCAGCTCGCGCTGAATCAGTACGGCCCCGCGGCGGACACGCTTGGCCCCCTGGCGGAGCTGCGTGCCGACGACGCGCAGCTCCACCGGCAGCTGGCGCAAGCCTACGAGGGCGCCGGCCAGATAGAGAATGCCCTGGCGTCCGCGGAGCGCGCGCTCGAGCTCGATCCGGCCCACGCGCCGACCCGGTTCCAGCAAGCGCGGCTGCTGGCGGCGGCGGGCCGGCTCGACGAGGCCCAGGGCGTCATCGACGAGCTCGAGGTCGCGCACCCGGAAAGCGTCGATCTCCGGAACCTCGAGGGGGCGATCGCCATGCGCGCGCTGCGCTTCGACGCTGCGGTCGAGGCCTACCGGCGTGCCTTCGAGCTACGGGAAACGAATGTTCAGGCCCAGAAGCTGGCGAACGCGTTGGTGAGCGCCGGTCGCGGCGAGGACGGCGTGACCCTGCTGCAGGATTGGCTTGCCCGCTACCCCGACGACGCGCTGACCCGCTCCTACCTTGCCAGCCACTATCTGGGCCAGGCCAAGCTGCATGAAGCCGAGATCGAGTTCGCCAAGCTCGTCGAGCTGAATCCGGACGACGTGGTCGCCAGGAACAATCTCGCGTGGCTGCTCCTCCAATCCGGCAAGACGGAGGCGGCGCTGGTGCATGCCGAACGGGCCCATGCGCTCCAGCGCGAGGACCCCCAGATACTGGATACGCTGGGTCGGATCCTGCTGGAGCAGGGCACGGATGACGAACGGGCTCTCATGCTGCTGACGAGCGCCGCTGAAGCCCTTCCCGACGACCGGGCGATCAACGCGAACCTCGCTCGCGCACTCGCACGCACCGGACAGAGCGACAGGGCGCGCCAGATCCTGGAGAGGATTCTGGCCGATGACGAGCCCTTCCCGAACCGAGCAGAAGCAGAGGAGTTGCTGGGCAATCTGAAACGCTGAGACGCTGGCGCGCTAGAGATCCCTCGCCACGCGGAAGCCCAGCGCGTCTCCGGCCTGGGTGGCGGCCGCGCGGGCGCGGGCCTGGACGCGGATGGAAGAGGACGGCGAGCTGAAGCTCCCGCCGCGCACCACGCGCTGCGTGCAGTCTCCGCCCTCCCAGACCCCGGCGTCCGCCGGTGCATCCTTGTAGCTCGGGTGCCAGCAGTCGTGCACCCACTCGGCGACGTTGCCCGCGGTGTCGTGCAGGCCGAAGGGATTGGCCGGGAAGCGGCCCACCTCGGTCGGGCGGCGCGGGTCGAGCCCGGTGTTGCAGTCGAAGCAGTGTGCGCGGTTCTCCCCTGCCTGGTTGCCCCACCACCAGGCACTCGTCGCGCCGGCGCCCGCAGCGTACTCCCACTCCGCCTCCGAAGGCAGGCGATAGCGCTTGCCGCTCTGCCGCGACAGCCAGCGGGTGTACTCGTAGGCATCGTCCCACGTCACTCCGGTGACAGGGGTGGTCAGGGGCTCCGCCACCCGCAGGTCCGGGAGCTTGCGCCCCGTGTCCTCGGCGAAGCGCTGGTACTGGGCCACCGTCACCTCGTACTTGCCGATGGCGAAGGCCTTCACCTTGACCGTGCGGCGCGGACGCTCCTCGGCGCGCACCGAGACGGACCCGCTGCCCATCTCGAAGGCCCCCGCCGGGACCGGCACCACCAGCGGCCCCTCGCCGCCGGCGGCCTGGGGATCCCGGAAGCCCCCCTCCTCGGGCGCCGGCGCCGGCCCCGGCGACGGGAGGGTGGCGGCGCCGGGTAGTGGCGCCGGAGCGCCGAAGCTGAGTGCCCCACCGCCCGCCGCGGCACCCTGCCCGGCCGGGGCCGGCAGGCTCGGGGGCGGCGGAGCGCCGAAGGACAGACCGGGCTCGGATCCGGCCGCGCCACCGGCGACCGGCGGCGGCACGCTCGCCACCGGCGGCACCGCGGCCGCGGGCGGCGCCGACGCGCGCAGTGCGTCCAGCAACCCCACCCCGTACCACGTGCCCGCGGCCGCGCCCGTGAAGAGGACCAGCGCCGCGAGGCCCGTGAGCGCGTCCAGCAGCAGCGAGTTGCGCCCCGCGGCGGCGGCGCCCGACCCGGCGCCGACTGCCGCTGCCACCGCCGGCTTCGCGCTCGGCGCAGACGCGCTCTCCGGTGGGGGCGCCGGCACGTCCACGACGATGACCGTCGTCCCACCGCCGCCGTCCCCGCCCGGCCCTGCCGCAGCGCGCAGCAGGGCCGCGACACCCTGGGCGACGTCGCGAGCGCCGCGCGACGCCTGCAGCAGCGTCGTCTCGCCCAGGGCGGCAAGCCGGCGGCTGGCGAGCACCACCCGGTCGCCCTGCTGCAGCGCGAGGCCCTCCTCCGGGCAGTCGATCTCGCCAATCGCCTCGCCGGTCGCCGCGCTCATCAGCATGTCCGGGGTGAGCCCCGGCTCCGGCTCCACCTCCACGCCCTGGGCCCGCACCCGAGACAGATAGCCACCGTAGGTGTGGTCCGCGTTGAGCTTGCGCAGCTCGCCGCCGCGGATCAGGTAGAGGTGGGCGTCGCCCACGCTGGCCCAGTAGAGCCTGTTGGCGGTGAAGGCAGCGCCGATGAGCGTGCAGGCCATGCCCTCGAGCTTCGGGACCTCGTCGATGGCACGACCCAGCACCATGTTGGCGTCGTCGACGCCGGCGCGGAGCAGCTGCGAGGTCGGCGACACCCCGAAGCGCGGCACGAAGTACCTGTTGAATGTCGACACCGCCAGGTTGGTCGCGATCCTCCCTCCGGAATGACCCTCGACGCTGTCGGCCATCACCACCAGTAGCGACGAGTGCTCGCCGCCTGCCTCGTCGTCCAGGTACGTGATGCGGAACATGCCCTCGGACAGTCCGGGCGTGCCCTCGCTGCGGTTGCCGGCGACCTTGAAGTGCTGCTTCATGGACGGGTGCGGGCTCCGCTTCGGCGGGGGGTGCAACCCGCCGTCACACAGCGCGGGACGCGAGACGGCAGGGCAGCGCGCGCGGCGCGGTCCGTCCCGCCGCGGACGGCAGGCCGGAGATCGGCCCGGGGTGGAAGCGCGAGATCACCCGCAGCACATGCCGTGCCGCGGCGACGGTAGTGCACGCCCCGATGGACCGCGCTGCCCGGCCGACGCCGCGCCCCAGCGCGAGCCACGGCTTGCTGATCGGCGGGGTCTTCCTGGGATCGACAGCACGAGCGCCCCGTCGCTGAACAGATCGGAACCTTGGGGATGGTGCCATTCGCAGGCCGCGAATGGAATGCCCGCACGGCGCCACCGGTGCCGGTGCACTCGGCCGCTTCGCGGCCGCGCCTGCGGGTGGCGCGAGCCCATCCCGCCACGGCGGCCTGCGCGCGCGGGTGTCCCGCAGGCGCGGATCAGCGCGGCCGGGTGGCGTCGTCGAGGACGTCGCGCAGCGGGCCCGAAAGGGCGTGGGCGAAGGCCGAGAGCCGCGCACGGGCCTCGTCCTCGTCGCCGTCGGCGGCGGTGGACAACACGGCCACCGCCGCCGACGGCCGGCCCGAGAGCAGGCCGCGAAGCTGCAGCCACTTCGCGGTCTTCGGGGCGACGGTGAACTCGCCGTCCACCCAGTAGCTCCGCCACATCAGGCGCCGCTCCCGACCCTCGCGCCGACGCAGCCAGTACTCCGCCATGGGCAGGCCGTCGGCGGCGGCCACCCGTGTCTCCACTATCTCGTGGGCGAAGCGCCGCCAAACGTCCCGGTCGTAAAGAATGTTCCTGTCGTTCACGACCTCCGCGTCCTGCCGCTGCACCGCATAGTAGGCGACATAGACGTCCACCCACTGGCCGTCACGCTGATACCGGGCCAGCAGCTGGGCATCGGCGTCGTGGAACTCGGGGCGCCATGGCGGCGGGTCCGGCAACGCGACACGGGACCAGCCTCCCGCGTCCAGCCGGGCGGGCAGCGCAATCGGCGCCACCGGGTCCGTCGCCCGCAGCACCCGGTCCGCCGAGAACGCCGGCCCCAGCACGAGGCCCGCGCTGATCGCCGCGGCGGCGAGGAGCGCACGGGTCGCCGGCGCCGGCCCGGGCGTGGGGGCGGGGCGCGGCGCGGGCTCGCCCTCGAGCCGCTCCAGCAGCCGTCCCGCGAGCAGCGTCGCCACCACGGCGACGAGAAACAGCACCCAGCCGAATCCGATGTGGTCCTTGACGAGGGGGCTCTGCATCTGGCTGTGGTGGCCGATGAGCACGATGGTGACCACACGCACCCAGTTGAACACGACACCGAGCGCGGCGCACACCAGCAGCAGGACCATTCGCGCCCACGCCGTGTGCAGGTTCAGCAGCGCGTAGAAGCCGCCCAGCGAGAGCGCCGCCAGCAGGTAGCGCAGGCCCGAGCAGGTCTCCGCCACCACGAACTGCCCCGCGGGAATGGTCATGTACAGACCTTCCAGGTAGATGGGCACGCCCAGCGTCCGTGCCAGCTCGGTGGACACCTCGGCGGTGTAGGACTGGAGCGTGGGGCCGATTTCGCTCCACACGGGGATCGCGAATATGAGATAGAGAACCGGGAGGCGGGCGACGGCGGTGACCCGCGGTCCCAGCACCGTGTACGTGACGGACAGCAGCAGCAGCACCAGCACCAACTGCTCGCCGAGGACGATGCCCAGGGTGCGCGAGACGAACCACGCCGCCATGAGGGCGGCGGTGGCCACCAGACCCCGGAGATCGGGTCGGGGCGTCTCGGCGCGGAACGCGTCCCGGCGCAGCCAGAGGAGGTACGCGCTGGCGAGCACCACCACGGGGCCATGGCCGTACTCGTAGCTGTCCAGCCACAGCGCGAGCAGACGCCGTGCCGGGTCCAGCAGGGCCACGGCCAGGGCCGACAGCACCAGGACCTCGGCCCCCGCCGCCCACTGCCAGCGGGAGCGGGCCGTTGCACCGACCCGAGATGTCGCCGGGGACAGAGTGCTCACTTGAGGCCGTACTTCTCCATCAGGTCGTAGAGCGTGGGCCGACTCACCCCCAGCATGTCCGCCGCCTGGGCCACGCGCTGATCGCACAGGGCGAGCGCCTGCCGGATGGCACGCCTCTCCGCCTCCTCACGGACATGGCGCAGGTTGAGAGGTTCCGCCTCGGCATCCGATTCCTCGAGCTCCAAATCCTCCGCGGTCACGCGCGCGCCGTCGGCCATGATGGCGGCACGCTTGACGCGGTTCTCGAGCTCGCGCGCGTTGCCGGGCCAGGAATGGGCCTGGATGGCCCGCAGCGCATCGTCCGTGAACTCGCGTGGCGCACCGGGATTGCCTTCCGAGTACCGCTGCAGGAACGCCCGCGCGAGCACCACCGCGTCCCCGGAGCGTTCGCGCAGCGGCGGGATGTCCACGGTGATCTCGCTGATGCGATAGTACAGGTCCTCGCGGAAGCCTCCGGAGCGGATCAGGCCCTGGAGGTCCTGGTGGGTCGCGCACACCACCCGCACGTCCACCGGGATCTGCTCGCGGCCCCCGACCCGCTCCACCGTGCGCTCCTGCAGGAATCGCAGCAGTTTCGACTGCAGCGACTGGGGCAGGTCGCCGATCTCGTCCAGGAACAGGGTTCCCCCGTTAGCGTACTCGATCTTGCCCACGGTGGTCTTGTAGGCTCCCGTGAAGGCACCCTTCTCGTACCCGAACAGCTCGCTCTCGAGCAACGTCTCCGGGATCGCCGCGCAGTTGATCACCACGAAGCGCTTTGACGCCCGGCCGCTCAGGCGGTGGAGCGCGTTGGTGAGCAGCTCCTTGCCGGTCCCGCTCTCACCGAGCAGCAGCACGCTGGCGTCGGTGGGGGCCACCTTCTCGATCATGCGGCACACGCGGCTCATCTCCGGGCTGACGGCGATGACGCCGTCCAGCGGCGACATGCCCTGGGACTGCGCCAGGCGGCGGTTCTCGGTCTCCAGGTCGTGCAGCGCCGCCGCCCGGTCCGCGATCAGCTTGAGCACGTCCGGGTCCACCGGCTTCTGGTAGAAGTCGTAGGCGCCCATGGCGATGGCCTGCAACGCGTTCTCGCGATCGTCGTTGCCGGTGACGACGATCACCTTGGTGTCCGGGGCGAGCCCGAGGATCTCCTCGAGCAGCTTCAGGCCCTCGGTGGCGTTGGTGGGGTCCGGGGGCAGCCCCAGGTCCAGCGTGACCACCGGCGCCTCGAAGCGGCGCAGCGCCGCGAGCGCCGACTCGCGGTCCGACGCGAGGCGCACGTCGTAGCCCTCGAAGCACCACTTGAGCTGGCTCTGCAGCCCGGGGTCGTCCTCCACCACCAGAAGGCGGGCCTTGGCCTTCTTCTGCGCGCTCAACGAACCTCCTCCCTGACCTGTGCCGGGCCGCCCGCGTCTTCCCGGGACTCCATCGGCAGGCGGACCCGGAACACCGTCCCGGCTCCCGGCGTGCTGCGCACGTCGAGCTCGCCCCCCGCCGCGACGACGAACTCCCGGCTCTCGTACACCCCGACTCCCATGCCCGCGTTTCCCTTGGTCGTGTCGAAGGGCCGGAACAGCCGCTCGGAGATGAAGCGGGAGTCCATCCCGCAGCCGGTGTCCGCCACCTCCACCTCGACGAAGGTGTCGCGCGCGCCCACGCGCACGGTCACGGCCCCGTCGTCGGGCGTGGCCTCCTGGGCATTCTGCACCAGGTGCTCCATCACCGACGCCAGGCGGTCGGGCTCCACCGCCACCCGGAGCTCCCGGCCCTCGCACTCGAGGCGCGGTGCCGGCCTGTCGGCGGCGCGGGTGCGCACCACGGACTCCATCACGGAGACCAGGTCCACCGAGCGGACCTGGCCGTCGCCGGTCCGTCCCTTGCGCAGCTGCATGAGCAGCCGGGTCATCTTCTGCGAGGCATTGTCGACCGTCTCGATGGCGTCTTCAATGAAGCCGGGGGAGTGCGCGTGCCGGCGGGCATTGGTCACCACCAGGGACAGCTGCGCCACCAGGTTCTTGAGATCGTGCACCACGTACGCCGAGAGGCGGTTGAAGGCCTCGAACTGGCGCGCGTCGGACAGCGCCTCGGACACCTTCAACAGCGCCAGATAGCTAGCGGCCTGGCGGCCGCAGGTCTTGAGGAGATCGGTGTCCTCCCAGTTCAGATCCCGGGGCGTCGGGGGTCGCGCCAGGACGATGAATGCGGATAGTTCCTGTCCGTGCATGAGGGGGATGATGATCCACGGATCGCGCAGCGCGGTGATCCAGTCCGGCAGCACGAGTCCGGCGTAATGCCCGGGCGCCTTCTGGAACTCGTCCAGGTACACCACCCAGCCGCTGCGCTCGAGGAAGCGCACCAGCGCGCTGTCCGGCCGCGTGGTGGCATCCACCGGCAGCGGCACGTTCAGGGTCGCAACCGGCTGGAAGTACTCGGAGCTCTGCCGCACCCAGATCACGCCGCGCGGCGCGGCCACGATCTCGGCGAAGGCGCGCACGATGTTCTGCTTGGGCTCGCTGCGCGGATCGCTTCCGGACAGCGCATGGGTGAATTTCAGCCATTCCTCGCGGTAATCATACTTGTTCTTGAAGAAGTGCTTGTTGAGGAACACCCTCAGACGGGCGCGTGCCTGGCCCGACGTCAGCAGCGCGGCGAGCAGCAGCAGCGCCAGGAACAGGAAAGCGACCTGACCGATGCCGCCCCACGTCCCGCCGTAGAACCGGATGTAGTAGCCGGCGACGGCCATCAGGGTCAGGTACAGCCCCACCGCCAGCAGTGCCGTGGAGTGGAACACCACGTGGCGCGAGACGAACACCTCCACCGACCAGCGTGGGTTGCGGCGCGCGGCCACCGCGACGAAGGGCACCACGATGGCATTGACCAGGCCCCGCGCTACCCAGGACGCAGCGTCCAGGCGGTTGAACAGCAGCGCCAGCGAGTACATGTAGAGGTCGTAGGCGAACAGACCGCCGAGGCCGAACACCAGGAACTTGACCGCCCAGCGGTGCTCCGGGCGGGTGTCCCGGAAGAGCTGATGCACCAGCACCAGGCCGGCAATCGCGATTCCCAGGTGGCCGGAAAGCACGAGCCGGGTATGGCTTGCCGCGTCCAGGCCCAGCGTCCAGCCCACACGCCCGAGCACGGTCACCGCGGCCTGCCCGGCGATCAGCGCGGCGCAGCTCCAGACCAGGGACTTCAGGCTCGCGTCCGAACGGCGGGTCTCGCCGCCGAAGCCGAGCAGCACCAGGAGGAACACGATCCAGACGCCGCTGCGGATCACCTCGCCGAGCTGCAGCAGCCAGAACGGGGGCACCGTGTACAGCGCATGGCCCACGTGCGCGACACACCACAGGCACGACACACCCGCCGCCGCCACCAGCAGCCCACCCTGCAGCCGGCCGCGCCAGGCCGTGAGCATGAGCAGGGTGAGGATGCCGAACAGGGCGGCGCCCAGGCCGTAGGAAGCCGCCGCGGCGTCCAGCGTCAGCACGGCGCCACCGGCGAGGCCGTACGCCCCCGCGTTCGCCGTATCGGCGCGAGCGACACGTCAGCGCGCACCCTTGCCCCAGAGGATCACCTGGGCCGTCTGAATCAAGATCATGATGTCCAGGAACAGACTGTAGTTCTTGATGTAGTACAGGTCGAACTGCAGCTTCTCGAGCGCGTCGCGGTCGGAGGCGCCATAGGGATAGCAGATCTGGGCCCAGCCCGTGATGCCCGGGTTCACCCGGTGGCGAACGCGATAGTACGGGATCTTCTTCTCCAGCTCCTCGACGAACTGCGGGCGTTCCGGGCGCGGGCCGACGAAGCTCATGTCGCCCCGGATCACGTTGATGAGCTGGGGCAGCTCGTCGATGCGCGACTTGCGGATGAAGCGCCCCACCCGCGTCACCCGGTCGTCGTCCGCGACGGCCCACACCGCCCCGCCGCTCTCCGCGTCGGTGCGCATGCTGCGGAACTTGAGGATCTCGAAGTGGCGGTTGTCGCGCCCGACTCGCATCTGACGGTAGAACACCGGCAGCCCGTCCTCCAACCAGATGAGCAGCGCCGTGACGAGCATCACGGGCCACGCCGCCAGCAGCATGCCGACGCTGACCACCACGTCGAACGCGCGATGCATGTAGGTCTTGAGCACTGCCTGGATGAAGCCCTCGGCGTACACGATGGTGGCCGGACTCAGGGCGTCGATCTTGATCTTGCCGGTCTGCTGCTCGAAGAAGCTCGCCGCGTCGACCACCCTGATGCCGGCCATCTTGCAGTCGAGGATCTGCTCCAGCGGGAAGTTCCGCGACTGCTCGCGCATGGCCACCACCAGCTGGTCCGCGCCGAGGCGGCGGGCGAAGTCCGCCAGGCGCTCTTTCGGCCGGTGCACGCGCGCCTCGCTCACGGCCACCTCCTGGCCGGGGATGTGCACGAAGCCGAGCAGGGTCGCGTCGCGCCAGTCGGAGCGCCGTCGAAGCTGCTCGATCTGCTTGGCCAGCGATCCCGCCCCGATGACCAGGACCCGGCGCTTGAAGAGGTTGACGTCGGCGTAGCGGAAGGTCAGCGCGCGGAACAGGCTCACTCCCACCAGGGAGACGATGATGGCCACGGTGAGGCCGGTGCTGCCGATGGACAGCCGCGGGAACAGCGGCATCGCCGCCGCGACCACCAGGATTCCGACCAGGAACGCGACGCCTACCCGGAACAGGAGGCCTCGCAGGTCGTCGCGCAGGCCGCGCTGGTAGAGGCCCACGATGGACATCATCAGCATCATGGTCGCCGCGAACAGCGCCGCCTTGGGCCAAACCGACCCCACCAGCAGCTTCGCGGTGGGGTTGAACCCGGCCACGTTCAGGCTGATGCCCAGATAGATGGACCCGAACATGATCAGCGCCTCGCCGGTCCCCAGGATCAGCAGGGAACGGGGGATGTAGTGGCGAAAGACCCTGATCATCGGGTGGCGCGCGTCTCCGGTTGCGTGCTCGGTCGCGGAACCCGGCGCGGCGCCGGTGCGGCCGGATATGACCGGCGGCGGATCGTATCACCGGCGCGGGGCGGGAGAATCCTGAGAGGTGCGACCGCCGTCGCACTTCCCGCGATCGCCCCGCCGGCGTGCTAGATTTCCGACATGCGACGGACAGCGCGGTCGGCTCTCATCGCCCTCGTGACCCTCGGGCTGGGACCTGCGGGGTCCGGGGTGCCGCCCGCCCACGCGGACCTGGATACGAGCCGCCTGCGCGCCGCCGCGGCGCCGCCCGCCGCGCCCGAGGCGTCCCGCGCCCGCGCCGGCGACGCCGAGGCCCAGTTCCGACTCGGCGTGCGATACGCAAGCGGCAACGGCGTGCCTGCGGATCCGACCGAGGCGGTGCGCTGGCTGCAGCGCGCTGCCGAGCAGGGCCACGCGGAGGCGGCCGCGAGCCTGGGCGTTATGTACTCCGAAGGCGAGGGGGTCGCGCAGGACCTGGAGCGCTCGCTGGCCTGGTCGCGTCGCGCCGCCGCCGGCGGCAGCCTGCGCGGCCAATACAGCCTCGGCCTCGCCTACTACCACGGGCAGGGGGTCGAGCGCGACTTCGGGCAGGCCCTGGAGTGGTACCGACGGGCCGCCCTCGGGGGCTATCCCGAGGCCATGAACAACCTGGCCATCATGTACGGCCTCGGCGAGGGCGTGCCGCGCGACGACGTGGAGGCCTACGCCTGGTTCATCCTCTCCGCGGACCGCGGTGACGAGAATGCGGCGAAGAACCGCGACCTCACGGCGGAGGAGCTGGACGCTGGCGCGCGCGAGCGCGGCGAGGCGCGCGCCCGGGAGCTGACCCGGTCCATCCGCTGACGCCGCGGCCCCGGGCTCGTGGGGAATCCGCGTCCCGCGCATCGCGAACGAACCGTGAGATCCAGCACGGCGGCGCGCGCGACCGCATTCGTGACCGGTTGACGGCATCCCCAGAGGTGGCCGGCCCGATACGGACCGCGGGGACACGCTGTGAATACGTACCAGTGCGCCCGACGGCCGCATCCTGCAGCCGACGGCCCTCGCGACCCGCACCGGACCGGCCTTGTCCGAGCACGGATGCGCTCGGCCGCGCCGCATCAGCGCAGGTAGAAGAAGACGAGCATCCCGGCGAACACCGCCAGCACCGCGATGGTCATGCGGCTCGAGGGCAACACCCGGGCGATGCCCTCGCG
>JBFHNV010000182.1:0-12135 GCA_041593595.1 Gammaproteobacteria bacterium
CGCCACGCCACGCCGTGAATCCGTCCCTGGAGGGTCTCGAGCGCGCCGTCCCTGGCGCGCACGGGCGCGGCAGCCCCTGCCGCCTGGCCGCGCGGGCGGGCTGGCGTCGCCGCATCCGTGTTCGGACAAGGCCGACCCGATACGGCCGGCCGCTCCCGGGCATGCCGTCAACCGATCACGATTGGGCGTCGGCGTGCCTCGCCGCGCCCGGGTCGTTATGCTCGGGAAGCGGCTCCCCAGACCAGGAACGTCCCATGTCCTCCCGAATCGGCAAGCTCTTCGGCGCCGGCGCCGACCGCGGCACCTTCCTGGGGCTGCCCCGCTGCGAGGACATCTCGACGCTGGACGCCCAGATCGCCATCCTCGGGGTGCCGGTGGCCACCCCCTACCGCTCGCTGGGGCTGTACGCCGCGGAGGCGCCGGCGGCGATCCGGCGGGGAATCGCCCACATGGCGGGGACGCGGGGGCACCAGGACTTCGACCTGGGCGGCCCGCTGCTGCCGGACGGGGTGCGCGCGGTGGACTGCGGCGACCTGCCGGGCGCGTACGACGACGGACCCGGCAACCGTGCCCTCATCGCGGGCGCCGTGCGCGCGGTGCTGGACCAGGACGCCGTGCCCGTGGTGCTGGGCGGCGACGACTCGGTGCCCATCCCGCTGTTCCAGGCCTACGAGGACCTGGGCTCGTACACGGTGGTGCAGGTGGACGCCCACATCGACTGGCGCGACGAGGTGGACGGCGAGCGCTTCGGGCTGTCGAGCCCCATGCGCCGCGCCTCCGAGATGCACTGGGTGGATCGCATCGTGCAGGTAGGGGCGCGGGGCACCGGCAGCGCACGCCCGGCCGACTACCAGGCCGCGCTGGACTTCGGCGCCCAGATCGTGACCGCGCGCCAGGTGCACGAGCACGGCATCGGCCCGATCCTCGACCTGGTGCCTCAGGGGGCGGACGTGCTCCTCACCATCGACTGCGACGGCCTGGACCCCACCATCATGCCGGCGGTGATCGCCCCGGCGCCGGGGGGGCTGGACTACTGGCAGGTGGTGCGCCTGATGCAGGGCATCGCGGCCAAGGCGCGCATCGCCGGCTTCGACCTGGTGGAGTTCATGCCGGAGCGCGATCCCCAGGGCCTCGCGGCGCTCACCGCGGCGCGGCTGGTGTGCAATGCCATCGGGCTGGTGGCGCGGGCCCGGCCGCGGTGAGCGACGGGGGCGCCGGCCTGTACTTCGTGGCGGCGCTCACGCGCACCGGCAACGGCGCTCGCCACGCCCACTGCCTGATCCGGGTGAACACACCCCTGGGGGCGCCCCACGTGGCCTGCGTGGGCCGCGCGCTGGGCGAGCGCTGGCTGGATCTCATGAGCGTGACCCGCCAGGCCTGCCTGGTGGCGGAGGACGACCTCACCACGGCCATCAGCTTCGACGTGGAGCGCTACGGCGTGCTGGTGTTCGAGGACGACGCGGCGCTCGATGCCTACCTGGTGGATGCCGACGGCTTCGACTACGGATCCCGCATCCGCCGCCCGCGCCTCGCCGTCGCCTCGGAGGAGCCCTGGTAGCGACGCCGCCGGTCACGCCGGACCGGCGGGATCGCGGGATGGGTGAACCACAGAGGCACAGAGGACACAGAGAACACCATTGGAGGCCGTGATCTGGCGAAACGAGCCGGGGCCCGTCCATGAAATTCTCTGTGTCCCCTGCGGCTCTGTGGTTGATTCCCCGAGCTTGTCCGCTGCGATCGTCCACGAGCAGCGGGATCAGCGCTGATCGATGGGGACGTAAGGGCGCGGCTCGGGGCCGTTGTAGAGGGTCAGCGGGCGGATCAGGATGTTGTTCTCGAGCTGCTCCATCACCTGCACCACCCAGCCGGGCACGCGGCCCACGGCGAAGATGGGCACGAACAGGTCCGCCGGGATGCCGTGCAGGAAGTACACCACGCCGGCGTAGAAATCCACGTTCACGTTCACCCCGTGGCGGGCGTAGGGCTTCATGGCTTCCACCAGCGCCTGCAGGATCTCGAACCACTTCGGCTCGCCCATGGCCTTGGAGAGGCGTTCCACGCCGTCGCGCATGTGCCGGGCCCGCGGATCCTCGGCCCGGTAGACGCGGTGTCCGAAGCCCATCACCGCCTCGCGGTTCTTGCGTTTCGTCTTCACGTACTCCGCCGCCCGTGTGGGATCCCCCACCTCCTGCGCCATGCGCATCACGTTCTCTGCCGCGCCGCCGTGGGCCGGGCCCGAGAGGGCCGCCACCGCCGCCGTGATGGCCGCGTGTAGATTCGCCTCGGTGCCCGTCACCACCCGCGCGGTGAAGGCAGACGCGTTCGCGCCGTGTTCCGCGTGCAGCACCATGTCCGTGTCCATCAGCGACGCGGAGTCGGCGGAGGGTCTCTCGCCGCTGACCATGTAGAGGAAGTTTGCGGCGTGGCCCAGGGCGGCATCCGGCGCCACCGGGTCTAGGCCGTTGCGGATGCGGTGGTGGGCGCCCACGATCATGGGCACCTGGGAGGTGAGCCGCACGCCCTTGCGCACCGTGGCCTCGGGCGAGGCGTCGTCCACGTCCGGATCGAAGGCGCCCAGTGCGGACACCGCCGTGCGCAGCACCTCCATGGGGTGCGCGTCCTTGAGAAGCCGGATGACGTCCAGCACGGGATCGGGCAGGGCTCGCTCGGCCTTGAGCGCCGTATCGAAGGCGTCGAGCTCTCCACGGGCGGGCAGCTCCCCGTGCAGCAGCAGGTAGGCAGTCTCCTCGAAGGTGGAGTGCTCCGCCAGGTCGTGGATGGAGTAGCCGCGGTAACGCAGCTCGCCCGCGCGCCCATCGATGAACGACACCGGCGAGCGCTCGAAGTACACGCCCTTGAGACCCCGGTGAATCTCGACCTTCTCCTCGTCCGCCATGGAGCCGGCTCCGCTCGTTCCGTCCTCGCGGCCTAACCTAGCGGGGCGCGGAACCCATTGCCAGAGGCACCTGCCTGCCGGTGATGGTGCCACCCTGTTGCGTCGTCGCTGGTTCCTCTTTCTCCGTGTTCTCTGCGTCCTTGCGGTAAGAAAAAAAGCTCTCACCCGCGATCCATCCCCGGATCCGCGCCCGCCAGGTCGTCCAGGATGGGGCAGTCCGGCCGGTCGTCACCGTGGCAGGCGTCCACCAGGTGGGTGAGCGTGGCATGCAGAGTCCGCAGGGCCGCGATCTTGCGCTCGATGTCCGCCAGCTTGCCCTCGGCGATGGCCTTCACGTCGCGGCTGGCGCGGTCCCGGTCCTCGTACAGGGACAGCAGCCCACGGCATTCGTCGATGGAGAAGCCGAGGGAGCGGGCGCGCTGCAGGAAGGCGAGCTTGTGCACCAGCGTCTGATCGTAGTCGCGGTACCCGTTGGACTTGCGCGCCGGCGCGACGAGGCCGATGGACTCGTAGTAGTGCACCGTCTTCACCGGCAGGCCGGCGCGGCGCGCCGCCTCGCCCACGTTCACGGCCGTCCGTCCGCGCCGACTGGATGCCAGCGTCGCAGGCGCAGGGAGTTGGCCACCACGCACACGGAGCTCATGGCCATGGCGGCGCCCGCCAGCGCCGGGTTCAGCAGCCCCAGCGCGGCGACCGGGATCCCCACCACGTTGTAAACGAAAGCCCAGAACAGGTTCTGGCGGATGGTGCGAAGGGTCGCCCGGGCCACGTCCAGCGCCGACCCCACCAGGCGCGGGTCCGGGCGCATGAGGGTGATCCCGGCGGTCTCCATGGCCACGTCGGTACCCTGGCCCATGGCGATGCCGAGGTCCGCAGCGGCCAGCGCGGGCGCATCGTTCACGCCGTCGCCCACCATGGCGACACGCCGGCCGCCGGCCGCCAGTTCGGTGACCCGCGCCGCCTTGTCCTCCGGCGTCGCGCCGGCGTGCCACTCGCCGACGCCCGTCGCCTGCGCCACGCGGCGCGCGGTGGCCGCGTTGTCGCCGGTGAGCAGCACCGTGGCGAGTCCACGCCGCGCGAGCTCCGCCACCGCCTCCCGGGACGTGTCCCGCACCGCGTCTGCGAAGCCCACCGCCGCGCGCACCCGACCGTCCAGCGCCACCAGCGCCACGGTGCCGGCCTCGTCCTCGATGGGGGCCAGCAGCTCCGCCGCGCCGGCGAGGTCCACGCCGACTCGCTCCATCAGGGCGCGGGTGCCCACCGCCACGTCGTGATCCGAGACGCGGCCGGTGACGCCGGAACCGGGGTGGTTGCGAAATCCCTCCACCCGCTGCAGCGCGAGTCCGCGCTCCTTCGCCCGGGCCACCAGGGCCCCCGCCAGGGCGTGCTCGCTGCCCCGCTGCAGTGATGCCGCCAGCGCCAGGACGCCGTCCGCGTCGCCGCCTGCGGACTCGATGCGTGACACCCGCGGCCGCCCGGCGGTGAGGGTGCCGGTCTTGTCGAACACCACCGTGTCCACGCCGGCCGCCCGCTCCAGGGCCTGGATGTCGCGGATGAGGATCCCGGCGCGCGCCGCGGCGCCGGTGCCTGCCACCAGGGCGGTGGGGGTGGCGAGCCCCAGGGCGCAGGGGCAGGCGATGACCAGCACCGCCACCGCCGCCACCATCGCGGTCTCGAAGCCCGCACCCGCCAGCCACCAGGCCGCAAAGGTGGCCGCCGCCACCGCCACCACCACCGGCACGAACACCGCGCTCACCCGGTCCACCAGGCGCTGCACCGGTGCCTTGCGCATCTGCGCCTCCTCCACCAGGGCCACGATGCGTGCCAGCCGGCTCCGGGACGCCGGCGCGGTGCAGCGCACCCGCAGCAGGCCGCTGCCGTTGAGCGCGCCGCCGGTCACCCGCTGCCCGGGCCGCTTCGCCACGGGCAGGCTCTCGCCGGTGAGCAGCGACTCGTCCACTTCCGTGATGCCGTCCAGGATCTCGCCGTCCACGGGGATGCGCTCGCCCGGGCGCACGATGACGGTCTCGCCGGCCGCAACCTCCGCCGCCGGGACGATGCGCTCGGCGCCGTCGCGTTCCACCGTGGCCGTGTCGGGCCGTAGCGCCATGAGCTCGGCCAGCGCCGCACCGGCGCCGCGCCGGGCGCGGGCCTCCAGCCACTTGCCCAGCAGCACCAGCGTGACGATCACTGCCGAGGCCTCGAAGTAGAGGTGGCCGCGGGTGATTCCCGCCACCACCGCCAGGCTGTAGAAGAACGCGGCGCTGGTGCCCAGCGCCACCAGCACGTCCATGCTGGCAGCCCGGTGGCGCAGCGACTGCCATGCACCGCGGTAGAAGCGGGCCCCGGCCAGGAACTGCACCGGTGCGGCCAGGGCCAGCTCCGCCAGCGGCGGCAGCCGCCAGGCGGCGCCGGCCACCATGGCCGCCATCTGCGCCACCAGGGGCAGGGTGAGGGCTGCGGCCAGCAGCAGCCAGACGCCCTCCCGGGAGGCCGGAGGCTCCGGCGTCGCGCCGGGGGTGTCCGCCCGGCGTGCCCGGGCGACGTAGCCGGCCCGTGCCACCGCCGCTTCCAGCTCGGTCTCGAGACCGGGCCGATCCGTGGTCACCTCCGCCTGCCCCAGGGCGAGATTGACGCTGGCCTCGCTCACGCCGGGCACCGCCCGCAGGGCGGACTCCACCCGCGTCACGCAGCTCGCGCAGCTCATGCCGGTGATGTCCAGGGTGACGGCGGCGGGTGGTCCTAAGTCCGCGGCGCCGGGTGCGGGGATCAGCCGGGCGTGGTAGCCCGCGTCTGCCACCGCCCCGGTCAGGTCGTCCGATTCGACGGGTCGGCTCAACCGCACCTCGGCGCGCTCCAGCGCCAGGTTGGCACTGGCGTCGGCCACGCCGGGCACGCTCCGCAGCGCGGACTCCACCCGTGCCACGCAGCCGGCGCAGCTCATGCCCTTTACTTCCAGGCGCAGACTACCCTTGTCTGGTGGGGGCGCGTGGGTGGGGGAGAACGTGCTGGTGGCCGTCGACATGGGGTCTGTCCCTCCAGTGACTGGAGGGAACCATGCACCCTCCAGTCACTGGAGGGTCAAGGGGTGACCGGGATGTGGACCGGATCACGGCCCCGTCTTGTGAAGACATAAAGGAAAGTCTATATAATCTGTCCGCAATGCGCGTCCCGCCGGCGCGTGCACAGCCCTATCCAGGAACTCGCCATGCCCTCTGACGCGACGCCCATCCCCGGAATCGACGAGACTCGCCAGCGGCTGGGAGGGCGCCCGGCGCCGCCCTTTCGCCATATCCGGGACGCCCTCTCGGTATCCTTCGAGTTCTTTCCGCCCGCCAGCGAGAAGGCCGCCGCCGGCATCTGGAGCTGCCTGCAGGCCCTGGAGCCGCTGGCGCCAGGCTTCGTGTCGGTGACCTATGGCGCCGGGGGAACCACCCGCGACCGCACGCTGCAGATCGTGTCGCGCATCGCCCGGGAAGGCAGGGTGCCGGTGGCGGGGCACCTGACCTGCGTGGGAGCCACCCGCGACCAGGTGGACGCGGTGGTGGACGCCTATGCCGCCGCCGGTGTGTCGCGCATCGTCGCCCTGCGCGGCGATCCGCCGGGCGGCGCCGAGCACTTCCAGCCCCATCCCGGCGGCTACACGAGCTCCGCCGAACTGGTGGCCGCAATCGCCCGACGCGGCGACTTCGACATCAGCGTGGGCGCCTACCCGGAGGTGCACCCGGACGCCGCGTCGCCCCAGGCGGACCTCGACTACCTGAAGCGCAAGATCGACGCCGGCGCCAGCCGCGCCATCACCCAGTTCTTCTTCGACCCGGACGTGTTCCTGCGCTTCGTGGACCGGGCGCGGGCCGCGGGCATCGGCGTGCCCATCGTGCCGGGGATCCTGCCGGTCAACAGCTTCACCAACGTGAAGCGTTTCGCCGAGCGCTGCGGGGCCAGCGTGCCCGCCTGGCTCGGGGAGCTGTTCGAGCCCCTGGAATCGGCGCCGGAGCTGCGCCCGCTGGTGGCGGCCACGGTGTGCGCGGAGCTGTGCACGCGCCTTCGGGACCGGGGTGTGGAGCACTTCCACTTCTACACGCTGAACCGCCCCGAGCTGACCGCGGCGGTGTGCCACGTGCTGGGCCGGCGCCCGCGGGCTGCCGACGCGGCGGCCCAGGCGGTGAACCAGTGAGCGACGCGCGCGCGCGCCGCATCGAGGCCCTCCACGCCGCCCTGGAGCGGCGCATCCTGGTCCTGGACGGGGCCATGGGCACGATGATCCAGGCCCTGTCCCTGGACGAGGCCGACTTCCGCGGCGAGCGTCTGCGGGATCACACATCGGAGCTGCGCGGCAACAACGACCTGCTCAACCTCACGCGGCCCGAGGCCATCCGCGGCATCCACGAGGGCTTCCTCGCGGCGGGTGCCGACGTCCTCGAGACCAACACCTTCAACTCGACGCGCATCTCCCAGTCGGACTACGGGCTGCAGGCACTGGTGCGCGAGCTGAACCTGCAGGGTGCGCGCATCGCGCGCGCCGCGGCGGATGCCCATGCCACGCCGGACCGCCCGCGCTGGGTGGCGGGCGTTCTCGGCCCCACCAGCCGCACCGCGTCAATCTCCCCGGACGTGAACGACCCCGGCTACCGCAACGTGAGCTTCGACGAGCTCAGGGAGAACTACGCCGAGGCCCTGGACGGGCTGGTGACGGGCGGCGTCGATATCGTGCTGGTGGAGACGGTGTTCGACACCCTGAACGCCAAGGCGGCCCTGTTCGCCGTGGACGAGTACTTCGAGCGCCACGGGATCCGCCTGCCGGTGATGGTGTCCGGGACCATCACCGATCTCTCCGGGCGCACCCTGAGCGGCCAGACCGCGGAGGCGTTCTGGTACTCGGTGCGCCACGCGGCGCCCATCAGCGTGGGGCTCAACTGCGCGCTGGGCGCAAAGGAGCTGCGCCAGTACGTGGACATGCTGGCCCAGGTGGCGGACACGCGGGTGAGCTGCCACCCCAACGCCGGGTTGCCCAACGAGATGGGCGGCTACGACGACACCCCGGAGCACATGGCGAAGCTCATGGGCGGGTTCGCCCGCGACGGGCTGCTGAACCTGGCCGGCGGCTGTTGCGGCACCACGCCGGAGCACATTCGCGCCATCGCCGACGCGGTGGCAGGCGTCGCGCCGCGGCCGGTGCCCGAGCGCGACACCCAGTGCCGCCTGGCCGGCCTCGAGCCGGTGACCATCGGCGCCGGCAGCCTGTTCGTGAACGTGGGCGAACGCACCAACGTCACCGGCTCGGCGAAGTTCCGCGGCCTCATCGAGAAGAACGACTATGCCACCGCGGTGGAGATTGCCCGCGAGCAGGTGGACAACGGGGCGCAGATCATCGACGTGAACATGGACGAGGGCATGCTCGACTCCGTGGCGGCGATGCAGCGGTTCCTGAACCTCATCGCCGGCGAGCCGGACATCAGCCGCGTGCCGGTGATGATCGACTCGTCCAAGTGGGAGGTGCTGGAGGCGGGGCTGAAGTGCGTGCAGGGCAAGGGCTACGCGAACTCCATCAGCCTCAAGGAGGGCGAGGAGCCCTTCATGCGCCACGCGCGCGCGGTGCGCCGCTACGGCGCCGGCGTCGTGGTGATGGCCTTCGACGAGCAGGGTCAGGCGGAGACCGTGGAGCGCAAGGTGGCCATCGCCGAGCGCGCCTATCGCATCCTCACCCGCGAGGTGGGTTTCCCGCCCGAGGATATCGTCTTCGATCCGAACATCTTCGCGGTGGCCACAGGAATCGAGGCCCACGACGACTACGGCCGCGCCTTCATCGAAGCGACGCGGGAGATCAAGAAGCGCCTGCCGGGGGTCAAGGTCTCGGGCGGCGTGTCCAACCTGTCGTTCTCCTTCCGCGGCAACAACGCGCTCAGGGAATCCATGCACGCGGTGTTCCTCTATCACGCCATCGCCGCCGGGCTGGACATGGCCATCGTCAACGCCGGCAAGCTGCCCGTGTACGAGGACGTGGACGCGGATCTGCGCGAGCGCATCGAGGACGTGATCTTCAACCGTCGCAAGGATGCCGGCGAGCGGCTGCTGGAGGTGGCCGACGCGGTGAAGGGCAGCCTGCGCGAGCGCGAGGCGGATCTGTCCTGGCGCGAGGGGAACGTCCACGACCGGCTGGTTCACGCGCTGGTGCACGGGATCGACCAGTGGATCGTGGAGGACACGGAGGCCGCGCGGCTCGAGGCGGAGCGCCCGCTGCACGTCATCGAGGGCCCCCTCATGGACGGCATGAACGTGGTGGGCGATCTCTTCGGCAGCGGCAAGATGTTCCTGCCCCAGGTGGTGAAGAGCGCGCGGGTGATGAAGAAGGCGGTGGCGCACCTGGAGCCGTTCATGGAGGCGGAGCGCGACGGCGTGCGCCGCGCCGCCGGCAAGGTGGTTCTGGCCACCGCCAAGGGGGACGTGCACGACATCGGCAAGAACATCGTCGGCGTGGTGCTCCGCTGTAACAACTACGAGGTCATCGACCTCGGCGTGATGGTGCCCTCGGGGCGCATCCTGGACACCGCCCGCGAGGTGGGTGCCGACCTGGTGGGCGTGTCGGGGCTGATCACCCCGAGCCTGGACGAGATGCGCCACGTGGCCGCGGAGATGCAGCGCGAGGGATTCGAGATCCCGCTGCTCATCGGCGGCGCCACCACCAGCCGCGTGCACACTGCGGTGAAGATCGCGCCCAACTACCAGGGTCCCACGGTGTACGTGCCGGATGCATCCAAGGCGGTGGGCGTGGTGAGCCGGCTGCTGGGCGAGCAGCGCGACGCCTTCGTGCGCGAGGTGGCCGGCGAGTACCATGACATCCGCGAGCGGCGCGACGGCGAACGCCGGGACGCGCGCCGGGTGAGCCTCGCCGACGCCCGCGCCAATCGCCATCCCGTAGAGTGGAGCGGCTACGCGCCGCCGCGCCCGACCTTCACGGGCGTGCGTGCCTTCGACGACTACCCGCTGGCCGAGCTGGTGCCCACCATCGACTGGACGCCATTCTTCAAGAGCTGGGATCTGGCCGGAACCTTTCCGCGCCTGCTGGACGACGAGGTGGTGGGGGAGGCGGCCCGTTCCCTGTACGACGATGCGCGCGCCATGCTCGCGCGCATCGTGGCAGAGCGCTGGCTCCGCGCCCGCGCGGTGGTGGGCTTCTGGCCCGCCGCCAGCGACGGCGACGACCTGGTGCTGTACGCGGACGACACCCGCGAGACGCCGCTAGCGACGCTGCACACCCTGCGCCAGCAGCTGCACCGGGACCGGGGACGACACAACCTGGCGCTGGCGGACTTCGTCGCGCCCCGCGACAGCGGGCTCGCGGACTACCTGGGGGCCTTCGTGGTCACCACCGGGCACGGCGTGGAGGAGGCGGCGGCGCGCTTCGAGGCGGCTCACGACGACTACTCGTCCATCATGCTCAAGGCGCTGGCGGACCGGCTCGCGGAATCATTCGCCGAGCGCCTCCACCAGCGCGTGCGCAAGGAGCTCTGGGGCTACGCGCCGGACGAGGCCCTGACGAACGAGGATCTCATCCGCGAGACCTACCGGGGCATCCGCCCGGCGCCGGGCTACCCCGCCTGCCCGGATCACACGGAGAAGCGCACCCTGTTCGATCTGCTCGAGGCCCCGGCCCGCGCCGGCGTCTCCCTCACCGAGAGCTGCGCCATGACGCCGGCGTCGTCGGTGTCCGGGCTGTACTTCGCGCACCCGGACAGCCGCTACTTCGGCGTGTCCCGCGTGGAGCGCGACCAGGTGGAGGACTATGCCCGGCGCAAGGGCATGTCGGTCGAGGAAGTCGAGCGCTGGCTCGCGCCGGTGCTGGGGTACGAGCCCGGGGTCAGCCGCGCAGCCTGACCCTTTCGCGGAGGGCCTGGGTTCCTGCCACGGAGACGCTGAGAGGAAGGATGAAAAACCACGAAGATACGAAGGACACAAAGGGCGCAAAAGAAAGAAAAGGTGCGCCTTCGTGGTCTACGACGTGATCGTCGGGGGAGGGCTGCTGCGATTCCGAACTCAGGACGAATTCAACCACAGAGGCACAGAGGGCACATGTTGTACTCATCTCTGTGCCCTCTGTGCCTCATTCGCCTGACTGCCCGAACACGACAAGCCAGCAGAGTGCAGGGACGTGAGGCGAGATCAGGAACGTCCCTCTTTCACCCCTGAACCCTTTGTGTACTTGTGGTGAAAACCGAAGGCCCGGACTTGTCGAAAGCCCGGTCGGCTCTCCGGGCCCCGCAGTCGGCGTTCACCCAGCCGGGCGACGCGATCACGCCTTGATGTCGGCGACCCGCCCTCCCGAGATGAGCTGCAGCTCGGAAGGCGTCAGCTCGAACAGCGTGTCCGGAGCGCCGGCCGCGGCCCAGATGCGGTCGTGGGCCAGCAGGTCGGCGTCGATGTAGGTCTCCATGGGGGCCGCGTGGGCCACGGGGGCGACGCCGCCGATGGCGAAGCCCGTGTGCTCGCGCACGAAGGCGGCGTCCGCCTTGCCCACTGGCTCGCCGGCGAGCGCGGCGAGCTTGGCCTCGTCCACGCGGTTGGCGCCGCTCGTCACCACCATCACCGGGCGGCCGCTGTCGCGGCAGCGGAACACCAGGCTCTTCACGATCTGCGCCACGTGGCAGCCCACCACCGCCGCGGCTTCGGCGGCGGTGCGGGTGGAGGCGCCGATCTCGCGCACCCGCGGCCCCAGCCCGTGGACGTCCAGCGCCGCCTGCACCCGGGCAGGGCCGGCGCGAAGGCCTGGCCTGCTCACGAGGTGTCGCCGATCTTCTTCGCGATGTAGGCCCCGATGTCGCGCAGCAGGTCGCTGCTCGGGAAGGGCCGCCCGTCCACGAACAGCGTCGGTGTGGCGGTGATCCCCAGACGCCGCGCCTCGTCCTCCGATGCGGCGATCGTGGCGTGGGTGGAGGGGTCCGTCATGCAGGCGTCAAAGGCGGTCATGTCCAGCCCCACCGCGCGGGCCAGGCGCGCGGGCGCATCCCGGTCGAGGCTCTCCTGCTCATGGAAGGCGAGATCGTGGTACTCCCAGAAGCGTCCCTGGGCGTGGGCGCAGGCGCCGCCGTAGGCGACCCGGCGCGAGATGCCGGAAGCGTTGATGGGAAAATCCATGTGCACCAGCTTGACCTGGTCCGGGTATTGCTCCAGCAAGAGCTGCATCACCTTCACGGCACGCTTGCAGGAGGGGCACTGGTAGTCGGCGAACTCCACCAGCGTGA
>JBFHNV010000183.1:0-11982 GCA_041593595.1 Gammaproteobacteria bacterium
ACGGTGAGGGCGAGGTCGTCTGGTCGGTGGCGCAACGGGGCCCTCCCCGGATCGGGCTCGGTCGCGATCCGGATGCCTCGACCGTGCGCGCCGCCCTCGGGTCGCGCGGGATTCAGGTGGAGCTGGCGGTCCACCGCCTCGGTTCCCACCACCCGCGTCACGGCATGAGTCAAGGTCCGGGGCTCCGCGCCCTCCGACCGGGGGACGTCCGGTCCCCCATGGATCAGATCAGACCACGGGGGGACTGTCCGTGCGCCCCTCCCGGCGCGCCACGGCACGCCGGGGAATCATCCCGTGGTCCGGCCAGGCACGGGTCCGTTTCAGCGCCGGCGCCGCCGCGCGCAGGCCATGCCCACCAGGCCGATCACCATCAGCAGTACAGCGGGTGGCTCGGGGGCCGTTATCGCGCCACGCACCAGGTAGTTGCCGATGGTCTGAGCCGCCACGACCGACGGGACCGAAGGTCCCGGGACGTCGGCCCCGCCAACCGTTCCGAACGATGTGATCACGACCGGGGTGGCCAGGGATCCCGCAAAGGTTCCGGTTGTCGCGGAGAATGCCTGGATCGATATGCTGTTGCCGAAGGCGCCCGTGGAGCCGAGCAACGAGATTATGAGATTCGCCCCGGCGAACGAGCCCGGCGACTGGGTGCCATCGAACGGCCCTACCATGCCGGCATTGAGCAGCAGGGTCTCGACCTGTGCGGTCGTGGCATGCACCCATCCGTCTGCAGCGAAGCCGCCTGCACCGCCGACGATGTCGTCGGCTGACAGGTTGACGGTCTCGGTCACGTCGAGCCACTGAAGCCCGGTCGCATCGTCCAGCGTCATCATGCCCTGGTCAATCAGTGCGGCTCGGCTCTCATTCGTATCGAGCAACGCGGCGGCCGCTGCCGCCAGGAGCATTATTCTCAGGTGTGTCATGGCGTCCTCCCCGTCAGGTCGCAGAGGTCGAACGACCTCGTGCGCGGACATGCAATAATCATGCAGTTGGCGGCAGGTTGTTGATTTGCGGGCGATCACATGGCTCACGCGATGTTGCGCCACAGCGACCTGTAAAGTTTTTCGACACGTATGCGAAGGCCTGCGCAGCGTTCGACGATCGTCCGGGCGTGCGGATGGGAACCCACGCGCAAGTTGCCCGTGGAGCGCGGTATCTCGAACATCGATACATGGGTGGTGAGGCAAGGAAGGTGGCCGGCGGGTCACGCGGGAGTGCGGAGTCGGCGGCAGCTGACACTGGGTGGGCGCGCGGCTGAGGGATCGGCAGGGCGCAGGCTGCCCGGCGTGCGGGATCCGCGAGCGCACCGCTGACCGGGCCGTCGCCGTCGCTGCCAGGGCGCGGTGCGCGAGCGGCCGCGGACGCGCGACCTGGCGGGATGATCATTCGAGATTCTTTCGCAGCCGATGCCCGCAGAGGCTACGGGTCAGGTGCCCGGTAAACGGTCGTCGCGAGAAGACCGAATACAATCTGGCAGTCGTACCTCCCTCGCCACGAACGAGGTGCTCGCAAGCGGTGAGGAGTCCATGCAATCCCTATCCGCCATCCACTTCGTACGGGACGTCGGTGGATCGGATTACCTGTTCAGGCTTCTCGGAGGGAACCCGGTGGCGCTGGCCCGCGACGGTGCCGATTCCGCACCCGTCGCATGGTCGGCTACGGGGCGAAGAGGCGTCGTTTCCGGGGCGGGACGCTCGAGACGACGAGCCTGCCGGGTTCCTGCCGTTTCGGAGTGCAGCCAGGTAGAGCGCTGAGCATCGAAGTAGCAGGCATCCGGCAGTCACCGGTACCGAGTCATTGATCGGGTGGTGCCGAGGAGAGGACTTGAACCTCCACGGGGTTGCCCCCACTGGCACCTGAAGCCAGCGCGTCTACCAATTCCGCCACCTCGGCAAAGGCGGGCTCCGGCGTCGCGGGTGGGCTATCCTCTCGCCCTCCATTCGCAACCGCCAGGAGTCCCATCAGGCAGGCGCGCGAGGTTACGGCTGCCCTCCCGGGTTGTCAACGAACCCCGCGTCCGCGCCGCCTGCGCCCGTCCCATGCCCGTTCCCGACCGCCGGCAGGTGCTCGACCTGCTCCAACGCCGCGGCGTTCCGCTCACCCTCGACGCCATCGCGGAGGCCTTCGATCTGCCCATGGGACGCGAGCGCAAGCGGCTGTTCCGGGCCCTGCGCGCCATGCAGCGCGACGGCGAGCTGCTGCGCAACCGCGCCGGCGAGTACGGCCTCACCGAGCGCATGGACCTGGTGCGCGGGCGCGTGATCGGCCACCGCGACGGGTACGGCTTCCTGGTGCCGGACGAGGGCGGGCCGGACCTGTTCCTGTCGCCGCGGCGCATGCGCAGCATCATGCACGGCGATCGCATCGTGGCGCGGGTGGTGGGCGTGGACGACCGCGGGCGCGCCGAGGGCGCGCCGGTGGAGGTGCTCGAGCGCGCGGTGCGCCAGGTGGTGGGCCGCTTCGTGCGCGAGGCGGGCATGGGACTGGTGGTGCCCGACGAGGCGCGCATCCGCCACGACCTGCTGGTGGCGCCGGAGGACGACGGCGGCGCCCGCGACGGCGACATCGTGGTGGCCGAGATCCTCGAGTACCCGGACAAGCGCCGCCGCGCCGTGGGCCGGGTGGTGGAGATGATGGGCGCGCACATGGCGCCGGGGATGGAGGTGGACATCGCCATCCGCAGCCACGAGCTGCCGGCGGAGTTCCCGCAGAACGTGCTGGACGAGGCGGCGCGCTTCGGCGACGCGGTGAAGCCGGCGGCCAAGCGCGGCCGGGAGGATCTCCGGGACCTGCCGCTGGTGACCATCGACGGCGCCGACGCGCGGGACTTCGACGACGCGGTGCACGCCCGCGCCACGCCCTCGGGCTGGAAGCTCACCGTCGCCATCGCCGACGTGGCCGCCTACGTGAAGGCCGGCGGCGCGCTGGACGTGGAGGCGGAGCGGCGCGGCAACTCGGTGTACTTCCCGGACCGCGTGATTCCCATGCTGCCGGAGGCACTGTCCAACGGGCTGTGCTCGCTCAAGCCCGACGAGGACCGCCTGTGCATGGTGTGCGAGATGCTCGTGGCCGGTGACGGCGAGGTGCGCCGGGCCCGCTTCTTCGAGGGTTTCATGCGCTCCCACGCGCGCCTCACCTACGACGAGGTGGCGTCCATCGTCGTGGATCGCGAGGGCACGACGCGGCGCGGGCGCGGCGATCTGGTGCCCCACCTGGACGAGCTCTACAAGCTGTTCAAGGCCCTGGCGAAGGCGCGCAAGCGCCGCGGGGCGCTGGAGCTGGACACCCAGGAGACGCGCGTGATCCTGGGCGACGGCGCCAAGGTGGAGCGCATCGAGCCGCTCAGGCGCAACGACGCCCATCGCCTCATCGAGGAGTGCATGGTGGCGGCCAACGTGGCGGCGGCGCGGCACGTGATCCGCAAGAAGCAGCCGGTGCTGTTCCGGGTGCACGACGGCGCGAAGCCGGACGGTCTGGACGCGTTGCGCACCTACCTGGCGGGCGTCGGGCTCACGCTGGCAGGGGGTTCGAAGCCGGCGCCGAAGCACTACCTCTCGCTGCTCAACCGCGCCGCGAAGCGGCCGGACTCGGCGCTGATCCAGGTGATGGTGCTGCGCTCGCTGTCCCAGGCTGTGTACAGCCCGGACAACATCGGGCACTTCGGCCTCGCGCTGGACGCCTACGCCCACTTCACCTCGCCCATCCGCCGCTATGCGGATCTCGTCCTGCACCGGGCCCTGAAGCACCTCCTGAGCGGGCCGAGGAAGGCACCCTACGGCTACGCCCGCGAGCGGCTGCTGGGCATGGGCGAGCACGTGTCCATGACGGAGCGCCGGGCCGACGACGCGACCCGGGACGCCATCAACTGGCTGAAGTGCGAGTACATGCTGGACAAGGTGGGCCGCGAGTACGCCGGCACCGTCACCGGGGTCGCCGCCTTCGGCCTGTTCGTGACCCTGGACGAGCTGTTCGTGGAGGGCCTGGCCCACGTGAGCATGCTGGGCCACGACTACTTCCACTTCGATCCCGCCCGCCAGGTGCTGGAAGGCGAGCGCAGCGGCGAGCGCTTCGCGGTCGGCGACACGCTGAAGGTCAAGGTGATCCGCGTGGACCTGGACGAGCGCAAGGTGGACTTCGAGCGGGTGGGCGGCGGCCACCGTCACCCGCCGGGCTACGGCTCGCGGGAGCGCCGGCGCGGGCGGCGGCGATAGTGGGAGGAGCTTGCCGGTACGCCTGCGACGGGTCTGCGGCGGCGGGGGCCGATTCGGGACACGCCGTGAATCCGTCCCTGGAGGCTCGACGGCGCCATCCCTGGCGCCGACGGTCCCGAACCGGTCCCCACCGCCGCGTCAACCTGAATGCCTGCGTGTCCGCAACCTGGCCCTGGCGCAGTGTCGGATAGCAGACGTGGACGACGAGATCATTTACGGCCAGCACGCGGTGTCCAGCCTGCTGGACACCGCGCCGGAACGGGTGCTGGAGGTGTGGCTGCAGCGCGGGCGTGACAACCGGCTGTCCGAGCGGCTGCGCCGGCGCTTCGGCGATGGCTCGGTGCCGTTGCACCTGCTGCCGCGCCACCGGCTGGACGACCTGCTGGGCGACGCCCGGCACCAGGGGGTGGCGGTGCGCGCGCGCCGCGCCGAGGCGGTGGACCTGCGCGCCGTGGTGGCCGGCGTCGGCCCGGACACGCTGCTGGTGCTGCTGGACGGGGTGCAGGATCCGCGCAACCTGGGCGCGGTGCTGCGCACCGCCGACGCCGCCGGCGCCGCGGCGGTGATCTACCCCCGCAGCCGCGGCGTGGGCGTGACCGCGGCAGCCCGCAAGACCGCCAGCGGTGCCGCGGAGAGCGTGCCGGCCGTGGCGGTGGCGAACCTGGCACGCGCCATGGGCGAGCTGGCGGCGGCTGGCGTGCGCCTCGTCGGCACCGCGTCGGAGGCGCCCGCGAGCCTGTTCGAGACGGACCTCACGGGCCCCCTGGGGCTGGTCCTGGGCTCCGAGGACGGGGGCCTCAGGCACCTCACCCGCGTGCACTGCGACGCCCTCATGAGCCTGCCCATGCGCGGCCGGGTGGCGAGCCTCAACGTGTCCGTGGCCGCCGGCGTGTGCCTGTACGAGGCCCTGCGCCAGCGTCGCGGGGCGGATGATCCCCGGCCCGCTTGCTGATATAGTCCCGCGCCTTTCGGGTCCGGCGAGGGCCCGGCAGACCGACAGTCCGACCACTCCTTGCCTCACCCGCCCGTACGGGGAGGCGATGCGGCGACAGGCCCCCGGCCCGCCGCAGAACCGAAGGGAGCGCTTCAATGCGTCATTACGAGATCGTGTTTCTGGTCCACCCGGACCAGAGCGAGCAGGTGCCGGCGATGGTGGACCGCTACCGGGCCATGATCGAGGGCGACGGCGGCAAGATCCACCGACTGGAGGACTGGGGCCGCCGCCAGCTCGCGTATCCCATTTCCAAGGTGCACAAGGCGCACTACGTGCTGCTGAACATCGAGTGCGGCCAGGCCGTGCTCGACGAGCTCAACAGCGCCTTCCGCTTCAACGACGCGGTGCTTCGCAACCTGGTGATCGCGCGCCGCAAGGCCGTCACCGAGGCGTCGCCGCTGGCCAAGTCCAAGGACGACCGCGACGACGACCGCCGGCGCGATCGCCGTCCGCGCGACGACGACGGCAACGGCCGCCGACCCCGTGACGATGACGGCGACAGCCGCCGTGCCCGCGACGATGACGGTGACGGGCGCGACGAGCCGAAGCGCCGCGCGTCCGGCGACGACGACGGGGACGCTGCCGAAGACAGCGACAGCTGATCGCGCGCCACGCACCCGATTTCGAGGAGACACGAGATGTCCAGATTCTTCCGCCGCCGGCGCTACTGCCGGTTCACCGTCGAAGGTGTCGAGGAGATCGACTACAAGGATCTCAACACCCTGAAGGCCTATGTCACGGAGACGGGCAAGGTGGTGCCGAGCCGCATCACCGGCACCAGCGCGCGCTACCAGCGCCAGCTGTCGCGCGCGGTGAAGCGCGCGCGCTATCTGGCACTGCTGCCGTACAGCGACGCGCACACCACCTGAGCGAAGCGGCGGCGCGCGGCACGCCGGGCCGCGGCTGCCGGGAGGAGGGCCTCGTGCGCGCGCTGCTTGCGTTGATCATGCGCGGCCGCACCCAGGCCATGACGGCCTCGGCGGTGTTCGCGGCGCTGTCGTTGATGCTGCCGCCGCTGAGCTACGTGAGCGGCGCCGTGATCGGGCTCGCGACGCTGAAGCAGGGGCCTCGCGAGGGTGCCCTGGTGATCGCCGGGTCCGTGCTGCTGGCGGGCGCATTCGCCCTGCTCATGCTGGGCTCGGCGACGCCGGCGCTGGTGTTCCTGGGCATGAGCTGGGCGCCCACCTGGCTCCTGGGCGTGGTGCTGATCACCACCCGCTCCCAGGGCATGGCGGTGCTGGCGGCTGCGGTGCTGGGCGCGCTGGCGGTGCTCGTGTTCCACCTGCTGCTGGAGGATCCGGCAGCGTTCTGGCACGGGGTGCTCGAGCGCTTCTTCGCCCCGGCGCTGGAGGGCGGGGCGGGCTCGGAAACGGCGGCACAGATGCGCCAGCTGCTGGATCTGTGGGCGCCGCGGATGACGCGTTTCTTCGGCGCGGCGACGGTGGGTGGGCTGGTGCTCACGCTGCTGCTCGCTCGCTGGGGGCACGCGGTGCTGGACAACCCGGGCGGGTTCGGAAAGGAGTTCCGGGATCTGCGGGTCGGGCGCACCGCGCTGGGCGTGAGCCTGTGCATCGGGGTCGGTGCCCTGTTCCTGGGCGGCGGCGCCGGCACACTGGCGGCGGACCTGATGGGCCCGGTCACCGCCATGCTGCTGTTCCAGGGGCTGGCGGTGGCCCACGGCGTGGTCCACGAGCGCAAGGCCTCGAGGGGCTGGCTGGTGGCCCTGTATCTGCTGCTGGCGGTGCCGCCTCACCTGGCCGTGCCGGTGGTGACGCTGGCGGGGCTGCTGGACGGATGGGTGGATTTCCGCGCGCGAGCGCGAAAGAAAAGCTGAGAGAGGACGTGCGATCATGCAGGTGATTCTTCTGGAAAAGGTCCACAACCTGGGCGCGCTGGGCGACACGGTGAAGGTGAAGCCGGGCTTCGCGCGCAACTTCCTGATCCCGAGCGGCAAGGCGGTGGCGGCGACGCCCGCGAACATGGCCGAGTTCGAGGCGCGCCGCGCGGAGCTGGAACGCCAGCAGGCCGAGCACGTGGCCGCGGCGCAGGCGCGCGCGGTGAAGGCCGAGGGCCTGCGCGTGAGCGTGCAGCGCAAGGCCGGGGAGGAAGGCAAGCTGTTCGGCTCGGTGGGGCCCGGCGACGTGGCCGAGGCAGTGACCGCCGCCGGCGTCGAGGTGGAGCGCTCCGAGATCCGCATGCCCGGCGAATCCATCCGCCAGGTGGGCGAGTACGAGGTGGAGATCCAGTTCCACGCGGACGTGGTTGTGCCCATCACCCTGTCGGTGGAGGCCGAGGACTGACACGTCGCGCCCGTCGCGCGAGGTGAGCGATCACACGTGCGGCGCGCACCGATGCGGCGCGACACCAGCGATCGCGCTGCCAGCGTATATGAGCGATGGCGCCCGCGGCGCGTGATGAACAATCGCGCCGGCGGTGCGGCATGGGCGACAGCGCCCGCAGTGCGACATGAGCGACCGCGTCAGCGGCGCGACACGTGCGATCACACGGGCCGCGCGTCATCAGCGATCGCGCCCGGCCCGTCGAGTGACGACACCCCCGCGCAGCGGGTCGCGTCAGACCGCGCCCGCACGCCGCGTGCCGTCGAGGCCCGTTCTCTTGCGGCTCGCGCGCCGTCCGTCGGGCGGCTCGCCGCCGCCCTCAACCCGCCCCGTCCCCGGTGCTATGCTCGGCCCGGCGCGCACCACGCGCGTCGAGCGGGAGCTCTCCACGCCATGGTCGAATCCGTCCTCTCCGAACGCCGCCCCAGTGCCGCCGCGGCGCTCAAGATGCCGCCGCACAGCATCGAGGCGGAGCAGTCGGTGCTGGGCGGTCTGATGCTGGACAACACGGCCTTCGATCGCATCGCCGACACCCTCAACGAGGGCGACTTCTACCGTCGGGACCACCGCCTGATCTTCGCCGCGGTGCACGCGCTGGCCGAGGCCAATCGACCGTTCGACGTGATCACCCTGTCCGAGTACCTGGGCGGGCGCGGTGAGCTGGAGGAGGCGGGCGGGCTCGGCTACCTGGGCGAGCTGGCCCACAACACGCCCAGCGCTGCCAACATCCAGGCCTATGCGGACATCGTGCGCGAGCGCTCGGTGGTGCGCCAGCTCATCGGTGCCGGCACCGAGATCGCCGAGAGCGGCTTCAACACCGAAGGGCGCACGGTCGCGGAGCTGCTGGACGACGCCGAGCGGCGGGTGTTCGAGATCAGCGATCGCGGCGCGCGCCGTGCTGCCGGCTTCGCGCCGGTGCGCGACGTGCTGGTCAACGTGATGGATCGCATCGAGAAGCTGTTCGAGAGCGATACGCCCATCACCGGCGTGCCCACCGGCTTCGGCGACCTGGACGAGCGCACCTCCGGCCTGCAGCCGTCCGACCTCATCATCGTCGCGGGCCGCCCGTCCATGGGCAAGACCGCGTTCGCCATGAACCTGTGCGAGACCGCCGCCATCAAGGAGCGCCTTCCGGTGGCGGTGTTCAGCATGGAGATGCCCGCCGAGCAGCTCACCATGCGCATGCTGTCGTCCCTCGGGCGCATCGACCAGCAGAAGGTGCGCAGCGGCAAGCTCGCCGACGACGACTGGCCGCGGCTCACCTCGGCGCTCACCATGCTCAACGACACCGAGATCTACATCGACGACACCCCGGCGCTGACACCGACGGAGCTGCGCGCGCGCTGCCGGCGGCTGAAGCGGGAGAAGGATCTCGGGCTGGTGGTGGTGGACTACCTGCAGCTCATGCAGGTGCCGGGCACGCGCGAGAACCGGGCCACGGAGATCTCGGAGATCTCGCGCTCGCTCAAGGCGCTGGCCAAGGAGCTGAACGTGCCGGTCATCGCGCTGTCGCAGCTCAACCGCGCGCTGGAGCAGCGCCAGGACAAGCGCCCTCAGATGTCGGACCTGCGCGAGTCGGGGGCCATCGAGCAGGACGCGGACCTGATCCTGTTCGTCTACCGCGACGAGGTCTACCACGACGACAGCAAGGACAAGGGCAAGGCGGAGATCATCATCGGCAAGCAGCGCAACGGCCCCATCGGGCGGGTGATCCTCACCTTCCGCAACCAGTTCACGCGCTTCGAGAGCTTCATCCCCGAGGAGTACGCCGGGGGCGGCTTCTATCCCCCATGAGCGCGCTCGTGCGCGCGTACCCGTGAGCGCCCGGTCCGGCGCGAGGCCTTGACCGCGCCCCTGGGCGCGGTGGCGTACATCGACGCCGCGGCGCTGACCCACAACCTTGCCCGGGCGCGCGTGCTGGCACCGCGCTCGCGGGTTCTGGCCGTGATCAAGGCCGACGCCTATGGTCACGGGCTGCTCACCGCCGCCCGGGCTCTGCGCGACGCAGACGGCTTTGCCGTGGCGCGCCTGGCGGAGGCGCAGCGGCTGCGCGCGGCGGGCGTGCGCCATCGCGTCCTGCTGCTGCCGGGCGTGGACACGGCCGACGAGCTGGGCCTGGCTTCGCGTCTGGGCCTGGACCTGGTGGTGCACCACGCGGCGCAGGTGGCGCTGCTGGAGCAGGCGGGGGCGGGTCTCGCCGTGGAAGCGTGGCTCAAGGTGGACAGCGGCATGCACCGCCTGGGGGTCGCGCCCCGCCACGCCGCCGAGATGCACGCGCGGCTCGTGCGGGCCGCCGCGGTGCGCGCGCCGGTGCGGGTGATGACCCACCTGGCAGACGCCGACGAGCGGGATCGGCCCACCACCGATCGGCAGATCGCCGCGTTTCGCGAATGCACCCGGGATCTGGGCGCGGAGCTCAGCATCGGCAACTCCGCCGGCATCATGGCCTGGCCCGGGGCGCGCAGCGACTGGGTCCGCCCGGGCATCATGCTCTACGGCATCTCGCCCTTCGCCGGCGAATGCGCCGCGGAACACGGCCTGCGTCCGGCCATGACCCTGGCCACCCGCCTGATGGCGGTGAATCCCGTGCCCGCCGGCGGCGCCGTGGGCTACGGCGGTCGCTTCACCGCCGACGAGGACATGCCCGTGGGCGCGGCCGCGGCGGGCTATGGGGACGGCTATCCCCGCCAGGTCCCCGACGGTACGCCGGTGCTGGTGAACGGCGGCCCGGCACCGCTCGCCGGGCGCGTGTCCATGGACACGGTCACCGTGGACCTGCGTGGCCAGCCCGGCGCCCGAGCCGGAGACCCGGTCACGCTGTGGGGCCCGGACCTGCCGGTGGAGCGCATCGCCGCCGCCGCCGGCACCATCGGCTACGAGCTCGTCTGCCGCGTGACCAGCCGCGTGCCGCGGGTCGTGCTCTGACGGGTGTGGGGGTCGCGCGGGACGGCGCGGGGCCGGCGAGGCTGGCATGATCCATCGAACGCCGCCGTCGACGCCCGCGCACCGCCACCATGCCCTCCGCCCGCGCCCGCATCCGCTACGCCTGCACCCAGTGCGGCGCCATCACCAGCAAGTGGATGGGCCAGTGCCCGGACTGCGGCGAGTGGAACACCCTGGAGGAGACCGTCGCGCCACCGCCGGCCCCGGCCGGGCGCGAGGCCTGGCCCGGTGCCACGGAGGCGTCCCGGGTGGTGGATGCGTCCGGGGTGGACGCCGCCGTCGAGAGCCATCAGCCCACGGGTCTCGCGGAGCTGGACCGCGTGCTGGGCGGCGGACTGGTGGCGGGCTCGGTGGTGCTGATCGGCGGCGACCCGGGGATCGGCAAGTCCACGCTGCTGCTGCAGGCGGCGGCCTCCTTGCGCGACGCGGGCGTCGCGCCGCTGTACGTGAGCGGCGAGGAGAGCCTGTCCCAGGTGGCGCTGCGGGCGCGGCGCCTGGGGCTTTCCGCCGAAGGCCTGAAGCTGCTCGCCGAGACCCAGGTGGAGCGCATCGTCGCGCTGGCCGCCAAGGCGCGCCCCGGGGTGCTGGTGGTGGATTCCATCCAGACCGTGCACACGGACGCGCTGCAGTCGGCCCCGGGCAGCGTGGCCCAGGTGCGCGAGTCCGCGGCGCGCCTGACCCGCTACGCCAAGGACACCGCCACGGCAGTGTTCCTGGTGGGGCACGTGACCAAGGAGGGCGCGCTGGCGGGTCCACGCGTGCTGGAGCACATGGTGGATGCGGTGCTCTACTTCGAGAGCGAGAGCAACCAGCGCTACCGGGTGGTGCGGGCGGTGAAGAACCGCTACGGCGCTGCCAACGAGCTCGGCATCTTCGCCATGACGGAGCGCGGGCTGAAGGGCGTGTCCAACCCCTCGGCGATCTTCCTCAGCCGCCACGCCGAGCAGGTGCCCGGCAGCGTGGTGATGGTCACCCGCGAGGGCAGCCGCCCGCTGCTGGTGGAGCTGCAGGCACTGGTGGACGACTCGTCCCTCGCCAACCCGCGCCGGGTCGCGGTGGGCCTGGAGCAGAACCGCCTCGCGATGCTGCTGGCGGTGCTGCATCGACACGCGGGCATCGCGGTGCAGGGCCAGGACGTGTTCGTGAACGTGGTGGGGGGCGTGCGCGTGAGCGAGACGGGCGCGGACCTGCCGCTGCTGCTCGCGGTGCTCTCGAGCTTCCGGGCGCGGCCCCTGGACCGCTCCCTGGTGGTGTTCGGCGAGGTGGGCCTCGCCGGCGAGATCCGCCCGGTGCCGAACGGCGAGGAGCGCCTCCAGGCCGCGGCCCAGCACGGCTTCACCCGCGCCATCGTGCCTGCGGCGAACAAGGTCCGGCGCGTGCCGCAGGGCATGGACGTCACCGCCGCCGAGCGCCTCGACGATGCCATCGACGCGGCCTTCGCAGGGTAGGCGCTTTCGTCCTTTCTCTGGCGCCGGGTATTCACCGCAGAGGCGCA
>JBFHNV010000184.1:0-11937 GCA_041593595.1 Gammaproteobacteria bacterium
GATCTCCTTCGCGCGCCGCTCGTCTTCGCGAGATCGAGCGGCCCGGTCGCCGGGTGCACCGCCGGGCGGGGGACTGGCCTGAGCGCGCGTCGACCGCCGGCGCGGGACTGTTGTCGCGCTAGTCGCCGCGCTGCTTCTGCAGTCGCTTCAGGAACACCTCCATCTCGCGGGCGGCCTGCTTGTCGCCGCGGTCGGTGGCGGCTGCGATGCCCTGCCGCCAGGCGTCGGCCGCGCCGGCCGTGTCGCCGGCGTCGCTGCGGGCGCGGCCGAGGAGCTTCCAGGCTGCCGAGTAGGCCGGGTCGTGACGCACCGCGGCGGCCAGGTGCTCCGCCGCGTCGGCGGCCCTGCCTTCCTTCAGCAGGGCCTGGCCCAGGCCGAAGCGCAGCAGGGCGTTGTCCTGGCCGGCGGCCAGCAGACCCTCCAGGCGTTCCGTGAGCGCGCTCATCGCTGCCAGAACGCCGGCGAGATGATCACCAGCACGGTGAACACCTCGAGGCGGCCGAGGAGCATGGCCGCGCTGAGCAACCACTTGGCGGTGTTGTTGATGTCGCCGTAGTTGAAGTGCACCTCGCCGAGGCCGGGGCCCAGGTTGTTGAGGCAGGCGGCCACCGCGGAGAAGGCCGTGACCTGGTCGAGGCCGGTGGCCATCACCGCGAGCATCAGGACCACGAACACACCCACGTAGGCTGCGAAGAAGCCCCATACCGCGTCCACCACCCGGTAGGGCATGAAATTGCCGCCCACCTTGATGGTCACCTGGGCGCTCGGGTGGATGAGGCGAATGATCTCGCGCATGCCCTGCTTGAGCAGCAGCAGCACGCGGATCACCTTCAGGCCGCCGCCCGTGGAGCCGGCGCAGCCGCCGATGAAGCTCGCGAACAGCAGCAGCACCGGGGAGAAGCTCGGCCACAGCACGAAGCTCGTGGTGGTGAAGCCGGTGGTGGTGCTCACGGACACGGTCTGGAACACGGCGTGGCGCACCGAGTCGAGCAGCGTGTCGTAGGTGCCCGCGAGCCACAGCTCGGTGGAGGTGAGCACCGCCACCACCCCCAGCACCAGCAGGTAGAAGCGCACCTCCGAGTCGCGCAGATAGTGGTCCAGGCGCCGCCCTCGCCATGCGACGAAATGCAGTGCGAAGTTGACGCCCGAGATCATCATGAAGACCACGCAAACCGCTTCCACCGCCGGATTGTCGAAATACCCGATGCTCAGATCATGCGTGGAGAACCCGCCGATGGCGACGGTGGAGAAGCTGTGGCAGATGGCGTCGAACACGCTCATGCCCGCGAGCCAGTAACCGAGCGCGCACAGCGCGGTGAGCGTCACGTAGATATACCACAGGGCCTTCGCGGTCTCGGTGATGCGCGGCGTCAGCTTGTCGTCCTTCATCGGGCCGGGGGTCTCGGCGCGGTACAGCTGCATGCCGCCGATGCCCAGCATGGGCATGATCGCGACGGCCAGCACGATGATGCCCATGCCGCCGAGCCACTGCAGCATCTGGCGGTAGAACAAGATCGACTCGGGCAGCGCGTCGAGCCCGGTCAGCACCGTCGCGCCCGTGGTGGTGAGCCCGGATACCGACTCGAACACCGCGTCGGTGAGCGTCATCTGCGGATTCTCGATGAGCAGCAGCGGCAGGCTGCCCGACAGCCCGAGCGCGGTCCAGAACGTCACCACCACGATGAACCCGTCGCGCAGGCGCAGCTCGCGCCGCGCATGGCGGACGGGCCAGAACAGCACAAGGCCCGTCACCAGCAGGAACAGCAGCGCGCCCTGGAATGCCGGCGCCGCGCCGTCCCCATACGCCAGCGACAGGATGATGGGCGGCACCATGGTCAGGCTGAACAGCGTGATCAGCACGCCGAGCAGCCGCTGGATGACAATGAACTGCATGGGGCGTCAGTGCGCGAGGGCCGGCGTCACAGAAAGGTGACGCCCACCTGGAAGAGCTTCTCCACTTCCTTGATGCGGGTCTTGTCGCTCAGGAACAGGATCACGTGGTCGTCGGCCTCGATGACCGTGTCGTGATGGGCCATGATCACGTCGTCGCCTCGCACCAGCGCGTCGATGGTGGTGCCGCGAGGCAGCTTGATCTCCTCGACCCGGCGGCCGACGACCTTGGAGGTGCGCGGGTCGCCGTGGGCCACCGCCTCGATGGCCTCCGCCGCGCCACGGCGCAGGGAATGCACCGCCGCCACGTCGCCGCGACGCACGTGTGCGAGCAGGCTGCCGATGGTGGCCTGCTGCGGCGAAATCGCGATGTCGATGACGCTGCTCTGCACGAGGTCGACGTAGGCTCCGCGGTTGATCAGCGCCATGACCTTGCGCGCGCCCATCCGCTTCGCGAGCATCGCCGAGAGGATGTTCACCTGCTCGTCATTGGTGACGGCGCAGAACACGTCGGTGTTGTCGATGTTCTCCTCGCGCAGCAGTCCCTCGTCCGCGGCGTCGCCGCGCAGCACGATGGCCTTGTTGAGCGTGCGGGAGACCTCCTCTGCGCGCCGCTGACCGTACTCGATGAGCTTGACGTTGTACTCGCGCTCGAGCTTCTGCGCGAGTCTGAGCCCGATGTTTCCGCCGCCGGCGATGATGAGGCGCCGCGACGGGCCCTCGTGCCGGCTGACCTCGCTCATCAGCTTGTGGGTGTCGGGTGTCGAGGCCACGAAGAACACCTCGTCGTCCGGCTCGATCACCGTGTCCCCGTCGGGATTGATGCCGCGTCCGCGGCGGAAGATGGCGGCAACGCGGGTCTGGAGATTCGAGAGGATCGTGGGCAGCTCGCTCAGGGCGTGCCCCGCCATCGGGTTGTCGAAGGTGATGCGGAAGCCCACCAGCCGCGCCTTGCCCTCGGCGAAGTCCATCACCTGCAGCGCGCCGGGCGTGCGGATCAGCCGCTCGATGTGCTCCACCACCAGCCGCTCCGGGCTGATGATGACGTCGACGGGCAGCGCATCCTGGGCGAACAGCTCGGGCGCCGCCAGGTACTCGGGGGCCCGCACGCGCGCGATCTTGGTGGGGGTGTGGAACAGGGTATAGGCCACCTGGCAGGCGACCATGTTGGTCTCGTCGGAGCTGGTGACCGCCAGCACCATGTCGGCGTCCTCGGCACCCGCGCGCCGCAGCACCACCGGGTGGGCCGCGTGCCCGACCACGGTGCGGAGATCCAGGTTGTCCTGCATCTCGCGCAGGCGGTTGCCATCCAGGTCCACCAGGGTGATGTCATTGGCCTCGCTGGCGAGGCTGTTGGCAACAGAGCTGCCGACCTGGCCGGCGCCGAGGATGATGATCTTCATGGCGTTCGGTGTTCCCGCGGGGCTGTGTGCGGACCGGCGCGAGCGGCGGCGCGATCACTCCTCCGTTGCGAGCACCTGCTTGGGATCCAGCTTGAGGGACTTGAACTTGCGGTAGAGGTGCGTGCGTTCGACACCCACGCGGTCGGCGACGCGGCTGATGTTGCCGTGCTCCTCGCGGATCTTCTGCTCCAGATAGCGGCGCTCGAAGCGCTCCCTGGCCTCCTTGAGCGGCAGGTCGAAGTCCGCCTCCACGACGCTCTGGGTGACGGTGGCGTGGGCGCCCAGCGCGACGTCGACCTCCTCGGGACGGACCTCCTCTCCGCTGCCGAGAATCAGCAGACGCTGGACCACGTTCTTCAGCTCGCGCACGTTGCCGGGCCAGGAATAATGCCGCAGGCGGTTCTGGGCCGCCACGCCGAAGCGCCGGTAGGGCAGGTTCTGCTCGCCCACGAGCTGCTCGACGAAGTGCTCCACCAGCTCCGGGATGTCCTCGCGGTGATCTCGCAGTGCCGGCACGTCCAGCGGGACCACGTTGAGGTGATAGTAGAGGTCCTCGCGCAGCCGTCCGGAGCGCACCGCCTGACCCGCGTCGTGGCTCGTCGCGGCGATGATGCGCACGTCGATGGACACCGGATCGAGGCCGCCCACCCGCAGGAACGCGCGCTGAGTCAGCGCGCTCAGCAGCCGTGCCTGCACCTCGAGGTCCATGTCGATGATGTCCTCGAGGAACAGCGTGCCGCCGTTCGATCGCTCCAGCGACCCGAAGTGGACCTTGTCGCCGTCCTCGACGCCGAACAGCTCGGATGCGCTGCGCGCGTTGGTGAGGCCGGATACCGGCACCCGGACGAAGGGCGCCTCGCGACGCCGGCTGTGCTCGTGGATGTAGCGCGCGAACACCGCCTTTCCGCACCCGGATTCCCCGCTGATGAGCACCGCGGTGTCGTGCTGCGCGATGCGCTTCGCCTGCTCGCGCAGCGACGACAGGGTCCCGCTGCGACCCAGTGGATCGCTCTGGCTCGACGCCTCGCGGCGCAGATCGATGTTTTCCTGGCGCAGCTTCGCGTGCTCGAGACCGTGCTTCACGGTGAGCAGCAGCTTTGCCATGGACAGCGGTTTCTCGATGAAATCATAGGCGCCAAGGCGGGTCGCCTCGACCGCGGTCTCCACCGTGCCGTGGCCGGACATCATCACCACCGGCGAGTCCAGTCCGTCCTGGTCGCTCCATTCGCGCAGCAGGCTGATACCGTCGGTATCCGGCATCCAGATGTCGAGCAGGATGAGATCGGGCATGCGCGCGCGCCGCGCCTCCCGCGCCGCCTGGGCGTGCTCCGCGGTGGCCACCTCGAACCCCTCGTCGGCGAGGATTTCCTGGACCAGCTCGCGAATGTCGGGCTCGTCGTCGACGACCAGGATGTAGGGTGCGCTCATACGGCCTCCCGCTGCACCGTGGCACGGGGCCGCGCCGCGGCGGCGGGCAGGGTGACCACCACCCGCGCGCCGCCCTCGTCGCGGTTGCCGGCGCTGACCCCGCCGCCATGCTCCTCCGCGATCTTCTTCACGATGGCGAGCCCGAGCCCGCTGCCTTTCGCCTTGGAGGTGACGTAGGGCTCGAATACCCGCGTCACCATGTCTGGCGGGAACCCCGGCCCGTCGTCGCTCACCTCGAGCTCCACCGTGTCGCCGGCGGCGTCGCGCGTGCTCACCGTCACCCGCGTGTCCGGCGCCGCCTCCAGCGCGTTCTTGATGAGATTGTGCAGGATCTGTCGCAGGCGGTCCGGATCTGCCTCCACGCGCTGCACCGCTGGCGATAGCGCGATCTCGACCCGGCGGCCGCCCGGTCCCGCCCGGTACAGCTCGCACACGTCCGAGACCAGCTCGTTGATGGACAGGCGCCGCGGTTGCATGGCCGGGGTGCGCGCGTACTCGGAGAACGCGTTGACCATGGTCTTCATCGCCTCCACCTGCTGCACGATGGTGCGAGTGAGGCGATCCAGGCTCTCGCGCTCGGTGCCGGCCATCCGCTCCAGGAACTTGTGGCGCACCCGCTCTGCCGAGAGCTGGATCGGGGTGAGCGGGTTCTTGATCTCGTGGGCGAGGCGGCGCGCCACCTCGGACCAGGCCGCCTCGCGCTGGGCCTGCACCAGCGCGGTGATGTCGTCGAACACCAGCACGTGACCCGCCGCGGCGGGCAGCGCCGTGCCTCCGAGGGTCAGGATACGGATGCCCCGGGCGCGCTCCACGGCGACCTCGCGGCGCTCCTCGCCGCTCTCGATCACCTCGCGTGCGGCGCGCACGAAGGGCTCGAGCGCCGGTGCCGCCTGCTGCAGGCGCTCGAGCGATTCCCCGGCCAGCGCCTGGCGAGGCAGCTCGAGGATGACCTCCCCGGCGGTGTTGCAGGTGAACACGCGTCCATCCGGGTCGAGGGTGATGACGCCCGTTGACAGGCGCGCCAGCACCGCTTCCAGGTAGGCGCGCTGGGCTTCCACCTCGCGCTGCGAGGCGCGGGTCTCGTCGCGGGCGCGCTTCAGCCGGCGGGTCATGTCGTTGAAGGACTGCAGCAGGAAGCCGATCTCGTCCTTGCCGGTGGGCGGCACCTGGATCTCCAGGTCGCCCTCGGCCACGGCGCGAGTGCCCTCCGCGAGGCCGCGCAGCGGCGCCACCATGCGCCGCGCCGAGTAGAAGGCCGCCCACAGCGCGGTGAGCAGCGTGAGCAGCAGCACCATGGACAGGATCAGGGTGAAGCTGGCCTTCAGCGGGGTACGCAGGTAGGCCAGCTCGCGGTAGTTGGCGTACGCCTTCTCGACGCTCTCGGCCAGGGTATTCATCTTCTCGGGCACCGGGAACAGCGCCTGCAGCACCCTGAGCTCCGCCTCGCCCACCACGCTGGGAAGCGCCACCACCACCCGGATGTGCAGTCCCTCGTCGCCGATGGGGTCCAGACCGATGTAGCTGCGCGACTGCTTCACCTGCAGCAGCGTCGCCTCGCCGGGGCGATTGGGGACCACGGAGGTGGGCTCCTCGCTGCTCGATGCGAGAATCTTGCCGCTGGCGCCAATCAGCGTCATCTCCGTCGCCCCGCTCAGCCGGCGGGCATCGTCCAGGGCGCGCGCCGCCGTGGTGCCGGACAGGTCGCCCACCTCGCTCGCGAGGATCTGGGTCTGCTTCAGATGCTCGCGCATGCGGATCCCGAGCGCGGTGCGTCCGAGCTCGATGGCGTCTTCCAGGGATTGCTCGATGCGCACGTCGAACCAGCTGTCGATGCCCTCGTGGAGGAACTTGACCGAGAAGTAATAGACCACGACCACCGGCGTCACCGCGAGGATCGCGAACACCACCACCAGCCGCGCGGTCAGCCGCGCCCCGGCGCGCCCTGCACGCACCTGCTGCACCAGGCGGACCAGGTTCCAGAAGATGAGGGCGCACAGCAGCAGCAGGCCGCCGGCGTTGGCCAGCAGCAGCCACAGGTAGAGCTCCGAGAAGCGCGCCGAGTCCTGCGTGGCCTCCCCCATGAGGGTCAGTGACACCAGCAGCAGCGTCCCGAGCCCGAGGATCGGGGCGGCGCCGGTGGCGAGGCGGGTCAGCGCTGGAGGGGCCATGTCAGCCAGTCGCTGGACAGTCGCCAGGCGGATTTGAGGTACGCCAGCAGCCGCAGCGGGGTCGGCAACGACTCGATTTCCAGGATCGCACGCACCCGCGCCCGGTACGACTCGTCGTCGTCCAGCAGGTGATCGTCCAGGAGCGGGAAGCCGTCGATGGTGCCGAGCCCCTCGCGCATGTCGTCGAAGCTGCGGTAGGTGGCGGTCTCCCCGGTGCTCAGGTTCTTCACCAGGTACTGGCGGCTCAGCGCGTGCACCTGGATGCGGTAGCGGGCCGTCACCGCGGCCACCTTCCGGTCCACCAGCCGGCCGATCTCCAGCACCTGCATCTCCACCGACACGGTCACCGCGACGCCATTCTCCATCGCTTCCACGGCCTCGTCGCTGAAGCGGAAGTCGACATGGGCGCGCAGCCGGTGCACGCCGTCCACCAGCCGCGTGCCCGCGCTCACGACCTCGAAGCCGGGTTCGGAGCCCGGGCCGGTGTCCGCATGTAGCCACCACGCGATGAGGCTCATGAGGACGGTGGCGGCGAGCCGGTGCGTGAGCCCGGTGCCGCGGCGGGCATCAACGCTTGGCGAGCAACGCATAGTAGACCCCGTCCATGCCCGCCTCGCCCGGTAGGATCTGGCGCCCCGGCGGCGCCGGTACGCCCCAGGTCACCTGGAGCGCCGGGGACCGTGCATCCGCGTGGTCGTCGAGGAAGCGCGCGACGATCTCCGCGTTCTCTTCGGGCATGACCGAACAGGTAGCGTACAACAGGCGTCCGCCCCGGGCGAGCAGGCGCCACAGCGATTCCAGCAGCGCGCGCTGGGTGAGGGTGAGCCGCGCCAGATCGCCGCGCGTGCGATGCAGCTTGATGTCCGGATGACGGCGGATGACCCCCGTGGCGCTGCATGGCGCATCGAGCAGGATGCACTCGAACGGTGTGCCGTCCCACCACCGGGAGGTCTCGCCGGCGTCGCCGGTGACCACGTCCGCGGCGAGGGCGAGCCGGGCGAGGGTGCCGCAAAGCCGTTGCGTGCGCCGCGCGTCGCGCTCCACCGCCACCGCCGTGGCCAGCGCCGGCTCGCGCTCGATCACGTGGGCGAGCTTGCCCCCGGGCGCGGCGCAGGCGTCCAGGAAGCGCTCTCCCGGCGCGGGCGCGAGCAGGTCTGCGGCCAGCTGCGCCGCCTCGTCCTGCACCGACAGCTCGCCCGCCGCGAACCCCGGCAGCGCGGACACGTCGCAGGGTTGCGCGAGGACCACGCCGTCGCGGGCGTGCGCCGTGGGGGCGGCCGCAATGCCGGCCGCGGCGAGCCGCGCCAGGGCCTGCTCCCGGGTCTGACGGCGCGCGTTCACCCTGAGGGTCATGGGCCCCCGCTGGTTGTTGGCCGCTGCGATGCGCTGCCAGTCCCGGGGCCACGCGGCGCGCAGGGCGTCCAGCAGCCAGCGCGGGTGGGCCAGGCGGGCGCACGGATCCGCGTCCACCGCGTCCAGGCAGGCTTCGCGCTCGCGCACGAAGCGGCGCAGCACGGCGTTCACCAGGCCGCCGGCCCAGGGCTTGCCACGTGCCTTGGCCAGCGCCACGCTCTCCGCCACTGCCGCGTGAGCGGGGATGCGGGAATACTCGAGCTGGTACAGGCCCAGGGCAAGGATCATCGCCACGTCCAGGTCGCGCGCCTTCAGCGGCCGCCGCAGCAGGCGGTCGCGGCAGGCCGCCAGGCGGACCCACCAGCGGCACACGCCGAAGGCCAGCTCCCGGGCCAGGGCACGCTCGCGAGCATCGGCGTCCCCGGCCAGCGCGGTCTCGAGTGCGTCGTCCAGCATGCGGCCATCGCCCACGGTGGCCAGCAGCGCGTCCAGCGCCATGGCGCGGGCGCTAGCCGGCATGTCCCACCACCGCGCGGCTGCGGCCGCGGATCTGCCCGCGTTCTCGGGCCGTACTCCCTGCGGGCACGTCCACCGGGCCGGGCGCACTCATTGCAGTCGATCGCCCCGGGCGAGGCCCCGTCCGTTGAGGAACTGCGCGGCAGACATCGGGCGTCTGCCGGCGGGCTGCACCTGCAGCAGTCGCAAGGTGCCCGTCCCGCAGGCCACGCGCAGCCGCTCGCCCCGTGCCTCCACCACGACGCCCGCGGCCGCCTCGCACGCGCCGCCCTCGGGCATGGCCTCCAGCACCCGGAGCCGCGAGGAGGCGTCCGCCGCCTCGCCCGGCAGCGCGGTCCACGCGCCGGGAGCCGGGCCGAACGCGCGCACCTGGCGGTCGAGGTCGGCGGCGGACCGGTGCCAGTCCATGCGCAGCTCCGACTTGTGGATTCGGTGCGCATAGGTGGCCAGGCGGTCGTCCTGGGGAACGGCCCGGGCCGTGCCTGCCTCGATGGCCGCGAGCACCTGGACGAGCGCGTCACGGCCCAGCACTGCGAGGCGATCGTGCAGGCTGCCGCCGGTCTCACGGTTGCCGATGGGGGTGGGCCGCGCCGCCAGCACGGGGCCCGTGTCCAGCCCCTCCTCCATCAGCATGATGCACACCCCCGTTTCCCGGTCACCGGCCAGGATCGCGCGCTGGATCGGCGCCGCGCCGCGCCAGCGGGGCAGCAGCGACGCGTGCACGTTGATGCAGCCGTGCCGCGGCACGGCCAGTACCGGCGCCGGCAGGATGAGGCCGTAGGCGGCCACCACCAGCACGTCGGGCGCGAGCCCGGTCAGCGCCGCGGTCTCGGAGCTGTCGCGCAGGGTCGCCGGCTGACGCACCGGCAGGCCCAGGTCCAGGGCCAGGCGTTTCACCGGGGATGCTGCCGGCCTGCGCCCCCGGCCCGCGGGGCGGTCGGGCTGGGTGTAGACGGCCGCCGGGCGCCGGCCGGCATCCACGAGGCCACGCAGAATCACGGCGGCAAAGTCCGGCGTGCCGGCGAAGGCAACGTTCATGTGTGTCGCCGGCGAGGTGACGGTCGGCGGCTCAGGAAGCCGCCCGCTGCTTCTCGAGCTTCTTGCGGATGCGCTGGCGCTTGAGCTGGGACAGGTAGTCGACGAACAGGCGGCCGTCCAGATGGTCGATCTCATGCTGGATGCATACCGCCAGCAATCCGTCGGCCTCGGTCTCGTAGGGCGCGCCCTGGAGGTCCAGGGCGCGGTACCGGATCCACTCGGCCCGCTCCACCAGGTCGTAGATGTCCGGTACCGACAGGCAGCCCTCCTCGGTGCTCACGGCGCCCCGGCTGTCGAGGATCTCGGGATTGATCAGCGCCACCGGCTGGCTGCGGTCCTCCGACACGTCGATGGTGATGACGCGCTCCGGCACGTTCACCTGGATCGCGGCCAGGCCGATTCCGGGGGCGTCGTACATGGTCTCCAGCATGTCGTCGACCAGGCGCCGCACGCCGTCGTCCACCCGCTCCACGGGTCGTGCCTTGTTGCGCAGGCGGGGGTCGGGAAAGTGCAGTATCTCGAGTCTTGCCATGATGCGGGCGGCGTTTCTGGACACGGTCCAGAGTCTACGCCAGGAGCTCTGCCGGCCGCCACAGAGAGGAACCTTCCGCAAGGTAATTTACTTGGATTTTCATATTCGTATGGCCTATATTTAGTCCAGTTCGCTAACTGTCGGCGAGTACCGTCTCGGGTCCGCGCCGCCCACGGAAGAATGGGGAGCACCATGATCGCCAGTCTGCGCATCCCGCTCGCCGCGCTGCTGCTGGCCGCGCTGGCGGGCCCGGTCCGGGCCGCCAGCGAAGCGCCGGGGCTGAAGGCGGACCACCCGGACCGCTACATCGTCCAGAAGGGCGACACGCTGTGGGACATTTCCGGGCGCTTCCTCAACGAGCCGTGGCTGTGGCCGGAGGTGTGGCAGGCCAATCCCCACATCGAGAACCCGCACCTCATCTATCCTGGCGACGAGGTCTACCTCAGCTACCGGGACGGCCGCCCGATCATCCGCGTTCGTCGCGGCGGGCGGGGCGTGGTGCGCCTGTCGCCGCAGGTGCGCGCGGAGCAGCTGGGCCGGGAGGCGATTCCCACCATCCCGGTGGACGCCATCCAGCAGTTCCTGAGCCGCCCGCGGGTAGTGACCGAGGAGGAGTATGACGCGGCCCCCTACATCGTATCGGTGGGCAAGGATGCGCTGCTCGCGCGCCCGGGGGGGAAGATCTACGGGCGCGGCATCGCCGACGAGCGGGTCATCCGCTTCAGCATCTACCGGAAAGGCGAGGCGTACGTGAACCCCGACACCGAGGGCGAGGTGCTGGGCTTCGAGGCGCTGCACGTGGGGGACGCGGTGCTCGACGAGGCCGGCGATCCCGCCACCCTGGTCGTCACCGCCATGAAGCGCGAGGTGCAGGCGGGCGACCGGCTGGTGGCGGTGGACGAGGAGGAGTCCTACCAGAGCTATATGCCGCGGCCGGCCGGGTCGGAGCTCAAGGGCCAGATCATCTCGGTGGTGGACGGTGTCAGCCAGATCGGCCAGTTCCAGACGGTGGTCATCAACCTGGGTGCCCGGGACGGGCTCGAGCCCGGGCACGTGTTCGGCGTGTTCCAGCGCGGCGAGGTCGTGCGGGACCCCCTGGCGAAGGACCCGGAGGAGCTGCGATTCGAGGCGCGGGCCCGGGAGCGCTCGGAGGGCATCGAGAGCGACAGCCCCTTTGCGTTCGTACAAGGTATCGGCAATGCCGTGGAGGCCACCTCCGACTTCATCGAGCGCGAGGCGCGCAAGTTCCACCTCGCCGCCACCGACGACAGGCCGTGGGCGGAGGTGACGCTGCCGGAGGAGCGGGCGGGCACCATCATGATCTACCGACCATTCGAGCGGCTCAGCTACGCGCTGGTGATGGAAGCGACCCGGGCGATGCACGTCAGCGACTCGGTCAAGTCTCCCTGACAGACGCGCCGCCCGGGGCGCGCGCCTCGGGCGGGCGCCTTGGGCTACCGTAGCGGCCCGACTGCCACCGGCGGTGGGCCATGTCCGTTACCGACGACCTGAGAGACTGGCTCGCGTTGCTGCAGGCCCCGGAAGTGGGTCCGGCGCGGGCGCGCGCACTCGCGGGGGGCTTCGGCGGACCCGGCGCGGCGCGCCGCGC
>JBFHNV010000185.1:0-11895 GCA_041593595.1 Gammaproteobacteria bacterium
CGCCCTCCACCCGGATGTCGGCACCCATCTTGGCGAGCCCCTGGTTGTGCAGGTTCACCGGCCGCGAGCCGATGGCGCAGCCGCCGGGCAGCGACACCACGGCCTTGCCGAAGCGGGTGAGCAGCGGCCCCAGCACCAGGATCGAGGCACGCATGGTCTTCACCAGCTCGTAAGGGGCGAAGAACTCCTTGATGGTGGAGGTGTCCACCTCGATCTTCATGCGCTCGTCCACCACCAGCGACACCCCCATGCGCCCCAGCAGCTCCATGGTGGTGGTGATGTCGTGCAGGTGCGGGATGTTGCCGACGGTCACCGGCCCATCGGTCAGCAGGGTGCTCGCGAGGATGGGCAGTGCGGCGTTCTTCGCGCCGGAGATGCGCACCTCCCCGCTCAGGGGCACCCCGCCCGTGATGATCAGCCTGTCCATGGTGCGGGGGCGGCGGTGCGGCTCAACCGGCCAGCTCGCGCCACTGGGCGGGGGTGTAGGTCTTCAGCGACAGCGCATGCAGGGCGTCGGTGTCGAAGCGATCGCCCAGTGTCGAATAAACCATGCGGTGGCGGGCCAGCGTCGGCTTGCCGTCGAAGGCGGCGCTCACCACCACGGCCTCGAAGTGGCGCCCGTCACCGGTCACCTTGACCGCCTCGCAGGCGAGCCCCGCCTCGATGAGCTCGCGAATCTCGTCAGGCAGCATCGCCGGCCTCCACGCCCAGCAGGCCGTCCAGGTCGCTCACCCGCGCGATCTCCGCGAGCTGGCGCGGGACGCCGCGAAGCTCGAGGTCGAGGCCATGGGCGCGCGCCGCCCGCAGCCAGTCCACCACCAGGGCCAGCCCGGCGCTGTCGCTGCGCTCCACCGCCGACAGGTCCAGCACCGCGCCGGCCCCCGGCATCCCGGCGATGACGCGCCGCCCCTCCTCCAGCACCGCGGCCACGGTGGCGAATCCGAGCACGCCCGACAGGTGCAGGCGGGTCCCGTCCACGTGCAGGCGCGCGCCGGCCGGGGTCGGTGCCTCAGCCATTGATCGACGCGTTCTTCTCGCTCATGCGGCGGATGAGACCGTCGATACCGTTGCGCTTGATCTCCTGGCTGAACGTCGAGCGATAGTTGATCACCAGGCTGACGCCGTCGATGGCCACGTCGTAGACCTTCCAGCCGCCGTCCGTCCGGTGCATCTCGTAGGTGACCGGGATCAACGGCCCGCCCCCCTGATCGATGTTGGCCCGCACCGTCACTTCAGTCTCGGAACGAACCCGCGTAGGCAGGAACTCGATCTTCTGGTTGCGGTAATCCACCAGGGCGCGGCTGTAGGTGCGAACCAGCAGCGCCTCGAACTCCTTCACGAACTCTTCGCGCTGCATATCGGACGCCTGGCGCCAGTGCGGCCCCAGCACCCACTGGGACATCTGGCGAAAGTCGAAGTGGGGCAGGATCAGGCTGTTGATGATCTCGTACAGCCGCCCCGGGCGATCCTTCAGGGTGTCCCCCTCGGCGCGCAGCGTCGCGAGCACCTTCTGGGTGGTCTCCTCGACGATGGCCTGGGGCTCGGCCGCCGCCGCCACGCCACCGTGGGCGGCGACCGTCATCACGACGCCCGCGAAGCAGGAAAGCGCTGTTCTCATGATCTCCATCCTTCAGAACGTGCTCTTGCCCTTGTCCGACCCCTCGTCCCCCTTCCCCTGACTGTACAGGAACTGCCCGATCAGCTCCTCCAGCACCACCGCGGACTGGGTCAGGCGGATCTCGGCCCCCTCGGCCAGGTTCTTCTCGGCGCCGCCGGGCAGCAGCGCCACGTACTGCTCGCCGAGCAGCCCGGCGGTGTAGATGCTGGCAGACGTATCCGACGGAATTCTGTCGAACTCGGGTCGAATCGAGAGGGTCACCCGGGCCTGGAAGCGGTTGCCGTCGAAGCCGATGTCGCTCACGCGTCCCACCCGGACACCGGCCATGGTCACGGGCGAGCGCACCTTGAGGCCCCCGATGTTGTCGAAGAATGCGTGCACCCGGTAGCCGTTCTCGCCGGAGATGTCCGCCAGGTTGCTCACCTTCATGGCCAGCATGAGCAGAGCGGCGAGACCGATCGCCACGAACAGCCCGACGACGATCTCGACGTTCCTGGTGGACATGGACATGGTCGCGGGCTCCCTCAGTTGAACATCAGCGCGGTGAGCACGAAATCCGATCCGAGCACCGCCAGCGAGGCGTTGACCACGGTACGGGTGGTGGCCGCGCTCACGCCTTCCGACGTGGGCACGGCGTCGTAGCCCTCGAACACCGCGATCCAGGTCACCAGCACGCCGAACACCAGGCTCTTCACGACCACGCCGTTGACGATGTCCTCGCCCAGCGCGACCTTTGCCTGCATCTGCGACCAGAAGGCACCGTCATCCACCCCCAGCAGCCCGACGCCCACGAAGTAGCCCCCCAGTACGCCGATGGCGGTGAAGATGGCGGCCAGCAGCGGCATCGCGAGCACGCCCGCCACGAAGCGTGGCGCCACCACGTAGCGCAGCGGATCGACCGCCATCATCTCCATGCCGTCGAGCTGCTCGGTGGCCTTCATCAGGCCGATCTCCGCGGTGAGCGCCGAGCCCGCGCGCCCGGCGAACAGCAGCGCCGAGATCACCGGCCCGAGCTCGCGCACGAGGCTGAGCGCCACCACCACGCCGAGGGACTCCTCGGCCCCGAAGTCGACCAGCGTATTATATCCCTGCAGCGCCAGCACCATGCCCACGAAGGTCCCCGACACCACGATGATCACCAGGGAACGCACCCCCACCGACCACACCTCGCGCACCACCAGCGTGACCCGCATGAGGGCGGCGGGCACCGCCGCCAGCACCTGCGCCATGAACAGGTGACCGCGGCCCAGTCGCTCGAAGAAACTCAGCCCCCGGCGCCCGAGCAGGCGGATGGCGCCGATCACGCCCGCTCCCCCAGCAGCTCGTCCAGGTAGTCGGGGCCCGGGTAGTGGAAGGGCACCGGGCCGTCCGGCAGCCCCTCGATGAACTGGCTGACCCACCCGGAGCCGGCGTTCTCGAGATCGGCCGGCGTGCCCTCCCCCACCACGCGCCCGTCCGCGATGACGTACGCATAGTCGGCGATGCTGCAGGTCTCGCGGATGTCGTGGGACACCACCACGCTGGTGAGATCCAGGGCGTCGTTCAGCCGGCGGATGAGGCGCACCAGGATCCCCATGGAGATGGGATCCTGGCCGGCAAAGGGCTCGTCGTAGAGGATCATCATCGGGTCCAGCGCGATGGCCCGCGCCAGCGCCACCCGCCGCGCCATGCCACCGGAGAGCTCCCGGGGCATGAGGTGACGCGCGGCGCGCAGCCCCACCGCCTCGAGCTTCATCAGCACCAGGTCCCGGATCATGGACTCGGGCAGCGTCGTGTGCTCGCGAATGGGGAAGGCGACGTTGGCGAACACGTCCATATCGGTGAGCAGCGCGCCGCTCTGGAACAGCACGCCGATGCGCTTGCGCATATCGAACAGCGCGTCTCGTGACAGGCGCGAGACCTCGACCCCCTCCACCTTCACGCTGCCGCGGGCCGGGCGGAGCTGGCCGCCGATGAGCTTCAGCAGCGTGGTCTTGCCGGTGCCGCTGGGACCCATGATGGCGGTGACCTGGCCGCGTCGGATGTCGAGATCGATGCCGTCGAAGATGCGCCGCGAGCCGCGGGCGTAGTGCAGCCCGCGCACTTCCACCACGGCGTCCCTGGTCTGGCGCGGGCTGGCCGGCTCGTGACTCATGGTGGGGTCGGGGCTCCTCGACAGCGACGAAGCGTCAGGGGCTCGTGTCCGCCTCCACGCCCTCCTTGGCCACCGGCATCAGATCCTGGCGCGACACGCCGAGGGCGAGCGTCATGGCGCTGGCGACGTACAGGGAGGAGTAGGTGCCCACGATCACGCCGACGATGAGGGCAATGGAGAACCCGTGGATGAGCTCGCCGCCCACGAAGTAGAGCGCCAGCAGCACCAGCAGCGTGGTCACGCCCGTCATGACGGTGCGCGACAGGGTCTGGTTGATGGACTCGTTGACCACCTGCACCGAGTCGCCCCGGCGCATCTTGCGGAAGTTCTCCCGCACGCGATCGAACACCACGATGGTGTCGTTCAGCGAGTAGCCGATGACGGCGAGCACCGCCGCCAGCACCGTCAGGTCGAACTCGAGGCCCAGGATCGAGAAGAACCCCAGCACCAGCAGCACGTCGTGAAACAGGGCCGCGACGGCGCCGGCGGAGAACTTCCATTCGAAGCGGAACATCACGTAGACGAAGATGGCCCCGAGCGCGATGAGCATCGCGAGGCCGCCATCCTCGGCCAGCTCCTCGCCCACCTGGGGGCCGACGAACTCCACGCGGCGCAGATCCACCGTGTCGGAGGTGCCCGCGCGCAGCGCCGCGAGCACCTGGTCGCTCACCTCCGCCTTGCTGGCGTCCTCGCGCGGCGCGATCCGAACCAGCACGTCGCGGGTCGTTCCGAAGTGCTGCGCCACGGCACCGCCGAAGCCCGCGCGCTCCAGGGTGGCGCGCACCTCGTCGATGACCACGGGCTCGCTGTAGCCCACCTCGATCAGGGTGCCACCGGTGAAATCGATGCCGAACTCGAGGTTGCGCACGGCCAGCGAGCCCAGGGACAGCGCGAGCAGCACCGCGCTCACGATGACCGCGAGGCGGCGCTGCCCCATGAAGTCGATGGTGGTGTTGGGCTTGAAGAGTTCCATGGGTCGGGTCGTCCGGGCTCAGATGGGCAGGCCGCGCAGTCGGCGGCCGCCGTAGACCAGGTTCGCCAGCGCGCGGGTGCCGATGATGGCGGTGAACATGGAGGTGGCGATGCCGATGGACAGCGTGATGGCGAAGCCCTTGATGGGGCCGGTACCGAAGCCGAACAGCAGCAGCGCCGCGATGAGGGTGGTGATGTTGGAGTCGGCGATGGTGGAGAACGCCTTCTCGTATCCCGCGTGGATGCTGGCCTGGGGCGAGTTGCCGGAGCGCAGCTCCTCGCGGATGCGCTCGAAGATGAGCACGTTGGCATCCACCGCCATGCCTACGGTGAGCACGATGCCGGCGATGCCGGGCAGCGTCAGGGTCGCCTGCAGCAGCGACAGCACCGCGATGATCAGCACCAGGTTGAGCGCCAGCGCGGCGTTGGCGAACAGGCCGAACACCTTGTAGTAGACGGCCATGAACACCAGCACCAGCACGAAGCCGATGACCACCGACTTCAGTCCCTGATCGATGTTCTGCTGCCCGAGGCTCGGGCCCACGGTGCGCTCCTCGACGATGGCCACCGGCGCGGCCAGGGCACCGGCGCGCAGCAGCAGCGCGAGATTGCGTGCCTCCTCGGTGTTGTCGAGACCGGTGATCTGGAAGCGCTTGCCGAGCTGGTCGCGGATGGTCGCGATATTGATCACCTCCTCGATGCGCTCCTTGCGCTGCACCGGCTTGCCGTCCACGTAGTCGGTGAAGGTCTTGTTCTCGATGTACACCGTGGCCATGGGCCGACCGATCTGGTCGCGGGTGCGCTCGGAGAACAGCCGCGCGCCCTTGCCGTCCAGGTTGATGAACACCGCGGGAGAGCCCGACTGCTGGTCGATTCCGGACGATGCGTCCACGATGCGGTCGCCGGTGAGCATGACGCTGCGCCGCAGAAGCACCGGGTTGCCGTCGCGCTCGCGGAACAGCTGCGAGGTGGGGGGCGTGCGCCCGCCGAGGGCCTCCTGCACGGAGTGCTCGGTGTCCACCATGCGGAACTCGAGGGTGGCGGTGGCGCCCAGGATCTGCTTCGCTCGCGCGGTGTCCTGCACGCCGGGGAGCTGGACCACGATGCGGTTGTCGCCCTGCTGCTGGATCACCGGCTCCGCGACGCCCAGCTCGTTGACCCGGTTGCGCAGCGTGGTCACGTTCTGCTGCAGGGCGAAGGTGCGGATCTCGTCGGCGGCCTGCTCCGACAGCCTGACCGTGAGCACCGGCTCGCCGTCCGTGTCGCTCGCCCGGCGCTCGAGCTCCGGGATCTGCGCCGCGATGGCGGCCTCGGCGGCGTCGCGGGTGGCGGCGTCGCGGAAACGCACCCGGATCCCGCCCTGGGCCTGGCGGGTGATGGCCACGTAGCGCAGCTTGTCCTCGCGCAGCAGGGTGCGCAGATCGCTCGCGTAGCGCTGCTCGGCCTGGCGCACCGCCTCCACCATGTCCACCTCCATGAGGAAGTGCACGCCGCCGCGGAGATCCAGGCCCAGGTACATGGGCAGCGCGCCCAGCTCCTGCAGCCAGCGCGGCGTCGCCGGCGCGAGGTTCAGGGCGACCACGTACTGGCGGCCCAGCTCCTCGTCGATGCGGTCACGGGCCGCGAGCTGCTGCTCGGAGGTCTCGAAGCGCAGCATCAGGCGCCCTTCCTCGAGGCGCACCGACTTGGGCGCGATACCGCTGGCGCGCAGGCGGTCCTCGATGCGCTCGCGCAGCGCCGCGTCCACCGCCGCCCCACGGGGTGCCGACACCTGCACTGCCGGGTCCTCGCCGAACACGTTGGGCGCGGCGTAGAAGGCGCCCACCAGCAGCACGGCCAGCAGCAGGATGTACTTCCACAGTGGATACTGGTTCATCGGGACGGGTCCCTGACCCTGAGGACGAGTCGTTGGCGCGGCCGGGGCGCGCTCAGTCGGATTTCATGGTCCCCTTGGGCATCAGCGCGGCCACCGCGGCACGCTGCACCCGGATTTCGGTGCCTTCCGAGATCTCCAGGGTCACGAAGCTGTCCCCCACCTTGGTGATGCGCCCGAGCACGCCCCCCTGGGTGACCACCTCGTCGCCCTTGCTGAGCTTCGCCACCATCTCCCGGTGCTCCTTCTGGCGCTTGTGCTGCGGGCGGATGAGCAGGAAGTAGAACAGTCCGAACAGCACCGCCAGCATGATCAGCGACGGAAACGGGCTGCCCTGGCCGCCGGCGCCCTGCGCCCAGGCATCTGAGATGAAGAAGTCCACGGCGGGATGACCTCGAGACGTTGCCGGAAATCAAAGCGGCCGATTATGACAGCACTGGCCCGGGACCCGCCAGCGACAACGAAAGTTCCCGCGCCGGCTCATCCCGCCGGGACGTCCGGGGCCCCGTCTCCGGCCCGCGCCGCCCGGAATCCGGCCGCGAAGGCCGCGAGCCGTCCCCCGGCGATGGCCGCGCGCAGCTCCGCCATGAAATGCAGGTAATGGTGCAGGTTGTGGATGGTGTTCAGGCGCGCCCCCAGGATCTCGTTGCAGCGCTCCAGGTGGTGCAGGTACGCGCGGCTGTAGCGGCGGCAGGTGTAGCAGGCACACTCCGGGTCCGGCGGGCCCGGGTCGTCCCGGTAGCGTGCGTTGCGGATGCGCACCACGCCAGCCCGCGTGAACAGGTGGCCGTTGCGAGCGTTGCGGGTGGGCAGCACGCAGTCGAACAGGTCCACCCCCCGCAGCACCGCCTCCAGGATGTCTTCCGGACGGCCCACCCCCATCAGGTAGCGGGGACGATCCGCCGGCAGGCGTGGCCCCATGTGCTCCAGCACCGCCAGGCGCTCCGCCTCCGGCTCCCCCACCGCCAGGCCGCCCAGGGCGTAGCCGTCGAAGCCGATGGCGGCGAGCCCGGCGAAGGACTCCTCCCGCAGCTCGGGCCAGATCCCGCCCTGGACGATGCCGAACAGGGCGGCCGGGCTGCTCCCGTGGGCCACACGGGAGCGGGCGGCCCAGCGCGTGGTGAGCTCCAGGGAGGCCCGGGCCTCCACCTCGGTGGCCGGGTACGGGGTGCACTCGTCGAAGGCCATGACGACGTCGGACCCCAGCGCGCGCTGCACCGCCATGGACCGCTCCGGGTCCAGGAACACCTTCGCCCCGTCGACAGGCGATCGGAACTCCACTCCCGCCTCGCCGATGCGCCGCAGGGTACCCAGGCTGAACACCTGGAAGCCGCCGGAGTCCGTGAGGATCCCGTGGGGCCAGCCCATGAAGCGGTGCAGCCCGCCCAGCGCCGACACCGCCTCGGCTCCCGGGCGCAGCATCAGGTGGAAGGTGTTGGCGACGATGAGGCGGGCCCCGAGGCCCTCGAGCTCCTCCGGCGTCATGGCCTTGACCGTGGCGTAGGTACCCACTGGCATGAACGCGGGCGTGTCCACGGTGCCGTGGGCCAGGGTCATGCGCCCGGCGCGAGCCGCCCCGTCCCGGGCCAGCACCTGGAAGCGCAGGCTCATCGGAGCGGACCCGTCGTGAGGCGGCTCATGCCGGGTGCCGCTCGACGAACATGGCGTCGCCGTAGCTGAAGAAGCGGTAGCCGGCCGCCACCGCGTGGCGGTACGCCGCCAGCACCCGCTCGCGGCCCGCGAAGGCCGCCACCAGCATGAGCAGGGTGGAACGCGGCAGGTGGAAGTTGGTGATCAGGGCATCCACCACCTGGAAGCGGTGCCCCGGGCGGATGAACAGCCGCGTCTCGCCCTGGGTGGGCTCGAGCCGCCCCCCCGCGGCGGCGCTCTCGAGGGCCCGCACGCAGGTGGTGCCCACCGCCACCACCCGCCCGCCCGCGGCACGCGCCGCGGCGGCGGCGGTGCACAGGGCCGCGTCCACCCGGAGCCGCTCCGCGTGCATCACGTGGCGCTCCGGGTCGTCCTCGCGCACCGGCTGGAAGGTGCCCGCACCCACGTGCAGCGTGAGCTGCCCGATGGCCACACCCTGGTCCGCGATGCGCCCGAGCATCGCCCGGTCGAAGTGCAGCCCCGCGGTGGGTGCCGCCACGACACCGTCGTGCGCCGCGTACACGGTCTGGTAGCGCTGCTCGTCGTCGGGACCCGCCGGGCGTCGGATGTAGGGCGGCAGTGGGATGGCGCCATGGCGCGCCATCAGGGTGTCCAGATCCGCACCGCCGGCCAGCTCCAGCTCGAACAGGTCGTCGCGCCGCCCGCTGACCACCGCCCGCTCGCCACCCGCGAACACCACCCCGGTGCCGGGCCGCGGCGCGCGGCTGGCTCGCAGGTGGGCCAGGAAGCGGGCCCCGTCCAGGGGCCGCTCCACCAGCACCTCCACGGCGCCGCCGCTGTCCTTGCGGGCACGCAGGCGCGCCTTCACCACCCGGGTGTCGTTGATGACCAGGAGATCGCCCGTGCGCAGCAGCGACGGTAGATCCGCGAAACGGAGATCCCGCACCACCGCCCCCTCCCCCGCAGGCAGGTGCAGCAGCCGGCTGGCACCCCGCTCGAACGCCGGCGCCTGGGCGATCAGCGCCTCGGGCAGCTCGAAGTCGTAGGCCTCCAGTCCCATGGCGCGGCGCATGGTAGCAGCGCCGGGCAGACCGCCCGGCGGCCTCGAAGCTCCCGGCAAGCGCCCCTATACTGCGAGCCGGGCCGGGATGGCGGAACTGGTAGACGCGCCAGACTCAAAATCTGGTACCCGCAAGGGTGTGCGAGTTCGATTCTCGCTCCCGGCACCAGGCTCGAGGCCGCGGCTCCGGAATCGTCCTGCTGCGACATGCGGGGCGATCCGCAGCCACCTGCGGCCCACTGGCGCCTGCGGCGTTCCACCCGGCGTACGGCGCGCCCAGGCTGCCGCTTCGCAGGCACCGCGCCGGACTGCCGGCCAGGCGGGGTCCGGCACGGGGACTCCCGATGCCTGGTCTCGCAACGGATTGATCCAGCACGCGTTTCAGGTTGCCGGCCCGGCACGCGCCGCCGCTGCGGCCGCCGGGTCGGTCAGGATCCCGCCAGGGCCAGCTCCCGCTCCACCAGGGCGCGGAAGTTCTCGTAGGGCTGCGCGCCCGCCACCACGCGCCCGTTGATGTAGAAGGTGGGCGTACCGGTGATGCCGAGCCGGTTACCCTCGGCGATGTCGGCGCGCATGCGCTGGCCCGTGGCCTCGGCGTCCAGGTCGGTCACGAAGCGGGACATGTCCAGCCCCAGCGCCCGGGCGTGGGACATCAACGTCTCGCGGCTCAGGTCACGTCCGTTGGCGAAGATGCGATCGTGCATCTCCCAGAAGCGCCCCTGGTTGCCGGCGGCGATGCTCGCCCGGTGGGCCAGCGGCGCATCCTGGTGGAAGTCCAACGGGAAGTGCTTGAAGGCGAGCCGCACCGACTGCGGGTAGTCCTCCAGCAGCCGCAGCAGGGTCGGGTGCACCCGGGTGCAGAAGGGGCACTGGAAGTCCGAGAACTCGACGATGGTCACGGGCGCATCGTCCGGTCCGCGGACCGGCGCGTTCCCTAGAGCGACCTCCTGGGCGCGCCCGACCGCCTCGCCGCGCCCCCGCCCGGGGGCCTGGGCGCGCTGCGCCGTGGCCTCGACTCGGCCCTCCAGGGTCGCCACGCGCTCGGTGAGCGCGTCGATCCGTGCACCCGCGTCGCGCCCGGCGGCGCCCTCCTCCAGGGCCGACACGCGCCCGGCCAGCTCCGCGAACCCGCGCTCAGCGCCGTCGTGCGACGCGTAGAGAAAGCCCAGTGCCGCGCCGACCACGAAGGCCACGGCCACCGCGGACCAGCGCTCCATCTAGGGCCCCACGCCCGTGGTGAAGACGGAGACCGTCGCGGCCGCGACGTTGCCGGCGGGATCGGACACCCCGTCGATGGTCACGCTGTAGCCGGTGAGGTCCGCCAGCGGCGTGTGCGGTGTCAGCACCACGGTGCGATCCTGGTTCGAGAAGGTGATCGTGCACGGAACGACGACACCGCCGCCACCGGACTCCTCGATGGTGACGGTGGCCTCGTTGACCGACAGCGGGTTGACGGACTCGCTGAAGGTGATCTGAACGGTGGTGATCACGCTCACGCCCACCGTGCCGTCGCTCGGCGTGATGCTGTCGACGATCGGGGCCGTCCCATCCGCGCCCGCGCCGGTGGTGAACGACGCGAAGAGCGAGAACGTCCCGCTCGCGTCGTCCGCACCCCGCACCCCGTTCACCTGCCAGCTGTGGAACCGGTTCGCCTCCAGCGGCGCCGCCGGCTCGAAGCGGATCGTGCGCCCGCCGTCCACCAGCGTGCGCGTGCCCGCCAGCTCCGTCGCGCCGAACACCCGCACCGTCGTCGCGTCCACCGACGACGGCTCCAGCGGCTCGCTGTAGCGCGCCTCCAGCACCACGTTCACCGGCACCCCCGTCGCCCCGCTGAACGGGCTGATGTCCTGCACGAACGCGTTCTCCGCCGCGCTGTCCGGCACCACCCGGAACGAGGAGCTGAAGTTGTTGAGCGCGTTGCCCTGGAGGTCCTCGATCGCCGGCGTCGCGAACACCTGCACCAGCGCGTTCGCCGCGAACGCCGCATCCGGCACGAACTGCACCGTCCCCGGCCCCGCCGCCAGCGACACCACCCCCGGCACCAGCACCCCGTCCGCCGACACGAACAGCCCCGCGGCCAGCGTCGCCCCGTCCAGCGCCTCGTCCGCGTACAGCACCACCGTCGTGTCCGAGCGCACCCGCGTCGCACCGTTGCCCGGGCGCACCGACACGATGCTCGGACGCCCCGCGTCGAACAGCCCCGTCGTCGTGAACGTGCTCTGGAAGTCCGCCACCGCGTTGCCCGCCAGATCCGTCACCTGGCTCGTCACCACCAGCGCGTACTGCGTGGCCGGCTCCAGCGTCGTCGTCAGCGTCACCACCGTGTTGTCCGCCGAACGGCTGATCGACGGGAACACCCGCTGACCGTTCCTGAACAGCGTGAAGCCGTCCGCGTTCACCGTCCCCGGGTCCAGCGGCTCGGAGAACGTCACCGCGATCGGCGCGGTGCGCGACACGTCCAGCGCCCCGTCCGCCGGCGTCACCACCTCCACCACCGGCGCCTCCACATCCGGCGCCGCCGCGGTGGTGAACGTCGCCGTGAACGTCGTCGCCAGCGCGTTGCCCGACAGGTCCTCGATCCCCGTCGTCGCCCGCACCTGCACCCGCTGAAGCCCCGGCAACGGCCG
>JBFHNV010000186.1:0-11890 GCA_041593595.1 Gammaproteobacteria bacterium
CCGCCGGCGTGGACATGGCGAGGCTGATCCAGCGCATCGCCACGGGACCGAAGCTCAGCAAGGATCTGGACCGGGCGCAGGCCCGCGCGGGCCTGCGCACCGTGCTGGCCGGCGAGGCACACCCGGTGCAGGCCGCCATCTTCCTGGTGGCGCTGCGCATGAAGCGCGAGACCGACGAGGAGAACCTGGGTCTCTTGGATGCGCTGCTGGAGGCCGGCGAGCCGGCCACCGCGGACGTGCCGGTGCTGGTGGACGTGTCGGATCCCTACGACGGCTTCGCCCGCGCCCTCCCGGTGAGCCCGTTCCTGCCGGCGGTGCTCGCCGCCTGCGGGCTGCCCGCCGTGTGTCACGGGGTGGACTCGGTGGGACCCAAGTACGGCCTCACGTCGGCGCAGGTGCTGGCTGCCGCCGGCGCGCCGGTGGATCTCACCCCCGCGGCGGCGGCGGCACGGGTGGCGCACGCCGCCATCGGCTGGGCCTACGTGGACCAGTCGCGCTATTGCCCCGCGCTGCACGGGCTGGCGGATCTGCGCCGGCTGATGGTCAAGCGCACTGCCATCGCGACCCTGGAGCGCTGCCTGGGTCCGGTGCGGGCGCGGGAGCGCACGCACCTGCTCACCGGCTACGTGCACGTGGCGTATCCGGCCGTGTACGCGTCGCTGGCCCACGCCGCCGGGTTCCACTCCGCGCTGGTGGTGCGTGGCGCCGAAGGGGGGGTGGTTCCGTCCCTGAGCCAGCCCGCCGCGGCCTGGTGGTGCGTCGGTCCCGGTGCGCCGCAGCAGCTGCGCCTGGATCCCGCGGCGATCGGGATCCGGCAGGAGGAACGGGCGGTGCCCCTCAACGGGGGCGGCGCCGCGGCGGCCTGCGCCGCGAGCCTCGCGGCCCTGGCCGGCGAGCATGGCCCCGCCCGGGATTCCCTGGTCTACGCCGGTGCGCTGGCCCTGTCGCGGTTCGGCGATGCACCGGATCTCGTCGCCGGCGCCGGGCGGGTTCGCGAAGCGCTGGACTCGGGCGCCGCGCGTGAGCGCTTCCAGGCGGGCTGCGGATCAGCGGGCGGGACTTGATCCCGATCAGCCCGTGGCGGCGCCGCCACGGGCAAGGTGCCGCTGCGGAGTGCCGGCGTCGGCCGTGCGGAGATCTTGCCGATGGACGGCCTGCTGTTCCTCGTCGTGGCGGTGGTGCTCTACTTCGCCGCCGACCGCATCCTGCAGTGGCTCGAGCTGCGCGCCGGGCGCCGCTTCGAGCATCGCACGCTCGTGTTCTTCGCCCTGCTCATGAGCTTCGCGCTCGTGAGCTTCGCCGCCATCCGCCACTTCCTCCCGCCCTGAGCGCCGTGCCCAGGGCTTGATCGGGATCAACCCGGCACCTGGCAGACACGCCATACCCTGCGCTGGTGGTCGGTATCGCACCGGCCGCGCCACACGACAGGCTGCCAGGGGGAACTCACATGGCCAGCGAAGACGAGGCGGGCGCCGCGCCCGCATCCGCGGATCCCTCAACGCCCGAGCGTATCCCGTTCATGCAGCGGGTGATGGACAACCCGTTCCTGCTGCTGTTCCTGGGGGTCACCGTGCCCACCGTGCTGTACGTGATCTGGGGAGTCATGGAGATCGTCCAGATCCCGCTCGCCCCCTGACCGGAGGACCACGCCGTGGCCATCACCCCGCCGTCGAACCGCATCTGGTGGCGCGAGCCCATCGCCCGCATCGAGCTCGTGTGGATCATCATCGCCTTCGCCTGGGGCCTGGTGATGTTCTTCATGATGATCTGGTGGCACGGGGCCGGCGAGCAGAACCTCTCCAACGAGGCCTACCGCATTACGCCGGCAGCGTTCTCCGAGAAGACCAGCGCCATGGCGGAGAAGTACACCGTGCGCGAGGAGAGCGGCTTCCCGGTGGTGCGCCCGCCCCCGGGCAGCGACGTCTACCTGCTGGGACGCCTGTGGCAGTGGTGGCCCATCCTGGAGCTCCAGAAAGACCAGCCGTACCGCTTGCACATCTCGGCGCTGGACTGGCAGCACGGCTTCTCGCTGCAGCCCACCAACATCAACCTGCAGATCCACCCGGGCTACGAGATGGTGGTCACGCTCACGCCCAACGAGGCCGGCGAGTTCAGCATCGTGTGCAACGAGTTCTGCGGCATCGGCCACCACACCATGATCGGCAAGATCTACGTGACGGAGTGAGGAGGAATACAGCATGTCCGCGACGAGCGCGTTACAAGCCTCTCCCGCCGCCGGAACGAACGTGTTCCGGACCTGCCCCGTCACCGGTCTCAAGATCGACCTGCGTGCCGAGACCCTGATCAAGGCCAATGCGGTCGCCGCGGTGGTGTTCCTCGCCATCGGCGGCTTCTTCGGTCTGCTGGTGGCGCTCACGCGCTGGCCGGCGGTGCACATCCTGCCCGCGGACTGGTTCTACCTGGTCCTCACCGCCCACGGCCTGGACGTGCTGCTGGTGTGGATCATCTTCTTCGAGATGGCGATCCTGTACTTCGCCTCGGCGGTGCTGCTCAACTCGCGCATCGCCGCCCCCTGGCTCGCCTGGGTGGCCTTCGCGATGATGCTCGCCGGCGCCGTCATCACCAACGTGGCGGTGCTGCAGGGCAACTCGAGCGTGATGTTCACCTCCTACGTGCCCATGCGCGCGGAGCCGCACTTCTACCTCGGGATCATCCTGTTCGCGGTGGGGGCGCTCATCGGCTGCGGCATCTTCTTCGGCACCCTGGTGATCGCCCGCGAGGAGCGCACCTACGAGGGATCCATCCCGCTGGTGACCTTCGGCGCCCTCACGGCGGCCATCATCGCCGTGTTCACCATCGCGTCGGGCGCCATCATCCTCATCCCGACCCTGCTGTGGTCGGTGGACCTGGTCGAGCACATCGACCCGCTCATGTACAAGACCGTGTGGTGGGCCATGGGCCACTCCTCGCAGCAGATCAACGTCTCCGCCCACGTGGCGGTGTGGTACGCCATCGCGGCCATGGTGCTGGGCGCGAAGCCCATCTCGGAGAAGGTGAGCCGGCTCGCGTTCCTCATGTACATCCTGTTCCTGCAGCTCGCGAGTGCGCACCACATGCTGGTGGAGCCCGGCATCAGCTCCGAGTTCAAGATCTTCAACACCAGCTACGCCATGTACCTGGCGGTGCTGGGCTCCATGGTGCACGGCATGACGGTGCCCGGGTCCATCGAGGCGGCGCAGCGCAGGCGCGGCTTCGACAACGGCCTGTTCGAGTGGCTGCGCAAGGCGCCATGGGGCAACCCGGCGTTCTCCGGCATGTTCATGTCGCTGGTGATGTTCGGCTTCCTGGGCGGCATCTCGGGCGTGGTGCTGGGCGTGGAGCAGCTCAATCTCATCATGCACAACACCCTCTACGTGCCCGGCCACTTCCACGCCACCGTGGTGGCGGGCACGACGCTGGCCTTCATGGCCATCACCTACCTGGTGGTGCCGCTGATCTTCCGCCGGGATCTCGTGCTCAAGAGCTGGGCGAAGTACCAGCCCTACGTGTTCGGCATCGGTGTCGCGGGGATCTCGGTGTTCATGATGGGCGCCGGTACCCTGGGCGTGTCGCGACGGCACTGGGACATCACCTTCGCCGACGCGCCGCTCGCCTTCGACTACCCGGCGGCGGCGTTCCTGATGATGGGCCTGAACGGCATCTCCGCGGTGCTGGCCGCCGCGGGCGGCTTCATGTACATCGCCGTGGTGGTGGGATCGATCCTGTTCGGGCGCAAGCTCGGCGCGGCGGACACGAAGCTCGACCTGTTGAGCGCCCCGACGGCCACCGGCGCGCCGGCGGTGGAGGCCGAGGCCGTCGGCCACTACGGCAGCGCCGGCACGCTGCGGATCCCCGGCACCGCGGTGCTGGTGGGCGTGTTCTTCACCGCCTTCGTGCTCTACTACTTCGTGAACTGGAAGTACCTGTCCGAGGTGTGGCCGCTGCGCTGAAGCCGCGCGGTCCCGCAAGCCCACGCGAGAGGAGACGACCCGGTGGCCGAGGTGCTCAGGCTGGCGATGACGCTCTCGAAGCTGCGCATCGGCTTCGCCATCATGCTGTGCGCGCTGGCGGGCATCGCCGTCGCGCCCGGCCCCGGTCCCGGTGCCGGAGCGGTGGCGGTGCTGGCGCTCGCGGTGCTGCTGTCCTCGGCCAGCGCCGGCGCCTTCAACCATTACGTGGAGCGCGACCTGGACGCGCGCATGGTGCGCACCCGGCGCCGCCCCTTCGCCAGCGGGCGGCTCGCGCCGGGGTGGCGCTGGCCGGCGCTGTTCGCCGTGGTGCTGGTGATCGCGGTGGCGGCGGCCGCGGCGGCCACCAACGGGGTGGCCGCGCTGCACGTGTTCCTGGGCGCGTTCACCTACGGCATCGTCTACACCTTGTGGCTCAAGCGGCGCACCCCGTGGAACATCGTGTGGGGCGGGCTCGCCGGCAGCTTCGCGGTGCTGGCGGGCGCCGCGGCCGTGGACCCGGTGCCCGGCCCCGCCGCGCTGGCGCTGGCGCTGGTGCTGTTCTTCTGGACGCCGCCGCACTTCTGGAGTCTCGCCTTCGTGTACCGGCGGGAGTACGCCGCCGCCGGCGTGCCCATGCTGCCGGCGGTGACCGGCGAGAAGACCGCGGCACGCGTTGTCCTGGCCCACACGGTGGTGCTGGTGGCGTGCTCGCTGCTGCCCGCCTTCTATGGCATGGGCTGGATCTACGCCCTGGGTGCGGTGGCGGGCGGTGGCGTGTTCCTCGCCGCCAGCGTGCGCTTCGCCCGCGACCCGAGCCGCGACACGGCGCGCGCGAGCTTCCGCGCATCGCTGACCCAGCTCGGCGTGCTGCTGCTGGCCGCGCTCCTGGACCGCGCCCTGGCCGGCGTGCTCCCGGCGTGGTGAGCGCGGGGATGTGAGCCGGTGCGCGCCTCGCTCAGCAACCGGCGGCGCACTGCCCCGCGGGCGTTGGTCCTGGCGCTTCTCCTGAGCGCCGGCGGGCCGGCCCACGGGGGCGAGCTGGATCTGGCCGCGGCGCAGCAGGCGAGCGGGGCCGCGGTGGGCCGCATCCTGTCGGATCACGTCCTGCGCGCGACGGACGGGCGCAACGTCTCGCTGGCGTCCCTGCGCGGCCGCCCGCTGGTGGTGAGCCTGGTGTACACCAGCTGCTACGGAAGCTGCAGCATCGTGACGCGGCGCCTGGACCAGGCGGTGGAGGTGGCGCGCGAGGCGCTGGGCGAGGACAGCTTCACGGTGATCACCGTGGGCTTCGACGCCGCCAACGACACCCCGGCGCGCATGGCGGCCTACGCGAGGCAGCAGGGCATCGGCGGCCCGTACTGGCAGGTGCTGAGCGCCGATCCCGCCACCGCCGCGAAGCTGGCCGACGAGGTGGGCTTCAGCTACGTGACCTCGCCGCGGGGCTTCGACCACGTGACCCAGACCACCGTGGTGGACGCCGCCGGGCGCATCTACCGCCAGGTGCCGGGTGACGGCTTCCCGACGCCGGCCCTGGTGGAGCCGCTCAAGGAGCTGGTGTTCGGCACTGCCGCCAGCGGCACCTCCATCGACGGCTGGGTCAACGGGCTCAGGTTCCTGTGCACCGTCTACGACCCGTCCGCGGACCGCTACCGCTTCGACTACTCGGTGTTCGTGGCCGCCTTCACCGGCATCCTGTGCCTGGGTGGCGTGGCGGTGTTCATCGTGCGCTCCTGGGGCGACAGCGGCGGCCGCCCCGCGGGCTGACGTGGAGGAGGCCGCCGCCACTGCGCTGCCCCGGGCCGGCGCCGCGAGACGCGCGCTTCGCAGCCTGTTCGACCGTGTCGAGGCCGTGCTGGACGCGGCCTTCGGTCCCCACGCCAACCCGCTGCACCAGCTCGGCGCGCTCGGCTGGTTCTGCTACTGGATCGTCGCGGTGAGCGGCATCTACCTGTACGTGTTCTTCGACACCGGCGTCACCGAGGCCTACGCGTCGGTGGAACGCATCACCCACGACCAGTGGTTCGCCGGCGGCGTCATGCGCAGCCTCCACCGCTACGCCTCCGACGCGCTGGTGGTGGTGGTGCTGCTGCACCTGGTTCGGGAGTGGGCCCTGGACCGCATGCGTGGCCCGCGCTGGTTCGCCTGGGTGACGGGGGTGGTGCTGCTGTGGCTCATCTTCGCCGCCGGGATCAGCGGCTACTGGGTGGTGTGGGATCGCCTGGCCCAGTACGTGGCCCTGGCCACCAGCGAGTGGCTGGACGCGCTGGGGCTGTTCGGCCAGCCCATCGCCCACAACTTCGTGCACGAGAGCACCTTGAGCGGGCGCTTCTTCACGCTCATGTCCTTCATTCACATCGCCGTGCCGCTGGTGCTGCTGTTCGGCATGTGGGTGCACATCCAGCGCCACAGCCGTCCCGGGGTGAACCCGCCCCGGCGGCTCGCCCTCGGCGCGCTGGCGGCGCTGCTGGTGCTGTCCTTCGCGAAGCCCGCACTCAGCCAGGCGCCGGCAGATCTCGCGCGGGTGCCGGGGCCGGTGGGCCTCGACTGGTTCTATCTGGCACCGCTGCCGTTGCAGGACCACTACGGCGGTCTCGCCGTGTGGATCGCCACCGGTGCGGTGACGATCCTGATGGTGCTCGCCCCGTGGCTGCCGCCGCAGCGCAGGCAGCCGGTGGCGGAAGTGCACCTGGACGAGTGCAACGGCTGCGCGCGCTGCGCCACCGACTGCCCCTACGGCGCCATCGTCATGCAGCCGCGCAGCGACGGGCGCCCATTCGCGCAGGAGGCGGTGGTCAGTCCGGAGCTGTGCGTGAGCTGCGGGATCTGCGTCGGCGCCTGTCCCACCGCCACGCCGTTCAGCCGGCGCCGCGCGCTGGTGGCCGGGGTGGAGCTGCCGGAGCTGACGATGGCGGCGCTGCGCACCCGCTGCCAGGCCGCCGCCGCGGCACTCGAGGGCGATGCCCGGGTGCTGGCCTTCGGCTGCCGCCACGGCGCCGCCCTCGCGCCGCTCTCCGGGGACGGGGTGGCGGTGCTGGAGCTGCCCTGCGCGGGCATGCTGCCGCCGCCGTTCCTGGACCTGATGATCATGCGCGGCCACGTGGACGGCGTGTTCCTCACCGGCTGCGCCGAGGGCGCGTGCCGGGATCGCCTGGGGATCCGCTGGACCCGCGAGCGCATCGACCGCGAGCGGGATCCCTACCTCCGCGAGCGGGTGCCCCGGGAGCGGCTGTGCCTGTACTTCGGCGGCCGGCACCGGGGTGCCGGCACGGCCCGGGCGCTGGCGGCGTTCCGCGCCCGTCTGGTGGCGGCGGCGCGGTCGCGGCCCGCGACCGCCGCTGCGGGCGCCGCTGGCGCGGAACGGGAGGCGGTGGGCCGTGGGTAGCGTCGGGGCCGGCGCGCTGCAGGTGCTCGTGTACGGGGCCTTCGTCGCCCTGGTGGGCTGGCTGTCCTCGGCGCCCAGCTACACCCCGGTGGATCCGTCCCTCGCCCTGCTGCGGGTGAGCTTCAGCCACGCGGGTGAGCGCGTGGAGCCGTGCCGGCGCTACACCCCGGAGGAGATCGCCGCCATGGCGCCCAACATGCGCCGGCCCCTGGACTGCGCCCGCGAGCGGGTCCCCCTGCGGGTGCAGGTGGCGGTGGACGGTGTGGTGATGCTGGACCGTGTGCTGCCTCCCTCGGGACTTGCCGGCGACGGCGCGTCCACCGTGTACGCGCGCCTCGCCGTGGCGCCGGGTCGCCACCGGGTCACCGCGCGCCTTCGCGACACGCGCCGCGCCGAGGGCTTCGACCACGAGGACGACCTCCAGGTGGAGCTGAGCGCCGGAGACAGCCGGCTGCTCGAGTTCCGAGCCCAGGCGGGCGGCTTCCGGGTGCTGTAGGTAGGGTTCCGCAATGACGCTGGTGGACTGGCGCAAGGAGTACGAGACGGGGGTCCCGGACGTGGACCACGAGCACCGTGAGCTCATCGGTCTCATCAACCAGCTCGAGCCGGCTCTCATCGACGGCGACGCGCGGCCCGCGGTGCCGGATCTCCTGGGCGACATCCTCGCGGCCATCAACGCCCACTTCGCCCTCGAGGAGCGCCTGATGCGCGACGCGCGCTATCCCGAGTACCGCGATCACAAGGGCGACCACGACCGCCTGCTGGATGAGCTGCGCGATCTCATGGACGACTACGAGTCCGGGCGCTGGATCGACGTGGCCGAATTCGCGCGGCGCGTGGGGGACTGGTTCGCGGTGCACTTCCGCACCTTCGACGCACGCCTGCACCGGCGGCTGGGTCACTGAGGAGACACGCATCATGAGCGCCGTCGCCGAACAGGCACCGGCCGCCCCGGGCGGCGTGCACTCCACCGCCGCCAGTGCCCGCGCCCGCAGGGTGGTGGCCGGCTGGCTGCTGCTGTGCTGCGCCCTGGTGGCCGCCATGGTGTCCCTGGGCGGGGTCACGCGGCTCACCGGCTCGGGCCTGTCCATGGTCACCTGGAAGCCCGTGCACGGCGTGGTGCCGCCGATGAACGACGCCGAGTGGGCCGAGGAGTTCGCCCTGTACAGGGCGTCGCCTGAGTACCTGCACAAGAACGCCGGCATGTCCCTGGAGGGCTTCAAGCGCATCTTCTGGTTCGAGTACGCCCACCGCATGCTGGGGCGCGCCATCGGCCTCGCCTTCGCGCTGCCGCTGCTGTGGCTGCTGGCGCGGCGACGGGTGGAGCCGCGGCGGGTGCCGCGCCTGGCGCTCATGTTCGTGCTCGGCGGCGCCCAGGGGCTGCTGGGCTGGTGGATGGTGAAGAGCGGGCTCGTGGACGTGCCGTGGGTGAGCCCCTACCGCCTCACCGCCCACCTGGCGCTGGCGGTGGCGCTGTACGTGTGGATGCTGTGGACGGCGCTGGACGTGCTGCGCGCGCCCGCCGGTGCGCCGCGTGGGGAACCCGCGAGGCTCGCGCGACCCGCCCTGGCGCTGCTCGCCCTCGCCTTCGTCACCGTGCTCTCCGGCGGCTTCGTGGCAGGCCTGCACGCGGGGCTGGTGCACAACACCTTCCCCACCATGAGCGGGCACTGGCTGCCGCCGGACCTGTGGGCGCTGGAGCCCGGGTGGCGCAACCTGTTCGAGAACGTGACCACGGTGCAGTTCGACCACCGGGTGCTGGCGATGCTGCTGTTCGCCGGCGTCATCGCCCTGTGGCTCGCCTGCCTGCGCGGCGACACGGCGCCGCCCGTGCGCCGCTGGGCCCACGGCGCCGCCGCCGCGGCGCTCGCCCAGGTGGGCCTCGGCGTCGCCACCCTCCTGGCCCACGTGCCCGTGTCCCTGGCGGCCCTGCACCAGGCCAACGCGCTGGTGCTGCTCACCGCCCTCACCGGCCTCGCCTTCACCTTGCGTCACCCTTCGGCTGCTCCTCGGTAGATCTGAGCTCCTTCCCGTGATTCAGGGGTCCGCTTCGGCGTGCTCTGCGTCTCCGCGGTAGAAGAACCGCCCGGAGTCCCGCGACAAACGTCAAACCCGTCGCGTCAATGGCTGGTGCCGCGCTCGCGGGTGATCTTGTTCCAGACGTTGTACTTGCCCGAGGGCTTGACCATGGGCAGGCGCTTGACCTCGGTCAGCGTGGTCGCGTCGTAGACCACCAGGGCGCCGTCCATGTCCCACACGCTCACCAGGGCGTAGCGGCCGTCGCGGGTGAACTCCGCGTGGGCGGCGGTCTTGCCCGGTGCCGGGCGCAGGGTCTGCACGATTTCCAGGCTGGCCTTGTCGATGACGTGCACCGCGTCGCGGTGCTCGCCGAAGAACACGTCTGCGAAGGCGTAGGGGCTGGCGTCGTGGCTGCGCATGAAGAACCCGGGGCCCAGCGTCGGGATGCGCTTGACCACCTTCCAGGTGCCCAGCTCGATGACGGTGATCTCGGCCTTCTTCAGGTTCGGCGTCGCCAGCACCGGGCGGCCCTGCCAGTCCCAGGTGATGCCGGATCCCAGGTGCGGCAGCCCGGTGAGATCGATCTCGGCCACCTTGCGCCCCACCAGCAGGCTCACCACCTGGCCGTTGTTCCCGTTGCGCGCCGCGCCGATGAGGTTGTGGTAGGGCGGGTCGAAGAAGAAGTCGTCCAGGTAGTCCTGAAGCCTGATGCGCCGCACCGGGAAGCGCTCGGTGATCGCCGGCGGCCCCTCCACCCGCCAGTCGTGCACCTTGCCGTAGTACTGGGGCTCGTCCGCGTACTGGATCTCCCACACCTCGGGGATGTCCTTGAGCGCCGCGATGAAGCTCTGGCGTGGCGCCGCGTCGTACACGGCACTCACCCGGGAGGTGGCGCCGTGGCCGTCGCCCACCGGGATGACCTGGAGCAGCGACAGATCGGCGGCGTCCAGCACCACCAGGGTGTGAGGCAGGTAGTTGGCCACCATCACGTAGCGCCCGTCGCCGGACACCGCCAGGTTGCGGGTGTTGATGCCGGCGCGCACCTCCGACACGGTCGCGAGCGTGCGCAGATCGAACTTCGACACCCAGCCGTCGCGGGACGCCAGGAAGGCGAAGCGCCCGTCGGGCGTGAACTTCGGACCGCCGTGCAGGGCATAGCGGGACTTGAAGCGGTGGATGGGCTCCAGGCGATCCCCGTCCAGCACGCTCACGTGGTGGTCGCCTGACTCCACCACCAGGAACAGGTTCAACGGATCCGCGTCGTGGGCAGGCTTCGCGTCCGCCTGCACGGCCCGGTGGATGATCCGGCTCGCCGCGATCTCCGCCTCGCCCCAGACCGGGAGGGTGGCCAGCGGCGTGTACACGTGGGCCACCACCGCCTCGATCTCGGCGGGGGTGAGGCTGCCGCCGAAGGCCGGCATCTGGGTGGCCGGCAGCCCGTCGGTCACCGCGGCGACGGCACGCTCGGGCTTCAGCCGGCCCAGGTTCTCCGGCAGCAGCGCGGGCCCGGTGCCGCCCAGGCGATCCGCCCCGTGGCAGGCGGCGCAGTGCCGCGCGTAGAGGTGCGTGGCCTCCGGACCCGCGGCGTTCGCAGGCACCGTCACGGTCCACAGGGACATGGCCAGGAGCGACGCCACGCCCGTGCGGGCACCCGACGTCGCCGCCGCGGCGCGGCGGTGCGCGAACGGCGCGCTCACGGCGTCACGGCCGGTCGGCGATCGCCGCGGGGATCGCGCCGCGGTGCCCGGCGGCGGCAGGCACGGCGCCCGTCTCCGCGCCTGCCGCAACAGGCGCAGCGCCCGTCTCCCGGTCCGCCGGGGCGGGCCCGTCGTCCATCGCCGTACCCGCGTGGGCGGGCGCGAGGCCGATCTCCACGTCATCCAGGTAGCAGCCCGGATCCTCGGCCCACAGGTTGCCGGTGGTCTGGTAGGCCCGCACCCGGGTGTTGCCGCCACACACGTCGAGGTAACGGCACGCGCCGCAGCGACCCTGCAGCGGGCGCGGGGCGCGCTTGAGCCCGTCCAGCACCGGGTCGGAGCGATCCTCCCAGATGGCGGAGAAGGGGCGCTCCTTGACGTTGCCGAGGGTGTGGTGCCACCAGAAGGTGTCCGGGTGCACCCGCCCCTCGTTGTCGATGTTGGCGATCCAGCGCCCGGACTGGTTGCCGCCCCAGCGGGCGAGATGCGCGCGCAGGTTCGCCACCCGCTCCGGGTGGCGCCGCGCAGCCCAGTGCAGCAGGTACACGCCGTCGGCGTCGTTGTTGCCGGTGACGTAGTCCCGTGCGACGCCGGCGGTGACGTCCGCCCAGCAGGCCTCGAAGAGCAGGTCCATGGCCTGGCGGGTGACCGCGTGGGCGGCGTCGGCGCGGCGGTTGCGGTTGCCGCGTCCGGCGTAGTTCAGGTGCGAGAGGTAGAACTTGTCCACCTGCTCGCGGCGCATGAGATCGAGCAGCGCCGGCAGGTCGCGGGCGTTGTCCTCGGTGAGCGTGAAGCGAAGGCCCACCTTGATGCCTGCCTCGCGGCACAGGCGCACGCCGCGC
>JBFHNV010000187.1:0-11836 GCA_041593595.1 Gammaproteobacteria bacterium
CGGGTCCGGGTCCGGGACCCCCCAGGGCGTCCACCGGCAGCGGCGAGGGGCCGGCCCCGGTCGCATCCGGCGGCGCAGGCACCCCCGCGCAGCCCGCCGCCGGGAGCAGCGCGACGCTGACCGACGCGCGTCGACACCCACCAGGTGCCTGCCGTGGAGACTCACGGGCGCCCCTGTCTCCGCGCCGACACGCCGCCCGCGGCGAGCAGCGCCAGGCACGCTGCCAGTGCTGGCCAGTCACCCGCCCGCACATAGGGCGTGGCGCCGGTGCGCGGGACCGCCTCGCCCGCCAGCGCCCCGGCCTGGAACTGGGGCAGCCGGCCTCGGACCTGCCCGCGGGCGTCCACCAGCGCGGTGATGCCCGTGTTGGTGGCGCGCAGCAGGTCCCGGCCGGTCTCCAGCGCCCGGGCCCGTGCCATCTGCAGGTGCTGGTGGGGGCCGATGCTGTCGCCGAACCAGGCGTCGTTGCTCACCGTCACCAGCAGCGCCGCCTCCGGCAACGCCCGGATCACCTCGTTGCCGAAGGCGATCTCGTAGCAGATGTAGGCCGCGAGTCGCAGGTCTCCCACCCGCAGCGGCGGCTGGCGGTCCGGGCCGGCGGCGAAATCCGCCACGGGGATCCCGACGGCCCGGGTGAAGGGCCTCAGCAGGGCATCCAGGGGCAGGTACTCGCCGAAGGGGACCAGGTGGCGCTTGCGGTACTCGCCCCTGGCGGTCCCGACCAGCAGCACGTTGTTGTACGCCCGTGGCGGGTCGCCGGTGTACTCCGGCACGCCGAACAGCACCGCGCTGCCGGCCCGGGCCGCCACCGCGTCCAGGTGCTCGATGAAGGGGGTCATGCCCCGGCGCTCCCCGGGCAGCGCCGTCTCGGGCCACACCACCAGCGCCGCGCCCAGGTGCGGCGCCGTGAGCTTCATGTAGCGCTCGAGGGTCGGCGCGCGCATCTCCGGGAGCCATTTCTGATCCTGGGGCACGTTACCCTGGACCAGCGCCACCCGAAGCGGCGCGCCGGCCGGCCGCGTCCACTCCCGCGCACCCAGCGCCGCGAGCAGCGCGAACCCCGCCGCCGCAATGGCCAGCGCCGCCGCGGAGCGTGCCGCCGGGCACAGCACCAGCCACGCCAGCGCGCCGGCCACCACCGCCGACGCGAATCCGGCGCCGTACACTCCGGTGAGCGGGAGCAGTCCCGCCAGCGGGCCGTCCACCTGGGCGTAGCCGAGCTGCAGCCAGGTGAAGCCGGTGAGCAGCCAGCCTCGTAGCCACTCGCCCAGCACCCAGGCGGCGGGAAACACGCCGAGGACGCGCAGGGCCGCCGGCACGCCCGGGGTGAAGCGCGCGAGCAGCGCACCCACCAGCGCCGGGTACAGGGCGAGGAAGGCGACGAAGGCCACGGTGAGGGCGAGCGCCGGTGGCAGCGCGATGTGGCTGAACTGGAAGCTCTCGACGATCCACGTCACGCCCGCGCCGAAGGACGCCACGCCGTGCAGCCAGCCACGCCACAGGGCGCGACCCGCCCGCGCGTGGGACCAGGCCAGGAACAGCGCGGTCACCGACAGGGGCGCGAGCGGCCACGCGAAGAACGGCGAGAACGAGAACGGCAGCGCGAACCCGCCGGCCGCGGCCAGCAGGTCGCCCCGCCAGCCCTCGATCCAGGGCGCGGGCGCCACGGCGCCGTGTGCGGTCAATCCTCGACGAGCGCCCTGGGAGTCACCCGCAGCAGGTGCACCCGGCGCTGGTCGGCACGCAGCACGCGGAAGTGCATGCCGTCCACGTCCTTGGCCTCGCCGCGCTTGGGCAGGTGGCCGAACGCCTTGATCACCAGCCCCGCGACGGTATCGAACTCCTCGTCACTGAACGACGTGTCGAAGTACTCGTTGAAGTCCTCGATGGGCGTGAGGGCCTTGACCGTGAACTCGCCGCTGTCGAGGCGCCGGATATAGCGCTCCTCCTCCGCATCGTGCTCGTCGTCGATCTCGCCCACGATCTGCTCGAGCACGTCCTCGATGGTCACGAGGCCCGCCACCCCGCCGTACTCGTCCACCACGATGGCCATGTGGTTGCGGTTGGCGCGGAACTCGGCGAGCAGCATGTTGAGACGCTTGCTCTCCGGGATGTACACCACCGGGCGCATGACGTCGTCGAGATCCAGATTGCGGTCGCCCTCCGCGGCGAAGTAGGGAAGCAGGTCCTTGGCGAGCAGGATCCCCTCCACCTCGTCGCGGCTGTCGCCCACCACCGGGAAGCGCGAGTGCCCGGACTCCACCACCACGCTCACGAACTCCTCCGGCGGCGCGTCCGCGCGAACCACCACCATCTGCGAGCGCGGGATCATGATGTCGCGCACCTGCAGCTCGCTCACGTGCAGGGCGCCCTCGAGGATGGCCAGCACGTCGGTGTCGATGAGGCCGCGGCGCTCCGCGTCGCGCAGCACCTCGGTGAGCTCGTCACGGTCCTGGGGCTCTCCCGAGAATGCCTGACCCAGCCGGTCGAGCCAGGATTTCCCGGCGCGCTCGTCGCTCACGGCAGCGCGTCCACACGCTCGGCATAGGGATCGGGATAGCCCAGCTCCCCGAGCACCCTGCGTTCCACGTCCTCCATGACCGCGGCGCGTGCGTCGTCGCCGTGCTCGTGGCCGAGCAGGTGCAGCACGCCGTGCACCACCATGTGGGCGAAGTGCGCGTCGGCGTCCTTGCCCTGCGCGGCCGCCTCGCGCACCACCACCGGCGCGCACACCACCACGTCGCCCAGCAGCGGCGGATCGGTGCGCTCCGCCGCGTCGAACGGGAACGACAGCACGTTGGTCGCGCCGGCGCGGCCACGATAGGCACCGTTGAGGTCCGCGCCCTCGTCCTCGTCCACGAGGCGCACGCTCACCTCCGCAAATCCCGCCCCGCCGGCGGCGCGGGCCGCCGCGGCGGCCCAGCGGCGCACCGCCGCAGCCGCAGGTGCCCGCGGCTCGTCGCTCGCACGCTGCACGTCCACGCGCAGCTTCACCAGTCCACGACGTGAGATTTCACGATGCCACGACGTGAATCGTCACGATGCCTCCTGTGGAATCTCACGATGCCTCGCCGCCCTCGTGGGCCGCGTAGGCGTCGAGGATGCGCTTGACCAGCGGGTGGCGCACCACGTCCTTGGACTCGAACCAGGTGAAGCTGATGCCGTCCACGCGCTCGAGCACCTTGGCCACGTGCACCAGGCCCGAGCGCTGCCCCTTCGGCAGATCGATCTGGGTGACGTCCCCGGTGACCACCGCGGTGGAGCCGAAACCGATGCGGGTGAGGAACATCTTCATCTGCTCCATGGACGTGTTCTGCGCCTCGTCCAGGATGATGAAGCTCTCGTTCAGGGTGCGCCCGCGCATGTAGGCGAGTGGCGCGATCTCGATGATGCTGCGCTCGATGAGCTTCGCCACCCGCTCGAAGCCGAGCATCTCGTAAAGCGCGTCGTAGAGGGGGCGCAGATAGGGATCCACCTTCTGCGCGAGATCGCCGGGCAGGAAGCCCAGCCGCTCGCCCGCCTCCACCGCCGGGCGCACCAGCACCACGCGCCGCGCGCTCTCGCTCTCGAGCGCCTCCACCGCGCAGGCCACCGCCAGGTAGGTCTTGCCGGTGCCCGCGGGGCCGATGCCGAAGTTGATGTCGTGCGCCTGGATGGCCCGGATGTAGCGCTTCTGGTTGGCGCCGCGGCCGCGGATGTAGCCGCGGCGCACCCGCACCAGCGGCTCGTCCTCCCCGGCACCGTCGCCAGGGCCGCCCAGGAGATCCTCGATGCCGGACTCCTGCAGGAACAGGTGCACCCGTTCCGCCGTGAGCGCCTCGTCCTCGGTGACCGCATACATCCGCTTCAGAAGCTCGCTCGCCGCGAGCGCCGGCTGCGCCTCGCCGGTGACCCGGAACGCGTTGCCGCGGTTGGCGATGGACACGTTCAGCCGCCGCTCGAGCTGGTGCAGATGCTGGTTGAGCGGCCCACACAGGTTGGCCAGACGGAGGTTGTCCGCCGGCTCCAGGCGCAGGTCACGGCCCTCGGAGGTTTGCGTCTCGGCGCTCAATCGGGGGTCGGGGAGGGTCTCGACGGCTAGCTTAGGCGTGCCCGCCCGCTCAGGCCACCGCCCGCGGCGGCGCCGTGAGCAGGGTGCCGCGCAGGCTGTTGGGGAGCGCCTCGGTGATGCGCACGTCCACGAATCGCCCGAGGAGGTCCGCGTCGCCGTCGAAGTTCACCACGCGATTGTTCTCCGTGCGCCCGCTCATCTGGCGTGGGTCCTTCCTGGAGGGCCTGTCCACCAGCACGCGCTGCACGCTGTCCACCATCGACACGCTCACTGCGGCGGCCAGCTCGTCGATGCGCGCCTGCAGCCGGGCGAGACGTGCCTTCTTGCGCACGAAGGGCACCTCGTCGACGAAGTCCGCCGCCGGCGTTCCGGGCCGCGCGCTGTAGACGAAGCTGAACGACGTGTCGAACCGGACCCGGTCGATGAGGCGCAGGGTGTCCTCGAAGTCCGCGTCGGTCTCGCCGGGGAACCCGACGATGAAGTCGGATGACAGGGATATTTCAGGACGCACCGCGCGCAGGCGCTGCACCTTCGCCACGTAGTCTTGCGCGCGGTAGCCGCGCTTCATGCGCGCGAGGACGCGGTCGCTGCCGCTCTGCACCGGCAGGTGCAGGTGGCTCACGAGCTCCGGCACGTCACCGTACACCTCCACCAGCGCATCGGAGAACTCCTGCGGGTGCGAGGTGGTGAATCGGATGCGACCGATCCCGTCCACCTCCGCGGCGTAGCGGATGAGCTCGGCGAGATCGCAGGTGCCACCGCCGTGCAGGGCCCCGCGATATGCGTTCACGTTCTGGCCGAGGAACGTCACCTCGCGCACACCCTGCTCCGCGAGATCCACCACCTCCTCGATGACGTCGTCGAAGGGGCGGCTGAATTCCTCGCCGCGGGTATAGGGCACCACGCAGAAGGAGCAGTACTTGCTGCAGCCCTCCATGATGGACACGAAGGCGGTGGGCCCCTCCGCGCGCGGCTCGGGCAGGCGATCGAACTTCTCGATCTCGGGGAAGCTCACGTCTACCGCGCGCTTGCCGCCGTGGGCCGCCGACAGCATCTCCGGCACCCGGTGCAGGGTCTGCGGCCCGTACACGAGATCCACGTAGGGGGCGCGCGACTGGATTGCAGCGCCCTCCTGGCTCGCCACGCAGCCGCCCACGCCGATCACCACCTCCGGGCGGCGCCGCTTGTACTCCTTCCAGCGCCCGATCTCGGAGAACAGCTTCTCCGCAGCCTTCTCGCGCACGGAGCAGGTGTTCACCAGCAGCACGTCGGCCTGCTCCGGGTCGTCGGTGCGCTCGAGCCCGTGGCTGCGCGCGAGCAGGTCGGCGGTGCGCGCCGAGTCGTACTCGTTCATCTGACAGCCGAAGGTGCGGATGTAGAGCTTGCGGGCCATGGCACTCGGGCGGATCCGGCCGTCCAAGCTACCCCGTCGCGCCCTCCGGTGCCAGTGCCGGGCGCGGGTACACGCCCACACGGCGCGGCCTCACGGCCAGCGGCAGGACCGTCCCCGCACTCGGAGCAGGCGCGAAACAGTTCGCCCTGCGCTGGCCCGCCTCATGGCCGTTCGGAATGCTGTTACAGGCATTTCGTGATCCGGGGTTCTGGGCAGTGATTCAGCTCGGCGGATTGGCGCTGATGCGGTGCATCGCGAGATCCGCGCCCTGGTACTCCTGCTCCTCGTCCAGGCGCAGGCCGACGACGGCCTTGAGCGCGCCGTACACCAGGAAGCCGCCCATCAGCGCAACGGCGATCCCCAGCAGCGTGCCCGCCACCTGGGCCATCAAGCTCACACCGCCGAGCCCGCCCAGCGCCCGGGTGCCGAACACACCGCAGGCGATACCGCCCCAGGCGCCGCACAGGCCGTGCAGCGGCCATACGCCCAGTACGTCGTCGATGCGCCAGCGGTTCTGGGCCAGGGTGAAGGTGACGACGAAGATCACGCCCGCTACCGCGCCGGTGACCAGCGCGCCCAGCGGGTGCATCACGTCGGAGCCTGCGCACACCGCCACCAGGCCGGCGAGCGGGCCGTTGTGCACGAAGCCCGGGTCGTTGCGCCCGGCGGCGAGCGCCGCCAGCACCCCGCCCACCATGGCCATCAGCGAGTTCACCGCCACCAGCCCGCTGATGCCGCCCACGGACTGGGCCGACATCACGTTGAAGCCGAACCAGCCGACCGTGAGCACCCACGCGCCCAGGGCCAGGAAGGGAATGCTCGACGGCGGGTGCGACGGGGCCACCCGGCCGTCCTTGCCGTAGCGGCCCTGGCGCGCCCCCAGCAGCAGCACCGCGGCGAGCCCGAGCCAGCCACCCACCGCATGCACCACGATGGAGCCCGCGAAGTCGTGGAAGGCGGCGCCGAAGGTGGCCTCGATCCAGCCCTGGATGCCGTAGTTGCCGTTCCAGGTGATGCCCTCGAAGAACGGGTACACCAGCGCCACCAGCACCGCCGAGGCCGCCAGCTGGGGATAGAAGCGCGCACGCTCGGCGATGCCGCCGGAGATGATGGCGGGGATCGCGGCGGCGAAGGTAAGCAGGAAGAAGAACTTCACCAGCTCGTAGCCGTTGCGCTCGGTGAACACCTCGGCGCCGCGCAGGAAGTCCACCCCGTAGGCCACGCCGTAGCCGATGAAGAAGTAGGCGATGGTGGAAATGGAGAAGTCGCAGAGGATCTTCACCAGGGCGTTGACCTGGTTCTTGTGACGCACCGTGCCCACTTCCAGGAAGGCGAAGCCCGAGTGCATGGCCAGCACCATGACGGCCCCCAGCAGCACGAACAGCGTGTCGGCACCGCTTTGCAGCGTTTCCATTCCCTCGTCCCCCAGGTGATCCCCATAACGGGGCATGGGATGCAGGAAGCATGCCGCTGCGGTCGTCGTGCAACTGACTGATGTTTCATGGTGGGACCGGGATGGCACCGGGACAGGCGCACCGTTCGGGTGCGCCCGCGCGCCCGATGCACCACCGCGGGGCACGCGTGCCACTGCCGATCAGTTGCGGGGCAGCTCCAGACAGGTCTCCGGCCGCTCCGGCGCCGGCGTCGGCGACCAGCGTTCCAGGCGCCGGTCCACCTGCTGGCGCTCGCCCTCGTAGAGCTGGCGCGCCACCTCCCGGCTGCCGAGCCGCCCGAGGCGCACGCCGTCCTCCAGCACCTGCTCGTAGTGCGCGGCCTGGTCCGCCATCAGCCGGAACCAGAAGTAGGCGCGCACCGGGTCCTCCCGGTCCGGGCGGCCCTGGTTGTAGCGCCGCCCCGGCAGGCCGCCGCCGGTGCGGTAGTACTCCGCCAGCACCCACAGGGCACGCACCACCGGCCGCCCGCCGGCCGGCTGGTGGGCCAGCATGCAGTACCAGCCCATGGCCCCGGGCCGGTCCGCGGGACCGCCGACCCCCTCCAGCACCATGGCCGCCAGAACATCCTGGGCATGGGCGTCGCCGCTCGCGGCCAGGGCGCGGAACGCCGCCCGCGCCTGCTCCGTGCGACCCTGCTCCAGCAGCCGCCGCGCTTCCGCGAGCGCCGGGTCCGGCGCGCCGGCGTCCGCCGCGACGGCACCGGCGAGAGCGGCCAGCATCGCCAGCATCACCAGCTTCGGGGCGCCCGTGCTCATGCCGCGGGCTCGAAGTCCCACGCGCGCCACGCGGACGCGGCGGGAAAGTACAGGGCGAGCCGGATGGGGCGGGGCTCGAGGGCGTGCATGAGGCAAGCGTAGCGCTCCAGCTGCCCGCGGTAGCGCGCCTGCTCCCGGTCCAGGAACTCCGCGAGCCCGCCGCCGCCGTGGCTGCCGGTCTTGTAGTCCACGATCCAGCGCGTGCCCTGCACGTCAACGAAGGTGCGGTCCAGCACGCCGCTCACCAGGGCGCCGCCCACCAGGCCCGTGAGGGCGTACTCGCTGCGCGCATCCGCATGAGAGCCGTCCAGCAGCCACCGTCCCGTCTCGTCGGCCAGGGTCGCCGCGACCGCGCACGCCACCGCTTCCAGGGCCTCGTCGAGCGCCTCGCGGGGCACCCCCAGGGCCGCGAGCGCACGCCGCCAGGCAGGGCGCGAGGCGGCCAGGCGCGCCTCGTCCCGGCCTGCCGCACCCTCGGCGGCGATACGCCGCAGCGCGGCGTGCGCCACCACACCCACGTGGCGGGCGGTCTGCCCCGCCCAGGAGAACTCCACCCCGCGGGAAGGCGCGGGCGCCACGCCGGCCCGCGGCGTTGCCACCGACGGCGGCGCCGACGGCATCGTCCAGTCCAGGGGCAGGCGCCGGATCGTGGGCTCCGCGGCCGGGGCCGGGGCGGGCGCCCGCGGTGGTGGGCGAAGGTCGCGGAACCGCGTGGACACCGCCGGCCACAGGTGCGCCAGCAGGCTGTCGCCCCGGGGCGGGGACGGCGCATCCTCCCCGTCCTTCCAGGCGACGGCGCCGAACAGGTGCAGCCGGTGGCGTGCCCGGGTGCAGGCCACGTACAGCAGGCGCGCCGTCTCCAGCCGGCGCTTGTCCCGCTCGATGCCGCGCACGAAGCGGTGCAGGGGCGAGTGATCCTCGCCCTCCGGCGGCGGCAGCGGTGCCAGCAGCAGGCTCGCACCGGCGGCGGTGGCGGTCTCCGACCAGGCCAGCATGGACGGCGACTCCCGGCCCGGAACCCGGTGCAGCGCCGGCAGCACCACCTCGTCGAACTCGAGCCCCTTGGCCTTGTGGATGGTCATGATCTCCACGTCCACCTCACCCGGACGCGGAGCCGCGAACAGGGCCGCCGTGCGGCGCGCCAGCTCGTCGGGATCCGGGGTCCCGGTCTCGCCCTCGAGCCCGGCGAGCAGAGCTAGGTAGCGGCGTGCGTCCTCCAGGCGTGCGCCGCCGAGGCACGCCGGCCCGCCCAGGGCCCGCCAGGTGCGCGCCGTGAGCGGCGCGACCCGCTCGCGTCCCGCCCGGGTGGCCGCCTCGCCCAGCACCGGCGCCACTCGCGCGAGCCGCTCGCGGCCGTCGGCGGACAGCCGGCGCAGCGTCGCGGCGTCCTGGAGGCGCGGGGCGAGGGCGCCGCCCGCATCGTCCGCCACCAGTGCCTCCAGGTCGTCCAGGGTGAGCCCGCACCAGGGTGCACGCAGGACCGCCAGCCAGCTCACCCGGTCCAGCGGGTGGAGCAGCGCCGAGGCCAGGGCGTGCAGGTCCTGCACCGCGGGCACGCCGGACAGGGGCTGCAGATCCACTCCCCGCCAGGCGAGTCCGCGTGCCTCCAGCGCGGCGATGATGGCCGCGCCGTGGCCGCGGGCGCGCAGCAGGATGGCGATGGACCGGTCCAACGCCTCCGCGCGGATGCGCGCCACCGCCTCCGCCACGCGCTGCCCCTCGCCTTCGGCCCCGTCGTCCACCGCCGCGTGCACCTGCACCGCGTCGCCCGGATCCGCGGGCCGGGTGGCCTCGGAAGGCTCGTAGGCGGCAGCGGCGCGTACCGGGTCATCCCGCGGCGGGAGGATCGCCGGGAATCCCCGGTTCACCCACTCCACCACGCCGGCGGCGGAGCGGAAGTTCGCGCCCAGCGCCAGGGGCGTCAGCTCCACCGTGTCCAGTGCGCCCTGGTAGCAGGCCAGGAACAGGCCCACCTCCGCCTCCCGGAAGCGGTAGATGGACTGCATGGGGTCGCCCACCAGGAACAGGCTGCGGCCGTCGTCCGGTGACCACCCGGCGGTCAGCTTGCGTACGATCTCGAAGTGCGACGCGGAGGTGTCCTGGAACTCGTCCACCAGCAGGTGCCGGATGCGGTAGTCCAGCGCCAGGGCCAGGTCCGTGGGCGCGTGCTCCTCGCCGAGCGCCAGGGACGCGGAGAAGACCTGCTCCGTGAAGTCGCAGGCGCCCTGGGCGGCGAACTCCAGACGCAGGGACGCCACCGCCACCTCGAGCACCTGGAAGAGATCCGTGAGCACCGCCCACTGGGTGTCGTCGTAGGCAGGCGCCGGCAGCCCGCGCACCGTTGCCAGGGCGGGCGCCGGATCCGGCCCGGCGGCCAGCTCCGCCAGCAGCGTGCGCATGGCGTCGTACTCGGCGCGCGTCTCCTGCGCGGTGAACACCTTGCCCATGGGCTGCTTGCGCAGCGTACCGCCGGCCGTCAGCAGCAGCTCCGCCAGGCCCTTCCACGCGGGCAGGTGCAAAGCGGTGGCGCCCGGGAAACCGGCGAGGCCCGCCAGTGGCGCCAGGGTCTCGAAGCCGTCGATGGCGGCAGCGCGGCCCGCGGCGAACACCGCCAGCCGCGCCAGCTCCGCCGCCTGCGCCGCGGGCAGCGCCGCGACCGCCGCGGCGAGCCCGGACTCCACCGCCGCGCGCAGGCCCGCCTCCAGCTCCTCCCGCCGGGCCCGAGGCTCGTCCAGCCGCAGGTAGCGCATCCACTGGTCCCGGCGCGCCAGCATCTCCGCCAGCAGCGTCTCGAAGGCGGCCATGTTGCCGTCCAGGTGGTCCAGCACCCGGGCCACGGCGCCGCCCGTGCGGGCGTCGTCCAGTAGCAGCAGCGTGCGCCGCGCGGCACCCTGGTAGAGCCGCGAGGGGTCCTCGGTGGTAGCCAGGGGCCCGCCCAGACCCGATACCACCGGCAGTCGCCGGGCCAGTGACGCGCACAGGGCGTCGATGGTGTGAATGGCCAGACGCTGCGGGTTGTCCTCCAGATCCCAGTCCCGGGTGCGATCCCGCGCCGCCACCGCCGCCGCCAGGGCATGCAGGCGGGCCTCGTGGGCATCAGCGGGCGCGGGTCCGCGGGCCGCCGCGAGGGACTCCAGCACCCGTGCGCGCATCTCCGCGGTGGCCTTGCGGGTGAAGGTGATGGCCACCACCTCCTCCGGGCGCTCCGCGCCCGCCAGCAGCCGGAGGTAGCGGGCCACCAGCAGGCTGGTCTTGCCGGAGCCGGCGGGGGCCTTGACGATGAACGAGCGCCCCGGATCCAGGGCCCGTTCCCGGGCGCCGGCATCGCCGGGCACGGTCAAGGCGCGTCCTCCGCGTCCGGGTCCGGGGCATCTCTCACCTCCGCCACCCGGCACAGGGGCGCCACGTCGCAGTGGCGGCAGGCCTGGGGCTTGGGGTCCACCCGGGCCTCGCCGGCGGCGAACTCCTCCGCGAGCGCCGTGAGCACCCGTGCCCAGTGGGCCTTGAGGGCGGACATGTCCGGGAACGCCTTCTCGCCGCCCCGGCCGGCACCCAGCGGCACGAGCCCTGGCGCCCAGGCCGCGTCCTCCGCCACCCCCTCGAAGCCCTCGCTGCCACGCTGCAGGCGTGCGAACGCCACCCCGGTGACCGGCGCCGACGCGGCGCCCGCCGCGTCCAGGGCCAGTGCATACAGAGGCAGCTGCGGCTCGTCGGGGCGCTCCCCGAACCAGCCGGCGCGCCCGGCGCGGCCGGTCTTGTAGTCCAGCAGCAGCCGCCGCCCGTCCACCCGGTCCACCCGGTCCAGCTGCACCTCGAGGCGCAGGCCTCCGACCCGCACCACCCGGCGCTGCTCCACCGCCTCCACCTGGAACGGTGCGCGCTCCGCCTCCCGGGCCAGCCAGCGCTCGGCCAGGCTCGCGAGCCGCTCGCGCTCGCTCTGCGCCAGGCCCCGCGGCACCTCGCCCGGATGGCGCCGCAGCACCCAGTCCACCGCTGCCCGTGCGGCTTCCTGCGCCCGCGCGGCGCGGGCCGGCGCGTCCAGCGCGGCGATGGCGGCGTGGTCCGCGAGCCCGGCGAACAGGGTCTGCATCATGCGATGGGCCAGGTTGCCGCGGGCCCGCGCGTCCCGGGGCGCCGGCGCCCGGGCCACGCCAGTGGCCCCGAGGCGGTGGCGGGCGAAGGC